>JADDQD010000269.1 GCA_016781555.1 Pseudomonadota bacterium | reverse complement strand
AGCCCGCTGCGCTCCAGTCTGACCGCCCGCGCTTTAGCCCCTCTTACGACACGCCAGATCTGGCTCCCAGCTGTCTTGTAACACTTGTCAGGAGCTACCTTGTCGTATGTCACAGGCATATTGCTCTTCGCGAACTTCCGCGGCGCCCGCACAGGGGGGGTGAAGGGCCGAGCATCCTTCAATATGACAATGTGGTCGTGTAAAAATTGCCTCACGTTATGCTCCACATTCCGCTTGATGGTCGCTACCGAAACAGTAGGCTCGCTGCATCAACCCGGCGAACCGGGCATTTGAGGGAAGCAACCATGAAACGTCTTCTGCTGGCCGCTGTGTCGGCGGCTGTTCTCGCGTCCCCTGTGCTGGCGCAGCCCGCTGCCCAATCCCCCACCGGCAACCTCGACCGTCTCGGGGCCTTTCAGAGCACCGGCACCGAGGAGCCAAAGCCCATCCCTCAGGAGGGCCGCCGAGCGGACGCGATCCGGCGTAACCTGCAAAGGATCAAGCTGCCGCAGGGCTTCAAGATCGAGCTCTACGCGCTCGTGCCCGATGCCCGTCACATGGCGGTCGGTCCTAATGCGGGCGTGGTGTTCGTCGGCACCCGCAAGAAGAACGTCTATGCGGTCACGGATCGCGACAAGGACCGCGTGGCTGACGAGGTGAAGGTCTTCGCGCCGTCAGTCTCCTTCAACATCCCGAACGGCGTCTGCTTCTCGCCAGATGGCATCCTCTACGTCGCCGAGCAGAACCGGGTGCTGCAGTTCCCGGCCGCCGAGTTCTTCTACGAGGGGCCGGACGTTGCCGCCTTCCAGGTGGTCAAGCAGGGCGAACTCATCCCCCCCTCGGAGGAAAGCTACAATCACACGGCGCGGGTGTGCCGCATCGGACCTGACAACAAGATCTACATTGCCCTTGGGCAGCCCTTCAACGTACCAGCCAAGGAGAAGATGGACCTCTACAAGCGCACCGGCGTCGGCGGCATCGTGCGCATGGAGCAAGACGGCAAGAACAAGGAGGTCTTTGCAACGGGCGTGCGCAACTCGGTCGGGATCGAGTTCAACCCGAAGGACAAGACCCTCTGGTTTACCGACAACCAAGTTGACGGCATGGGCGACGATCGGCCTCCGGGCGAGCTCAACCGCGCGACGCAGGCGGGCCAGAACTTCGGCTTCCCCTGGTATGGCGGCGGGACTGTGCGCACGACCGAGTACAAGGACGATCCAGTTCCCGCGGACGTCGTGAACCCGCAGGTCGAAATGGATGCCCACGCGGCGGACCTCGGGCTGGTGTTCTACAACGGTAACATGTTCCCTCAGAAGTATCGCGGCGGCATCTTCACGGCTCAGCACGGCTCCTGGAACCGCACGAAGCCGATCGGGGCCAGGGTGATGTTCACCTCCCTGAAGCCGGATGGCACAGCCGATAAGACAGAGGTGTTCGCCGAAGGGTGGCTGACAGAGAACAATGAGTATATCGGCCGCCCTGTGGACGTGGCGCCGCTGCCGGACGGATCGCTCCTCGTGTCGGACGATACAGCGGGCGCCCTCTACCGCATCTCCTACGGGCAATAACACCGAAAGGCGGGCGCAGCTCTAATACCGGATCTCGGTGACTGGAACCAATGATCTGAGCGTCGAGCCGCCTTGCCTCGCGCTTGAGCCATGGGTTCCGCTCTATGGGATACGGTATAAGGTGCGCGCCCGCTCCTATAATCTTGATTCAGGGTGTGCTAATGATCCGCACTTGCATGCTTGCGGCCCTCCTCGTGCTGCCTTGTGCTGAAATGGCTTCGGCAGCGGATGCCCGTGCAGGCCGGCAAAAGGTGGCAGGCGTCTGCCAGGCCTGCCATGGCATGGACGGTCTATCGAAGAACCCGGAGTCACCTAATCTCGCGGGTCAGCTCGAGCAGTATCTGGTGAAAGCCACGACTGAATACCGGGACGAAGTCCGCAAGAACGAGACGATGAACATCGTGGCGAAGGAGCTCACGGACGCCGACATCGCTAACATCGCGGCTTACTACTCCTCGATCCAAGTCGACGTCATCCCTCCGTAGAGGACTCTGAGCCATACTAGGCATTATGCCTGTTGAGGCTCTCTTCAGAAGACGCCGTAGCGTCTCGAGAGAACCACCACCAGGGCAGAGGCAAGGGCATTGATCACCAACAGCAACCGTGTCGTGGTCCGCTGATGTTGCACCTGTCGAGCTTGCGCGAGGGCTTGATCAAGGCGAGCGCGGCGGTTGCGCAGGTTATGGTAGTCCGTCATTGAGGCGGCTCCGTCACGCCAAAAGAACCGGCGTGGATCGGTCATGTTCCTCGTGGATAGCTGTGCCGAGTGCTTCATCCACATTCTGAAGGTGAATCTCCTGTGGGTGCGAAGCTTCGACACTCTCGAGGAACTGCGTCAGGTGCTGCTCTCCTTCCGGGAGAGCTACAGCACACCCTGGCTCATCGAACGACACGGGTTCCAGACTCCCGCCGTCCGACGAAATCAACATCTACCCACGATAATGGCCGCGTAGGATTTAACCCGGTGTCTCACTTACTGAGCGCGGTACAGTTCTGAGATACATCGTCGCCAGACGCGCGACCCATCGCGCGATAGCGGTATGCAGGAGGTAAGGAGGACCCAGATTCCACATGGGCTAGGTTCTCGATATGCATGTGAAACGGCGAGCGCGAGCAGGCGGGATCGGTCTCGCTGGCGTCTCCCGTCAGGGCGAGCGCCTGGCAGCGGCACCCGCCCCAGTCCCGCTCTCGCCGGTCGCAGGTCCGACACAGCTCCGGCATCCAGTCCGTCCCGCGGTAAGCCTGGAAGGCGGGGGAGCGGGCCCAGATATCGCGCAGCCTGTGCTCCGTGACGGACCAGAAGGTCAGGCCTGGGATTGTCTCCGCGGCGTGGCAGGGCAGGACCTTGCCCGAAGGGGTCACGTTCATGAGGCGCCGGCCCCAGCCGCCGGCGCAGGCCTTCGGGTAGGAGGCGTAATAGTCCGGGACCACGAGATCGATCACGAGGGTGCCCTGGAGGCGCTGGCGGGCGGCGTTGACGACGGTGATCGAGCGGTCGACGTCCGCGCGCGCCGGCATGAGGGCGGCCCGGTTGACGTAGGCCCAGCCATAGTACTGCGTGTGCGCCACTTCGAGGCGTTTGGCGCCTAGGGCAACCGCAAGATCGATTAGCTGCTCGACCTCACCGATGTTGCCGCGGTGGATCACGGCGTTGAGGGTGAGAGGCAGGCCGAGCGCCACGACGCGCTCGGCGAAGCGCATCTTCTGGGCATGCCCACCCTTCAGGCGCCCGATATGGTCCGCGTTGGCGGCGTCCGCGGCCTGGACCGAGAGCTGGACGTGGTCGAGCCCGGCGTCGAACAGAGCTTGGAGCTTCGGCAGCGCCTGTCCGATCCCGGAGGTAATGAGATTGGTGTACAGGCCGGCTTCCGCGCAATGCGTGACGATCCGCTCGAGGTCGGGCCGCGCGGTTGGCTCACCGCCCGAGAGATGGACGTGCAGAACGCCAAGGGCCGCGGCCTCGGAGAAAACGCGAAGCCATGTCTCGGTGTCGAGCTCCGCCGAGCGGCGGTCGAGGTCGAGAGGGTTCGAGCAATAGGGGCACTGCAGCGGGCAGCGGTGCGTGAGCTCGGCGAGGAGGCCGATCGGCATCGGGAGCGCCGCCCCGACCCGGCTCTCACGGCCGTCAGCGGTCAGCGGCACCGCCTCGGCCGGGCCTGCCTGGACCGCGGAGGCTAGGGCTGAGGATTCGGCAGGTCTCATGTCACCGCTCCACCACGCGTTTGGCCACGAGATCACCCAGCATCTCGATCACGTCGCCCTCGATCACCGCCCGGTCGGCATCGAAGGCAGCGGTCAGCTCGTCCACGATCGTCCCGACGGTGCGCTGCCCATCGACAAGATTGAGGACCGCAACCGCAGTCTCATCGAGGTCGAAGGCGCGCTCGGGGGCGAGCAGCACATGGGCGTTGCGCACCGGATCGAACCGGATCCGCACGCCCCGGGGCAGGCGGGGCACGTCCGCCGAGGTCAGTGCGGTCATGGCCGGCGCTCCGCGCCTGGGGTCCAGGCGTCCGGCGGCGGCAGGCGCGGCTCCACATAGGCGAAGTAGAGCGCGTCGAGCTGGGTCCACAGCACGTTGCACTTGAATGAGAGGGCGCCAAGGGCGGCATGCTGCAGCTCCCGGGTCGTGGCGGTGCGCTTCACGTAATCGAGCGCGAAATCCGCGTCCCGGGGCGCTTGCGAGAGGCGCTTGTCGAAATACGACAGGGTGTCTTTCGAGATGAAGGAGTAGTTCGCCAGCATGCCGGTGACACGCTCCGAGATGATAGTGGGCGAGAACATCTCGGTTAGAGAGGAGGCGATCGCCTCGAGTAGGGAGCGCTCCCGGACGAAGTGGACGTAGGCCTCGACGGCAAATCGCGTGGCCGGCAGGACCCCGCGTGTCGAGGTCACGTAGTCCCGGGGGAGGCCGAGCCCGTCAGTGAGGCGCAGCCAGCGCTCGATACCGCCATCGCCCTCCCGCTCGCCGTCGTGATCTATGATGCGCTGACGCCAGATCCGCCGGAGCTCCGGATCGTGCATGCGCGCCAGCACGCTGGCATCCTTCACCGGGATCATGGCCTGGTAGTAATAGCGGTTCAGCGCCCAGGCGCTCACCTGGTCACGGTCGAGCTTGCCACCGTGGAGCAGGTGATGGAACGGGTGGAGGTTGTGGTAACGCCGAGCGCCGATGTCGCGCAGAGCCGCCTCGAGCTCGTCCGGGCCCAGGAGCCCGTCGGGGGATGCAGTGGGCGCGGTGTCATAGGCCAGGGATGCACTCATGGGATCACGATCATTCCATCAGAGTCGGAGGTGCGCTTACAGGGTTACGACCATCCCGTCGCAGGCCACCTGCCATCCGGCATCTTCGACATGCCTGCGCTCGTCCGAACCGTCGATCAGGACGGGATTGGTGTTGTTGATGTGCGTAAAGATGCGCCGCCGGATCGGCAGGTCGACGAGGGCGCGGATCGAGCCCTTCTCGCCCGTCATGGGGACGTGCCCCATGCGCCACCCGGTCTTTTCGCCGACGCCGGCCCTGATCAGGTCGTCGTCGGCGAATACGGTTCCGTCGAAAAGCAGCACATCAACTCCGTCAATCCGCTCCCGTAGGGCGTCTGTCACAAGTGCACAACCGGGAACATAGGCAAGGCGTCGGCCAGAGGCCTCGATCATGATGCCGACCGTAGTTTCGGTAGCCTGTCCGATCTCCGGCTCGCCGTTCTCCAGCCATAGGGGCACCTTCCCAGGAACTGGAAATAACGTGATGGTCAGATTGTCCACTGGTTGGAACGACACGTCGGGGCAAACGGCCACTCGCGACACATGACGCGGTGACATCACGCTGAAGATCGTGTTGGCGGCGAGCGCATCGAGAACGTGAGCAGTCGCGTACAGCACGAAGGCTTGACTCTATCGGAGCGACAAGAGGCCGGCTACGTGATCGACGTCGCCATTCGTCAGCAGCACTGCGTCGATGGGTGTCCCGCGTGGCCCAGCCTTGGGATGCAGTGCAGGGGTAGCAGCAATCTGCTGCCGCAGGTCAGGTGATGCATTGATGAGTAGCCAGCGCTCCCCATCACCCGAAACGGCTAGGCTCGACTGGGTCCGCGACGTCACACGCGGGTCCTCGGACCATACCAGAGCACAGACCGGGCAGCGACAATTCCATTGAGGAACGCCGCCACCCGCTGCCGAGCCAAGAACGATCGCTTGCACGATCCTCAGCGGCCAGTTTGTCGATTAGAACAGCGTATCCGGCTCGATCTCGGCCGACTCGTAGCTCGTCACTTCCATACCGACGCAGTATTCACGAACGACTGGCTTTACCCACTTCATCGACGTCCTCCACATTCAATCCACCAGGCCGCTGGCCGGTGACAGCTTCGCTCGGCTTTCGCCAAAGACGACTATCTATGCATCTGCTCTGATCAGCAACGACAAAAATGCAGATCCTGGGAGGGAGAAGCTTGGCCGGCTGTAGACTCATGTAGACTTTTCATCTGCCACTGCAGACGATTAGGCCAAAGCGGTGCGAAAAATAACTTATCTATGATGTTATAATTCTCTTCGCTTCGCACATGCGACGAGCCTAAAACTCGTGCTCTGCTTCTGATCTGATAGCTCCTGCCCCCTTTGGAAGTTTCTGCTTCTCCCAATGTGGTTCATTTTTGGGTATAC
>JADDQD010000142.1 GCA_016781555.1 Pseudomonadota bacterium | reverse complement strand
TTTCGAGGACGGCCGGAACCGCCTGCGCAGCCGCCGTAGCGGGAATAGCCACGGCGAGAGCTGCAAAAGCGAACCGCACGATCACTTCAGCTGCACCGAAGTGGCGAGCATCTCGTCGGCAGTCTTCAGCACGCGACTGTTCATCTCATAAGCGCGCTGTGCGGTGATGAGCGCGGTTATTTCTGAGACGGGGTTTACGTTCGAAGCTTCAATGAAACCTTGCGACAGCGTGCCGAGACCAGGTTGGCCCGGAGCCGCAACGTTGGGCTGGCCAGAGGCCGCTGTTTGGAGCAGCAGGTTGCCGCCCATCGCTTCGAGGCCCGCTTCGTTCACGAAAGTGGCAAGCTCGAGCTGGCCAACGGTCTGCAGGTCCGGGTCGCCCGCGAGCTTCACCTGGACTTGGCCGGTCTTCGATACGACCACGTCGATGGCTCCCTGCGGAATGATGATCCCCGGCTGCACGGGATAGCCGTCGCTGGTGACAAGCTCACCCTGGTCGGAGAGCTGGAACGATCCAGCCCGCGTGTAAGCGGTCTCTCCGCTCGGCAGCGTCACCTGGAAATAGCCTTGTCCGTCAACGGCAAGGTCGTAACGGTTGGACGTTTGGGTGAGAGCGCCCTGCTCGGCGATGCGGTAAACTCCCCCGGTCTTTACGCCCGCGCCGATCTGAATACCGGACGGTGCGCGCGCGTCCGGGCCGCCGGCGGCGCTGCCGGGGCGTGACACCTGCTGGTAGAGGAGATCCTGGAACTCTGCCCGCTGCCTTTTATATGCGGTGGTGTTCATGTTCGCGATGTTGTTGGAGATAACATCGACGTTCGTTTGCTGGGCAAGCATGCCGGTTCCGGCAGTTGAAAGAGAGCGCATCGTGTCTTTCCTTTGATTGGTTGACGCTAAGGGTTATTGGTTGAGCCGGCCGAGGCGGTCGATCGCGCGTTGGCGCATGTCATTCATGCTCTCGGCCATGCGCTGGCTCATCTGGTACGAGCGCAGGATGTCGATCATGGCGGTGGTCTCCGCGATCGGTTGCACGTTCGAAGCTTCGACGCCGCCGGACTTCAGCCGGGTTTCCGCCGCAGTCAGCGCCCGGCCCCCCTCGCCGCCCATCATGCCGTCGCCCCGCGGGGAAACCGCGCGCTCGTCGTCGAACACGGTCACTGCCAAGCGGCCAAGCGGCCCCTGCGAGCCCGTGATGGTTCCGTCACCGGAGATCGTGAGTCGTCCGACCTGATCGGGGGGAACGGCGATCGGCTGCCCACCTTCTCCCAGGATCTTCTGACCGCCCGCCGTAGCGAGCTCGCCCGTCTCCAACACCTTGATCAGGCCCGCGCGCGTATATGCAACGCCCCCGCCTGGCGCTTCGACGCTGAGGTAGCCCGGCCCTTCGATCATCACGTCAAGCGGATTGCCCGTGGCCTGAAAGGCGCCTTGGGCGGTGTCGTGAATAGCGCCGAAGTCGAGCACGAACGAGGTCGGCTTTGCTGCATCAATAAGCGCCTCCGGGCTGCGCTCGATATATTCGTGGAACAGTGGCTGCTCGCGTTTGAACCCGACGGTACTGCTGTTCGCCATATTGTTGGCCACGACGTCCAAGCGGCGGCGTAGCGCCTGCTCATGGCTCAGCAATACATATGCCGAAACGTCCATACCCACCTACCTTCAAAAAAACATGGCTTCCGGTGGCGCTAGGCAGAAATTGCCGTGCGCTGGTTCTATAATAGAGAGAATTCAGGAAGAGACGGGCTCGCCAAGCACATTTCTGAAGGTCGTGCGGGAAAGCCGAGGGGGAGAATTGCCTGTGTCAGATGCGCCGCCACAAGAACAAGAAGAAGATGGGGATGACGCCGTTGCGTCCCCTGCCCCGCCCAAGCGAGGCAAAAAGCGCGTAATCATCATCGCGGCAGTTGCTCTGCTTCTGGTCGGTGGCGGCGGCGCTGGCTACATGATGCTTGGCGGCGCTTCCGCCGAAGCGGAAACTGCCAAAGACGCACCGGAGCAAGAAGCGCCGACCTTCGTCGAGGTGCCCCCGGTGTCCGTCAACCTGCGCAGCCCCGACGGACAGCCTCGTTTCCTCAAAGTCCGCTTTGTGCTGGTCCCGAAGCACGCGGGCGGGGAAGAAAAACTGAAGGAGAAGCTGCCGCTGATCCTTGACGCCTTTCAGCCCTTCCTACGCGAGCTCAGGCCTGAGGACCTTGCCGGCTCCGCGTCCGTCTTCCGCCTGAAAGAGGAAATGCTCGTCCGCGCCACCAGCGTCACCGGGCCCGATGCGGTCCGTGATGTTTTGATCCAGGATCTGATCCAGCAATGAGCGACGAATCCGACGATATCCAGCTTCCGGAACCGCCAGTCGTCACCGGCGGTCCCGACGCGTGCTTCGACCAGGCTGACATCGACGCTTTGTTCGGCTTCGATGCCGGCTCGTCCCCGGTTCAGAAAAGCGGCCTCAAGGCCGTCATCGAATCCAATGTCATCAGCCATGAACGGATGCCGATGCTGGAGGTGGTGTGCGACCGAATGGTGCGCACCTTTTCCACCAGCATGCGCAACCTGACTTCGGACGCGATCGACGTGACCCTCGAAGAGGTGACGTCGATCCGCTTCGGCGACTTCATGAACAGGCTCGCATTGCCTGCGATGATCGGCGTCTTCAATGTCGCCGAATGGGAGAATTATGGGATCGTCACGGTCGATTCCAGCCTCATCTACGCCGTTGTCGACGCGCTGCTCGGCGGCCGCAAGGGTAACGAGCCGGTCCGGATCGAAGGCCGCGGCTTCACAACCATTGAAACCAAGCTCGTTTCGAAGATGGTTGAGCTCGCGCTGAGCGACCTCGCCAGTTCCTTTGAGCCAATCACTCCTGTGACCATGCAGCTCGAACGGATCGAGACGAGCCCCCGCTTCGCGGCGATTGCCGGCACCAGCAACATCTGCGCGGTGGCTGAGTTCCGCGTCGACATGGAAGGGCGCGGCGGCAAGTTCGGTATCCTGCTGCCTTATGCCACCATGGAGCCGGTGCGCGAAAAGCTGCTTCAGCGCTTCATGGGCGAGAAGCTGGGCCGCGACCGCATGTGGGAAGCACATATGGTCTCCGAAATCCGGCAAACCGAGGTTTCGGTAGACGTGGTGCTTGGCGAAAAGGAACTGCGGCTCCGGGAGGTCATGGAGCTTCAGGTCGGCCAGACGATCCCGCTGAACCGGGGGCCGGACGACCCGCTCGAACTCCACTGTCGAGGCGTTCCGCTCGGCCGCGCGCATATCGGCCAGCGCTCCAACAACATCGCTGTGCGTATCCTCAACGACATTTCAAAGGGTCTCCCAAGATGACTTTTGCCACCTTCACGAACATCATCGTCATTCTCGTCGGCGGCGCCGTGCTGGTTCAGAGCGTGCGGATCATGCGGAGTTTTCAGGCCGTGAAGAATGGCGGCCTCAAGGAGATGGTCGCCGCGCTCGACAGGGCGACCGCACAAGCCCGCTCTGTATTGGCTGACCTTAAAGACACGCTTCGAACCGAAGGGGCTGCGAATGCCCGCACGGTAGCACAGGGCGAAAACGTTCGTGACGAACTGGCGGTGATGGTGGGGATCGCAAACGCCGCTGCCGAGCGGATGCTCGAAACCGTGCAGACGAACAACCGCGCCAAATTGGCTGACCTCGCTGAGAATCCACCGAAGGCGGACCTTGTCTCCCGGAAGCCCGCTGGCGCGAAACGCACGCGTGCTCGCTCAGCAGACCGTAAAGCGGTCGCGGAGGCCCGCTGATGTTCGCGAAACCCTCGCTATTGTTCGTCTTGGCGGGCACCGCAGCGCTGTCCGTGGTGGCCCACGCAACCGCCGTCGCCGAGGGGCCACAGCCTCCCACCCGCATGGGCGTCGCGATCAAGCAAAGTGTCGAGCAGCGCGACAAGGCGGCCGCGCAGCGGAGCCGGGCGCTGGATGTTCGCGAGCAAGCCGCACGGGCGGCCGAGGAGCGGCTGAAAGCAGGTCTTCAGGCACGCCAAAGCGAAGCGGAGTCACGGCCCGGCGCGAGCGCAGAGCCGGCTGAGGATCAGTTCGACTCGCTTGCCCGGATCTATCAGGCGATGAAGCCAGCCAAAGCGGCCAAAGTGTTCGAGCAACTCGATCTTGAGGTTCAGTTGAAGGTCGCGCAACGGATGCGCGATCGCTCCGCTGCGATGATGCTTGCGGCAATGACACCGGAAGCGGCTGCCAAGCTCAGCATGGCGCTCGCCCGCCGCGGACCCTCGCAAGCCCCGGCCCGGCCAGCTGTAGCGCGCAGCCGGTAAGTCGTGGCCGCTCAGGCGGGCTGGGCACCCACCTCGACAACTAGAACCTGAGCAACTTCGGGATAGTCCCGCTTCAGCGCCGCCGTCATCTCTGACCGGAGCAGTTCCGCATTCACCGCCGCAAGCCCGGAGGCATAAAGCCGCGAGAATTCGAGGCTCGCGGCAAGCGAGGAGGCGCGCAGTTGGGGCAACCGCTCGCCGAGGGCCTCCGCGGCGGCGCCGTCCTGGGCATCAAGCACGAGCTTCACCCGGAGCGTTCCCTCGATCCGACTGGAACCGACAATCGGCACTTCGATCGCGTCGAGCGCGACGAAATGCGGCTCGCGGCTATTTGTCTCTCCTGCGGCAGCTGACGCCAGCGCGACATTGCTCGCGCCTGCCAACGCCACCAGTGCTGCAGCGACATTCAGCAGACGTTTCGGCATCGTGCACTCCACAAGGAACTTCATCTATCGAGCGGCTGATTTTTGATCTCACCGCCCGCGCTTCACTCAATGCTCCTATAATAGAAACAAATCCTTACAGCGGGGGCGGGATGAGCCGCGATCAAAAGCCGGGAAAGATAAGGCTGGTTTCAGGTGCGGTGCCGCCGCAGCCGCAGGCTCAGCCTGAGCGGCGCGGGAACGACCCGCAGCCGCCGGTTCCAGCGTCCGCTGAACAAGCGCCAAAACGCGGCCGCGGCCTCCTTCTTGCCAGTCTTTTCCTGATCGGCTGCGCCGCTGGCGGGGCACTGTTCACGGCATATCCGCCGGTGGCGGCGGTCACGGCATGAAGACTACACTCCTCGTTGCTGCAGCTGCAGCGGCGGTTGCGGCCGGGGAGGCTCCGCCTGCCCCGGTAGCGCCGGCTGCCTCTACCGAAGCCCGGAGCATGCCGGCCGCCCGGTTGCCGGGCTTTGCGGCGCAGCTTTCGGAACAGCCGGTAATCGACGGGCCTGCCGCATGGGCGATCATCCCCGAAGAGAAGGCTTGGGCAGCGCTTGCCCGGGCCGGCGTCGACACTCGTCAGGCGGCGCGCTGGACCTATGCCCGCAGTCTGCTCGGGCGCGGCCTCAGCGCCGATGCATTTGGTGTCCTGCAGGTTATGGGCCAGGATGATCCTGACTTGGCGCTTATCGATTCCTATCGGCTGGCGCGTGGCGCGGCCCTGGCGGGAATGGGCCGGTCGGCGCACGCTCTGGAGGCCTTGGTGGGTCCCGGCCTTGCCGGAAATGCGGAAGCCTGCGCGTGGCGGCTACTGGTGTTGGCGAAGGAAAAGCTTTCTCCGGAGGCTCTGCAGCAGCTCGCCTGCGCGCAACCAGCGCTCCAGGTGCGTCCGCTCGACAGTCGGGCCCCGTTCCTGCTCGCCGCTGCGGGCGCGGCCCTGCACGCCGGCAAGCCCGAGCTCACGATCCGCTGGCTCGGGCCGCTGGGAAAAAGCAGCGCCGCCGCCGACCTGCTGCTGGGACGCGCTTATCAAGCGCTTGGACGAAGCAAAGATGCTCACTTGGCCTTGAGCCGCGCCATCAAAACCGGGAATCTCGAACAGCGCTTGGATGCCGAGGTGACCGAGATCGAGGCCGCCGTGCAGGCCCGTTCCATGCCTCCGGCGCAAGCGCTGAAGAGGCTTGAACGCATTCGATATGTCTGGCGCGGCGGCGAGGTCGAGGAACGCGCCCTCCGCCTCAGCTACCAGATCAGTTCCGCATTGGGCGACCTGCGAACCGCGCTTTCGGCCGGCTCGGCCTTGTTCACCTATTTCGACTTGGGCGCGGACGGCGGACAAGTCATGGCAGGCTTGCAGAAGCAGCTCGGCGCCGCGCTGGACCCCTCGAGCCGAATGCCGCTCGATGAGGCTCTCGGGCTCTACTGGGACTTTAGACATCTGACGCCGATGGGCGCGGAAGGCGACATCCTGGTGAGCAGGCTGGGCGAGCGTCTCCAAACAGCCGGGCTTTATGCGCGTGCCGCCGACCTGTTCGAGCACCAGCTGTTCGCCCGCGCGAAGGACCTCGCGCAAGGGCCCCTTTCGGCGAAGGTCGCACGTTTGCACATCCTTGCGGGTCGTCCGCAACGCGCTTTGGAAGCAATCCGCCGCACCACCGCTATTCCCTATCCGGTCGAGATGCGATGGGAAC
>JADDQD010000261.1 GCA_016781555.1 Pseudomonadota bacterium | reverse complement strand
GTGGCCGAGTACATGCAGAAATACCTACCGGGCTCCACCTTCGTGGTCCGTAACATGCCGGGCGCCGGGCACGTCATCGGCGCCAATACGATCCATGCGTCGCGGCCAGACGGGCTGACGATCGGGACCTTTAACACCGGTCTGATCTACAACCAGCTCATCGGGCTCGAGGGTGTCCGCTTCGACCTCACCAAGATGTCCTGGATCGGCAAGGCGGCTTCCGATCCACGCGTCTTCGTGATCGCCCAGCAGGCGCCGGTGAAGACGTTCGAGGAGCTGCGCTCGCTCAAGACGCAGATCACGATGTCGACCGCGGGGATCGGGAGCGCGTCCTACGTTGAGACTGTCATGCTCACCAACGCCCTCCGGCTGCCCGTCAAGATCGTGACCGGCTACAACGGCAACGAGGATCAGCTCGCCATGCGCCGCGGCGAGGTCCAGGGCTCGGTCGCCTCGCGCTCCACCTACGAGCAATTCGTCGGCAACGGCTACGGGCGCTTCATCGCTCAGATCGGCGGCAGCGACACGGACGTGCCCCAGCTCGCCCCTCAGGTCACGGATCCCGCAGCCAAGCAGCTCCTGGCGCTGATCCAGTCCCAGGGCGACATCGCGCGTCTCACCGCGGGCCCGCCCGGCATCCCGGCGGATCGCCTGGAAGCGCTGCGCACCGCCTACCGCAAGGCCCTGGAGGACAAGGAGCTCCAGGAGAAGGCCGCGAAGCTCGAGCGTCCCGTCGAGCCGCTCTATGGGGAAGACGTCGCCAAGGCCGTGAAGGAGGCCCTGAACCAGACGCCCGAAACCATTGCGGCCCTCAAGACCGCGATGACCACGCCGGCGGCGCCCGCCGCAGCGGCAACGCCCATGAAGGGAACGGTCGCCGAACTCAAGGACGACGGCCGCCAGATCGTCGTCACCCTTCAGGACGGCAAGACCTTCGAGGCCTCGGTGTCGGGCTCCCGGACGGAGATCACCGTAGCGGGCCAGAAGGCCGACCGTAAGGCGCTCAAGGCCGGCATGACCTGCTCGGTCGAGGCGCCGGGCAACGGCGCCGAGGCGAAGACGATCAGCTGTAACTGAGCCCGAGGGCAAGGAGGCGACCGCCGCCTCCTTGCCTTCCCATCCGCGAGCGAACTCTCTCCCGCAGTAGATGACTTTCGCGGCAGGCATTCCCACTTTCTACCGCGAACCGCTCAATGCTGGCGCCTTGTAGCTTACCGCCACGCACTAGATCCCGATGCTCGTTGTGTTGAACAACAGTCACGCCTCCTCCAACGATTGGGAGCACTCGATCACGGTCATGCGGCATTGCGACACGCCCGTGGGGCACGGTTCCATCGGCATGGACATCATGGGTCCGGCTCCCGGCTTCGCCGGAGTTGCCCGATTCGTGGGCTGGCATGCCGAAGGGCGAATCGAGAACCCCGCCGACATCGCGCCGGCACTGAAGCGGGCGATTGCCCGGGTGGATGTCGCAAAGCCGGCATTCATTGATGTCATCACCCAGCATACCGGCTAGGGATGCACAGCGATGGCGAGGATCGTGCAGCTCGAGGAGCGCCTGCACGGGGAGCGGACCGGTCTCATCCTATCCGCCGCGCTGCACGGGTACCTGAGCCCGAATGACGCCGCCAAGGCGCGGTTCCTGGAGGAACGCGGGATGCTGGCCAACCTCGAGCGCCTGCTCCAGGGCGCCTGGCGAGTTGCCGTCACGGTCTTCTACCCGACCGGGGCCCACGCACCGGACGGCTCTGACTCGGTTGCCCGCCTGACCGACACCGACATGGACCTGTCGCTCCTGAGCGAACGCGAGGCCATCAAGTCTCGGTTCAGCCGCGGCTCGCCCGAAGCGGAGATTGCGGTGGAACTCGCTCCCACTGAGGGCGGCGTGCGGATCCCGAAGCAGCGCTGGAGTGCGGTCTACCAGACCGGTCTCAACCCGCAGCTGCGCATCCGCGGCATCGGAACGATTATTCTCGCTGGGGATCCACGGATGTGGGCATCGCCAGCACCGCCTTTGCAGCCGGCGATCTCGACTACGGACTCGCGATCGTGCGCGATGCCTGCTTCTCGACGCGGGGCCACAACCACGACTTCTTCATGGAGCGGGTTTTCCCCGCATGGGGAGGGTTCGCGCTGATGGCGGCGGCGGATTGGGAAGAACAGTAAGAGGAAGAGCAGGATGAGAGTTGCAGTCGCGGGCGTCGGCGCCATGGGCCTCGCTATGGCGGGGCATCTCATCGACAAAGGCCATGAGGTCGCGGTCTACGACGTCGACTCGGCCCGTGCGCGGGAGGCGGAGGCGTGCGGGGCGCAGGCGGCGGCAAGCCTGGAGAAGCTCGCAGGCCTTGCCGATCTCTTCATTGTGGTGGTCGCCACCGACGATCAGTCCCGGGAGGTCACCCGTACGCTGGCCGAGCACGCCGCGAAGGGCGCCCTGATCGCAGTTGCCGCGACGAACCACCCGCGCACCATGCAGGAGCTCGCTGCATTTTGCGCCGAGCGGGGCCAGCGCTTCATTGACGCCCCGGTGGTCTACGGCGCCACCGGGGCGAAGGAAGGAACGCTGCTCTCGCTGTGCGGCGGAGCGGAAGCCGATGTGGACTACGCGCGCCCCGCGCTGACGGCCTACAGCCGCGCCGTCCTGTATGTGGGTCCGGTGGGGGCGGGCCAGCTCGCGAAGACCTGCAACAACCTGCTGCACTGGGTCCATTGCGTGGCCAATTACGAGGCGCTCCTGATCGCGAAGCGGTTCGGCATCGATGCCCAGCGCATGCGCGAGGTGCTGCTGGAATGCCCCGGGGCGAACGGGACGCTCCGCCGCTGGGACACCACGAAGTTTACCTGGCAGGAGAAGGACATGGACGTCGCCATGGACCTCGCCCAGGAGGCCGGGCTGATGCTCCCCCTGGCCGGCCAGGTCGACCAGCTGATCAAGCGCCTCAGGCCCGAGGACGTGAAGGCGCTTCTCTACGGCCCGGAAGCTCGGTATTTGGGCGTCACGGTGACGCCCCTGGCTCCGGAGGAAGGGGGGCTCGGCGCGTAAGCCGGCGCCGTCCGGGGCCGGTACAGGTCGGACGCCGCAGCCGAGTGACGGGCCCCTTATGTGGGACGCCTAGTCCGGAACTGGTTCACGACTGCGAGTCGATAAGAATCGTCTGCGACGAGCCTGCGAGAGTCGATCTGGGAGGCGATCCGGACCGCCTTCAGGAAGGAGAGAATGAACATCGGCGGCCCCGTGGATATTGCAATGCAGCATTTCAGATAGATCTGATTTTGCTGAAGCTCAAGGTTTGAATCCCCGCGTTTTTTGCGATGCACTCCAAAGGAGACGAGAGATGTGCGGTGATCTTGACGAGGAGAACGGGTTCGAAACGGCGCTTTATGCCCGGTTCCGGAGCCATTCCAACATCTTGCTAGCCAAGAGCCCGAAGACCGAGGAGCGGACGGTCAACGCCGCCCTCGATAGGCTGTTCAAGGACGCGATGACCCGCGCGATCCGGGACCAGGACAGCCTGGAGGAGAGCGACCGCTACGAACTGCTCTCCATGCAGCCCCTCGTCTTCGCACGGCTCGCCGGCTTCCTCGCTGCCCACGCCTCACTTCAGGAGGACCCCCTCAGGAAAGTGGTCGAGGCGCTCATGCACGGTTATACCGAGGCCGAGCGGCTCCGGCCGCACCACGGGCACGATCATGATCACGACCACGATCATGACCATCACCACCATTGACGCTAGGCCAGGTTGTCCCGAACGGAGCTTCGGCCGTCCGCAGCATGGTGCCGCACGGGAGCGCTGGGCCTCGGCTGCCTCCTAGCCTCCCGCGCCGCGTCAATAGAACTGATCGTAGTGAACCTGCGCCGGAGGGACCTTCATCTCCAGGAGCATGCGCATGGTGGCTTCGGCCATCGCCGGGGGGCCGGCGAAGTAGATCTCGAACCGGGCGAGATCCTCGCCGAACAGCTCCTTCGCGATGTCGGGTACAAAGCCCACGCGGCCCGACCAGCTCAAGCCGCCGGGATCGCTCTCCTGCATCGACACCGCGGGATGGTAGAAGATCCGCTCGCCGAACCCCGGAAGGCACCTCAGCATCGGCTCGCCGCAGATGTCCCGCGCGCCGCGCCCCCCGTAGATGAAATGCACCTGCCGCCCGGCAAGCTTTGGGCTCGCGGCCGCGGCCCGCGTGATTGAGATCATGGGCGAGAGGCCCGAGCCGCCGGCGATGCACAGGATATCCCGCGGCGCATCCTCGCGAAGGTAGGCCATGCCGTAAGGCCCGTCGGCCGCGATGGTGTCGCCGATGCCCACCGCTGCGAACAGCCGCTCCGTCGCGGCTCCGCTCGGCACCCGCTTGATCTGGAAGTGCCACTCCTCGCCCGTCTCAGTGACGTTGCACATGGAATAGGCCCGGGCGCCGACGACCTCCGGGATTGAGAGAAGAGCGTACTGGCCCGGCAGGAACGGTGCCGGGTCCTCGAGCCGGAAGCGGAACTCGCGGATGTCGTGGGTGATGTCCTCGACCACGAAAAGATGCGCTTGGGTTCGTTTCGGGGGATGCGTGCTCTTATAGTGTTCGCGCAAGTTGACCTTGATGCGGCAGTCACCGAGGGGCCGAGCTTGGCAGCCGAGGTATCGCTTGCGCTGCCGATCGCGCTCGCTCCACGCCGGAGGGTCGGCGCGGACGTGCTCGACCTCGCCCTCGACGAGCTCGAAGCGGCAGTTGCCGCACGAGCCGACGTTGCACTCGTACGGAAAGCCGAGCCCCACCCGCAGCGCCGCACGTAGGATGGTGTCGGTCTCGTCACAGGAATAGGCGAGGTTCACGCCCGTGATGGTGATCTGAGCCATGGGGTTTAGAATGTCGCAAGCTGGAGATTAGAAGGGTGCTCGAGAACGGTAGCCAATTCGTGCCGAGATCGTCTCGGCAGCGTCCAAAACCTTTGGAGCGAAC
Organism: Pseudomonadota bacterium; assembly: GCA_016781555.1. Classification (GTDB taxonomy): domain Bacteria; phylum Pseudomonadota; class Alphaproteobacteria; order Sphingomonadales; family Sphingomonadaceae; genus Allosphingosinicella. The sequence continues at coordinate 1,634 of JADDQD010000261.1, read as the reverse complement.
CCCATCAATATCTTGTTGGGCAGTCGCTGCACGGGACCCGCAACGCCAATAGCCGCTACGACTTCACCTGCCGCATTGCGGATCGGTGCGGCAATCGAGCGCATACCGACCTCGCTTTCTTGGTCTTCGACTGCATAGCCTTGCTGCCGCACACGCTCGAGTGCCTTCCGAAGTGCTTCCGGATTGGTGTTAGTCTTGGGCGTGCGGGGCTCGAGGCCGCGGGTGACGATGTCCTGGATCAGAGAGGGAGGCTGGAAGGCCAACATGGCCAGGCCTTCAGCAGTACAAAAAGCTGGTTTCCGCACGCCAATGTCGGAGCGCATGCGGATCGCTTGCGGGCTCTCGAGATTGTAGACGTACATGATCTCGGAGCCGTCCAGGATCGCGAGGTGGACAGTCTCTCCCGTACTCTCCCGAAGTGCGAACAGGTGCGGCCGCGCTTCGGACGAGACGTCCATGCGCTGGCGGACGAGCGCGCCCAATCCGAAGAGTGCTATCCCTAGGCGGTAGCGCTCGTTCTCCGGGTTCTGCTCCAGCATTCCTTCAGCTACGAGCGTCACGGCCAAGCGGTGTACGGTGCTCTTAGCGACCCCAAGCCGTTTGGCGAGACTGCTAATGCCGATCTCTACCTCGTCCTCAGAAAAGGCTTTGAGCAGCGCGATTGCGGTGGCGACGGAGGACAATCGCTTTGCCTCACGCGGGGGGCTCGCCGGCTTTTGGATAGAAGGACCCATGCTAGGCTTAGAGTTTCCAAGATGGGAGGAATGATGGGTGCTCATTAAGGTTTCCCTCCGCCTCGCCGGCGGACACGATGCTATGAAATTCCGTGCGTGGCGCCGAGCGTTAGATCCGCCAATGCAACGAGTTGATAAGCCACTGCAACTCCGTACGCGTCAGATGCTTACAACTCGGCGGTCCCTTCTATACAAACCCAATCTAGCTGTTCCGCTTGGCTGACCATCGTTCCATTCTAGGAGGTCGTACGGAGCAATGTCAACGAAGAATACTATTGATGCAGCGGCGTAAAAATTGGCTACAATACCAGCAATCTGCCAAGGCTGTTCAACCGCAAAGCAGCTGAATTTCAGTGGCTCGGGGCTCTGCTCCCAGCCGCTATCCTCTTATTTGACGGGAGCGCCATGAAACGGATCGTCCGATCGGCAGATTTCCAATCCGGCCTCATGTTTCTGGCCCTCGCCGGCCTTGTCCTGTGGCTTACAGGCGACCTGCGCCTTGGAACAGCGATGCGCATGGGCCCAGGCTACCTGCCCACGCTCGTAAGCTCGATCTTGATGGTCCTAGGGCTCGGGGCTCTGGCTGTTGCCTTTTTCCGACCAGGAGCGGCAACCGAAACTTGGTATCTACGGCCGGTGACTCTGGTTTCAGTGAGCCTCCTGGTCTTCGCCTTCGGCATCGAAATCCTCGGTCTGTTCGTGACCACAGTCCTTCTCGTCGTCGTAGCAAGCTTCGCGACCCACGAATCCCGCTGGTTCGAGGTTTTGCTCGTTGCCTTCGGCCTTGCGGCGTTCTCGACGGCCCTGTTCGTCTGGGGGCTGAGCCTGCCCATTCCGGCTTGGCCGCAGGGTCTGCTATAGACATGACGGTCCCTTCCCTCAAAGGCCGCGCGAGGAGAC
>JADDQD010000039.1 GCA_016781555.1 Pseudomonadota bacterium | reverse complement strand
ATGCCCGGGCCGCTCATGCGAACGCTCCCTGCTTCATCCGCTGCACGGCGTGGTCGACCGAGCGGGCGGTCAGCGCCATGTAGGTGAGGGACGGATTCTGGGTCGCGCATGACGACATGACCGGCCCGCCGCCAACGAACAGGTTCGGGACATTATGCACCTGCCCCCATGCGTTGGTCACCGACGCATCGGGATCGTGGCCCATGCACGCGCCGCCCATTTCGTGCGTTCGATAGCCCACAATGCCCTTGTCGCGCCGGTTCGACGTCACCGTCACGTGGCTGCAGCCGACCGCCGTCAGCATCTCGACGATGTCCTTTTCGCCGCGCGCCGCCATCCGCTCCTCATTCTCACGGTGCCGGCAGTCGAGGTGGATCAGCGGGATGCCCCAGGAATCGACTCGCGTGGGGTGCAGCGTCGCGCGATTGTCCGCATAGGGCAGCATCTCGCCCGCAAGATTGACGCGGAAGGTCCAGGGGCCAGGCTGGTCGATCCGCGCCTTGGCCGCCGCACCGAGGCCCGGCGCGGCTTCGGGAGCCAGCATGCCCCGGCTTTGTCCGTAACAGTCGAAGCTGTAGCCGCGGACGAAATCGGCATCCTCGGCTTTCTCGTGCCGGTAATTGGGGATGTAGACACCGGTCGGCCGCCGCCCGAACGCGTAGCGATCTGCCAGCTCCGGCATCGATCCGCGCGCGCTGACCGCGCCGATATGATCGGTAATATAGGCGCCGAGTATGCCGCTGTTGTTGCCGACGCCGTTCGGCATCGCTGCGCTGCGCGAGTTGAGCAATATCTGCAGGCTGCCGATCGTCGAGGCGCAGAGGAAGACGAGCGGCGCGGAATAGCTGCGCGTCGCGCGCGTCCGCCGATCGATCACGCGCACGCCGGTAATCCGTCGCGAAGCCGGGTCCTGCTCCAGCGAATGGACGATGGCGTCGTTGATCAGCGTCAGCCGCCCGGTGGCTCGCGCTGCCGGCAGCGTTGCCGCCTGCGACGAGAAATAGGCGCCGTACGAGCAGCCGCTGTGGCAGACGTCGCGCGCCTGGCACTGGCCCCTGCCCAGCGCCTGCTGCTCCGCCGTCGGGGCGGTCAGGTGGGCGGCGCGGCCCATGATCAGGTGCCGGCCGGGAAAGCGCTTCATTAACCGGTCGCGGATCGCCAGCTCCATGGCGCTCATCTCGAACGCCGGCTGGCACTCGCTGTCGGGCAAGTCAGGCAGGCCGTCGCGGTTGCCGCAGATGCCCGCGAAGCGCTCGACGTAGCCGTACCACTTTTCAACGTCGGCATAACGGATGGGCCAGTCTATGCCGTGCCCATCGCGCCGGTTCGCCTCGAAATCCTTCGGCCCCCAGCGATAGGTCTGCCGCCCCCAAGTTAGCGAACGGCCGCCGGTCTGGTAGCCGCGCGTCCACATGAACAGCCGGTCCTCGGGGAAGCTGTAGGGATATTCCTTGTCGTTGACGAGGAAAGGGAGCATCGATGAGCGGTAGACCCAGCCCTTGCGGCGGGCCATTTCATAGTCTCCGGTCTCGTGATATTTCTGCGGGCCCATGTCGCGATAGGGCAATTCCCACGGCGCCATCTGGTCCATATAGTCCTCTGCGTGGCGCACGTCGCGGCCGCGCTCCAGCACCAGGGTCTTCAAGCCTTTCTCGCAAAGCTCCTTGGCCGCCCAGCCGCCGGATATGCCGGAGCCGATGACGATCGCGTCATATTGCCCGCTCATGCCGGCCCCACCGAAAGCGTGGCGACCAGCGCGTCATATTCCGCCCGGCTGAGGTTTCCGCGATAGCTGCCGGGATTGGGCACGTAATTTCTGAAAGCCGCTTCAGACGTTCGATAGGCCAGGAACACCAGGCGCTTGAGCCAGCGATACGCGTCCGCTCCGGCATCCTCTGGGGGCGCGGCGAAGCTGCGACGATCAAGCTCGACCATCGCCGCCAGCCGTGCCGCGGAGGTTTGGTTGCCTGAGCTGACCAAGGTGCGATAGTCGCTTATGACCCAGCGCAACTGCGCGCGCGCGCCCTCGCCCGCCCAGTCGATCATCAAGCCGTCGATAAACTCCGGCACCCCGACATCATTGGCACCCGGCGTATCAGTCGTGGGAATCATCGCTTCCGCCATTTCGCGCAGCAGCGCCATATTGGCGGGATCGAGATACGCCGCTCTCGCGCCCGCATGCACCGGCCCGGCGGCAATCGCTGCAACCGCGCTCGAAGGGACGGCTGCCGCACCGACCAGCGCCAGCATCTCGGCAATGAGCATGCGGCGATCGACGAAGATCGCGCTCACCGTCCAACCTGGCCCAGGCGCAGATCAATCAGGGGCGGAACGTGCGCGCTCGCCCGCGCCGGGGTCGAAGGCGATGATACGACTCTCATTGATTGTGCCTCCACCCCTTTGATTTCTGATGCAAATTCAACGCTAACATGTCCGTTTGCGCCAGTCCAATCCGGGCCATTTCCCACGGATACGCGTACGAACGTCCGGTTCTAGGAAGCTAACCAGCAGCCGTTTGCGTCCGGGATTGGCGCGAAGCCGCCATCGGCGTCAGCGGCGAAAGCCGGAACACAATAGCTGATCGCCGCGCGACAAGATGCAGCATTGGGGCGCACCAGCGGACCGGCGGCCTTGGGCCGACTTCCTGCGGCAGCCGGTGGAGCAAAAGGGGCGGACGCCTCTATAGCAGAAGCCGCACCGGCTCGCCGATCACCAGCGGTTCGGGCGACTATGCCGTCGCCTTTTCCACGCCCCGCCGTCCGCCGCACGGCCGCACGCCGGAGCGCTGTCAGCACCCTGGAAGAACTGCCCAACGACAAAGTCTCCCCGCTCTTCCAGGCCATGGTGGAGCGACCGAGGAAGCGGTCCTCAATTCCTTGTTCAAGGCCGAGAGCATGCAAGGGAATGGCGCACGGATCGAGGCGCTGCCGGTTGGAGCCGTGATGGAGCTGTATCGGAAGAGCCGACGCTCCTTCCCTTCGAACAAGGGGGACTGAGCGGCCAAATTCAGATCAGAACAGCGGTGGCATCGCATTGGCGGTTCCGATGACGCCCGACAGGAGGGATTCGCGTGCGAGCATGTGGGTCACCGCCGCTGTCATCTGCCGGAGAGGCCGCTATGCTGACGCGCATCAAGGAAGCGATTCAACGCTCCGCCAGCGGGGGATGAAGATGATGCGTATGTTGGTGTTCTGGCTCACGGCCAGCGCGGCTGCGGCCGCCTCGTGCGCGGCTTCGATCGCCATTGCCCAGGCCCCCGCCCAGCAGAAGGTCGAGGCGGTAAAACCGCGGGCGGGAGCGAACCCGGCACCTGCGCGGGCACCTGGCGAAGGCGCGGGGCCGTTCCGGAAGATGGTGATCCGCGGCGCGATGTTGGTCGACGGCACCGGCGCTCCGCCGCGCGGGCCGGTCGACATCGTCGTAGATAACAACCGGATCACCGACATCCTTGACGCGGGTACGCCCGGCCTGCCGATGAAGCAGGGGCGCGAGCCCCGCGACTTCGACCATGAGGTGGACGCCACCGGCATGTGGGTGCTGCCGGGCTTCATCGACACGCACGTCCACGGCAGCTCGTCCGACAAGGCGCCGGACCTCGGCTATTCCTACAAGCTGTGGCTGGCCCATGGGGTTACGACGGTGAGGGGCGTGAATTTGGCGCCTTGGAACGTGTCGACCGCCGAGAAGGCCCGCTCCGCCCGCAACGAGATCGTCGCCCCCCGCATCTTCGATTACCAGCGCCTCGGCCAGGGCTGGAATGGGGGTCCGGTCCTGACGCCGCAGCAGGCGCGCGAGTGGGTCCGCTGGGCCGCCAAGAACAATATCGACGGCATCAAGTTCGGAATCGGCCCTACCGAGGGGCCGGAGGTCTTCAAGGCGGCGATTGAGGAGGCGAAGAGGCTGGGGCTCGGTACGACGGCGCACCTCACCCAGACCGGCGTGGCGATGATGAACGCGCGGCAGGCGGGGGAAGCGGGGCTGGGCACTGTGACCCACTTTTACGGCCACATGGAGTCGCTTCTGAAGAACGGGGCGATCCAGGATGTTTCGACCGACTATAGCTTCAACGACGAGCAGTATCGCTTCGCAGAGGTCGCCGACATTTGGGACGACATCTATGAGCCCGGCTCCGAGGAGTGGAACGACTACCTCAAGGCGCAGAAGGAGCAGGGCGTCACCTTCGACCCCACCATGACCATTTACGCGGCCTCGCGAGACCTGATGCGGGCACGGAACGCCGACTGGCACGACAAGTACACGATGCCGCAGCTCTGGAACTTCTTCCAGTCGTCGCGCGAGAATCACGGTTCCTACTTTTTCGACTGGACGACCCGCCACGAGACGCAGTGGCGCAATTTCTACCAGCGCTACATGCGGCTCCTGAACGACTATAAGAATATGGGCGGGCGGGTGACTACCGGCACCGACAGCGGCTTCATCTTCAAGACCTACGGCTTCGGCTTCCCAGAGGAGTTGGAGATGCTGCAGGAAGCGGGCTTCAATCCGCACCAGGTGATCCGAGCGGCGACGATGAACGGCGCGCAGACGCTCTACGAGCCCAAGGGCATCAGCGACCCGCCGATTGGCATGGTCCGGGTAGGGAAGCTCGCCGACCTCGTCATCGTCAGGGAGAACCCGCTCCAGAACTTCAAGACGCTATACGGCACGGGAACGCTCCGGCTCAACGAGCAGACCCAAAAGCTGGAGCGGGTCGGCGGCGTCAGCTACACCGTCAAGGACGGCGTCGTTTACGACGCCAAGCGGCTGCTCGCGGACGTAGCGGAGATGGTCGCGGCCGAGAAAAGGCGGATGGGCTGGCCCGAACAGGGCCTGCCGCGGCCCTAAGCTTCCGCGACCGCAGCGACCGTGCCATAGGTTCCTTCGACTGCTAGAGCCGACTGCGCTAAATCTGACCCGTTCGCCCTGAGCCTGTCGAAGGGCAATCCTTCTTTCCGTTCAAGGGGCAAAACAGGGGCTTCGACAAGCTCAGCCCGAACGACAAAGAGCACTGATCGCGATTTCACGCGAGTTACTCTGGCGAGACGGACCTTCGTTGCTCACCCGGCTTGCCGCTGCCAGCCCGGCGCTTGCCTTGCGTTCGCAGTTCCTGCCGCCGCGCTGCCGCCTTCGCCGGGCCCGAATCAGCCCAAGGAATCCGCTCAGCCGGCGCCGCCGTTCCCCATTCGCGTGCTCGACCCGCCAGATATGCATGTAACGCAGGCTGCGGGACTGCCGGGCAGATCGCTGCGCCCCCTGCTGGAGCCACCGCTCGCCTGAAGCAGAGGGCTCAGCGGCCTGGCCCGGGATCAGCCCGATCCGCGCCGGGATCAGAAGCCGCGATGATAGCGGAAGCGGCGATCGTGGCGGAAGTCTCTGTGGCGTCCGAAACCCGGGTGATGTCTGAAGCCAAAGCCTGGATGGTGGCGGAAGCCGAAACCCGGGTGGTGGCGGAATCCGAAACCTGGGTGGTGACCGAACCCGAAACCTGATCCGTGCCCAAACCCGAAACCCGATCCGTGGCCGAAGCCCGACCCGTGGCCGAAGTCCGATCCGTGGCCGAAGCCAAAGCCCGATCCGTGGCCGAAGCCGAAGCCCGATCCGTGGCCGAAGCCGAAGCCCGACCCGAAGCCGAAGCCTGACCCGTGGCCGAAGCCAAAGCCCGGATGGTGGCGGAACCGGACACCCGGATGGTGTATGACGTGCCCACTAAAGTGCTGCGACCGCACGTGGTGGCCGCCGAAGTTTCCATGTTGGGCTTGGGCGGTGGCAGGCGCGGACACCAACAGAACTGCTACGGCTAAGGCTAGTCTCATGACGCTTCTCCTTCCGTGCTGGGGAGGGGCGCGTTGAGGGCGCTGGTCCCCTCCAGCGGAGAACCTGCAATCGCTCCGGAGGTTCCTCGGAGGCAGAAAAAAGCCTAAGGCCCAATACGTTACAGGCCTCAAATCTCCACTCCTGGCGTCGCAGCCTGGAGAGGTCGCCGATCGAAAGGACCTCCTGAGATGCGCTCGCGCGCCTGGTCCAAGGCAATCGTCCGGCGATCTTTCCTCGGTCCCCGGGCCTCAGCGAGGTGGAGCGCTACCCGCTGGCCGGCGGCATTCGGCTCCAGGGGCTCGAAAACGGCCTTGCTCATTCGACGATGATCTCACCGGTCATTCCGAGCGTCGTATGGAAGGTGTGGGTGCATTTCACCGTATAGCGTCCCGCCCTCGGCACCAGCGCGATCTCGCGGCTCTCACGCCCTTTGAGGTCGATGCGCCCGTTCCCGATCGCACCCCGGTCCGCCGGCCGCACGGTTGCGGCAGCGAAGAATTCCCGGGCGGTGAAGTCGTGGCCGCCGCGGCTCCTGTTGACGAGGTGAAGCCGCACCGGCTGACCAGCCCTGAGGCGGATCGCCCGGGGGCGATAGTCGAAGCTGGACAGGGTAATCTCTACGCGCGGCGCGCGGCTCCAGTCGGGTGCCTGGGCGGCCGCTGGCGAGCCCGTGAGCAGGGGCAGCAGCAGGTAAAGGCGACTCATTGCAGCCATTGCTATTCAGCATGAGAGGTTGCGGGACCGTCCGACATCATGCCTCAACCCGTTGACGCGCTGAGCACTGCC
>JADDQD010000265.1 GCA_016781555.1 Pseudomonadota bacterium | reverse complement strand
CAGGCATCCAGATCAACCTGCAGCTCTGCGAGCGAACCGTAGATCCGCTTGCGGAAGGCCACACGGTAGAACTCATTCAGCACCGTCTTGTGGAAGCGCTCTACAATGCCGTTCGTTTGTACTTCCCCGAGATCGACCGTTCCGGCGCAGCAACCGCTCCGATTGGTTCTTCGCCTTTCTGGAGCGCTTCCCAACGCTTGGCAGCATCACGGCCTTGGGTCGGCGCTGGGTTTGAGGCCCAGATATCGGCCCATGGCCCAGTCCACGATGCGGCGGGGTAGGAATCTGATCAAACCCTGCTCGAGAACGGGATGCTGGGCGGGCGCGTAGCGCGGCTTCGGTTGCCTCACCGTCAAAGCATGCCAGATCGTCTCCGCGACCTTGCGCGGCTCCAGGCTATGCTCGCGGCCGGTCTTGATCATCGTGCGCAGAGCCCTGTCAAAGGCCTCACCGTATTCGGTGTCAGCGAACCGACCGACTTGCGGCTCGACCTTGTCCCAGATCGGCGTTCTCACTCCGGCCGGAGCGACGATCACGACATCGATCCCATAGAGCATCAGCTCGCGGCGTAGAGTGTCGGAGAGGCCTTCGAGACCGTGCTTCGAGGCGATGTAAGCGCCAGCGAATGGCTGCCCGAGCTTGCCGCCGATCGAGGATATATTGATGACGCGACCAGGCGGCCCAGCCAGCGAACGATCCGCCCCGAGCAGCGGTGCGAACGCCTGGGTGACGACAAAGACCGAGGCGAGATTGGTGTCGAGTTGCGCGCGAACCTCATCGATCGGCTGATGGAGAAGCGGCGCGGGGATCGCCATGCCCACGTTGTTCACCAGCCCTGAGAGCGCATTACCCGCGAGGGAGTCTCGGACGCGGTCAGCTGCTGTCCGCACTGCCGCCTCATCCCGCACATCGAAGAGGATCGGCGTGAAGAGTTCACCGAATTCGACCAGGAGCCGTTCGGCATCTTCACGCTTGCGCACACTGCCGAAGACCCGTGCACCTTTCTCGACGGCGAGCTTCGCCGTCTCGTACCCAATACCGCTCGACACGCCTGTAATGACGACCGATCGCATCCTGCTGCGCTCCGTGCAAGCTTCGAGCGGAACGCCGCGCCGTTACAGCCGTTCCATCGAACCGGGTCCACGAGCCGCCCGCTCGATCTCCGATGATCCGCGCTGAGGTCCTACAGAAGCCGCTCCTAGCCTGAGAATGGCTGGGCCTGACACCCGGACATGCACTGATGACGAGAGTTATGGGACCGGCGAGACATGGAACAAAGCTTGGCCGGACGCGTTTCCACTGGCGCGCACTTGGGAGAGTCCAATGGGTCGGTTCCATCGGCACGGCGTTGAGAGCACGGCGGCGATTTCCGGGCATCCTCTCCACCACATGCTCGTTGTCTTTCCGATCGCCTTCCTCATCGGCGCATTCGCGACCGACTTGGCCTTCTGGAGCACCCAGAATACATTCTGGGCGCAAGCCTCCTATTGGCTCTTGATCGCCGGCATCGTCACGGCGCTCGTGGCGGCGCTCCCAGGGTTTCTCGATTTCTTCACCATCGACAAGGTGCGCGGCCTGTGGATCGCTTGGACCCACATGATCGGCAACCTCATCGTCGTGGTGCTCGCCATCACCAACGTCTGGCTGCGCTGGACCGATCCAGTCGCCGGGGCGCAGGGCTGGGGTCTCACGCTCTCGTTCCTCTCGACCGCCCTGCTCTTCGTTAACGGCTGGCTCGGGGGCGAACTCGCCTACCGCTATGGGATCGGGGCGATCCCGGACGACAGCCCCGAAGTCGAGCAGTTCCATACGCCGGAACCGCATCATGCCGAGGCCTCGGTCCGGCGGCACTAATCTGGTGGAGACTATAGGGCACCGCTGCAAGATCCAGCATTCGGGGCCACTCGGGGTCGCCCCTCCGCAACGGATAGGATCAGACCGGCACGACGGTCAGCTGGATCGCGCGAGCCCGATGAGCGAGATACGGGCAAGCGCCGAGGGTGAGGCGGCGGGCCACACAAGATAGCTCGACACCCGTTTGGGTTCGCTATTTGCTCCAAACAGGGCCTCAGAGCCTTCCGTAACCAAAACGGAACCTCGATTGTTCTGCCTTGTTGAGTGTAGGCGAACCCGCTGCGTGGCTGCTCGAGTATTGCGCATGTCCGTCGATGCTATGCGGATGGGCACGAGCCCCCTTTATTGAAAGGACCGAACCATGCAGCAGCCTCTATCTACGAGCAGCGGAGCGATGGCCGGACCCCAGCCGGGCACGTTCAGAGTCGAAGACGCGCGCGAGATGATGATCACGGGCCTGCGCAACGCGCATGGCCTGGAGCAGCAGGCGATCGAGATGCTGGAGCGCAATGCCGAGCGCTTGGAGCACTACCCGCAGCTCAAGGCTCGCATCGCTCAGCACCTGGAGGAGAGTCGGCAGCAGCAGACCATGGTCGCTCAGGCGCTGACGGACCTCGGCGAGAGCCCCTCGACGATCAAGGACACAGTCATGGGCATGGCCCAGAACGTGCAGATGATGATGCACGCAGCCGCTTCCGACGAGGTGCTCAAGAACAGCTTCGCGGGTTACGCCTTCGAGCACTTCGAGATCGCGTCTTACAAGGCGCTCATGGTGATGGCGCGGGCTGCTGGCGAGAGTCGTGTTGAGCAAGTGGCTCAGCAGATCCTCAGGCAGGAGGAGGAGATGGCGAGCTGGCTCGGTCAGCACCTCCCCGAGATCGTGAGTCAGCACCTCGTGCTCATGGGATCAGGCGAGCAGAAACGGTAAGCCGGTCGACCCAGGTCGGCAGGGCACCCTCCAATCTTATCGTTTTCCGTGACCGGCGGGGTTGTGGGTTCTCCGATCGGCACTCTGACCTGCTGGCGAAAAGAGGGCGGAGACAGCGGCTTTCACCGCCGGCAAACCTTCGGCGCCATGCATCAACTCGATCTCGCCCCGCTGTCCGTAGCGGATGGCGTGCGATATCAGCTTGAGGCGCGGGTCGCCCGCTTTCTCGATCGCCTCGTCGGCCATTGTGATCGCCCCCTCGTGGTGGTGTGACATGAGCGCGACGAACAGCGGGTCAAAGGCGGCACCTTCCGTCTGCCGCAAGCTCTTGATCTGCTCAGGCGAGAGCACGCCGGGCATGGCGGCGTGATCCTCGGGCATCGCTGGCGGGAGCGAGCCGCCGAACCAGCTACGCCACCATTGATCAAAGACCGCGATCTCGCCCTGCTGGGTCGCGGCCATGAGGCGCGCGAGCGCGCGCAGGTGGGAGCTGGCCGCCCTCTCCGCGGCCATACGGGCTAGCTCGACGCCTTGCGTATGGTGAGCCGCCATCCGGCGCATGTAGATCTGGTCGTAAGCTGCGTTCCCGCCGAAGTGGGGCAGCTCGCGACCTTGCCAGCCGAAGAAGGCGATCACGCCCAGAGCGACGATGCCTGCGGCGGCGAAACCGCTCCAAACCGCGGCGAAGCGTCTATGCGGGGATGGATGGCGGCCTGACACCCGGTCCCGCAACCAGGGAAAGAGCGGGTATATCGATGCCGAGGTCATGTGAACCAGAAGCCCGAGCCAGTAAGGCTGTTCCAGGGTGAAGAGCGGCCACCAGAATGGCAGGATCGGGACCAGGAACAACCACTCGAGCCCCGAGGTGAACACCGCCCAGGGCATCGCGACCAAGAGGATCGTCCAGGGACGCAAGCCTGCGGTCCAGCGCCCGAGAAGCCCGAAGAACACGATGGCCCAGGAGAAGTCGGCCCATTGATGAAAGAGGATGCCGGCGAGGATCACGCCCCATGAGGGTTCGATCTGAAGCGCCGGATCCCGCAGCGGGATGGTGGCCACCACCATCCAGTCCACGGCGGCATCCCGCCCGATCCGCGCCGCCGTAAGCTGGCTCGCCATGGTCGAGAAAGTGCTGCTGATCAGCCCAAGGACTACAGCCGCTTGCCAGTTTATGTTTGCCGCAGCGTTCCGGATTGGCGCCATGTTCCGTGATCTCGAATAGACATGCAGCACTGCTGGGCCGCCGGTCAAAGTTCGGCAAGCGAGTGCGCAAGAATAGGGCCTGAAGTGGGCCCTCCGTCACGCGGCTGTTTCGAATGGGTCCTTCGGGCGGCGGTCACCCGTCGCCGAGCACCCGTTCGAATTGCCTCCTGATTACGCCGTAGCACTCGCAGGCGGCCGCCTCCAACCCAGGCCGGTCTGTCACCGTGATGTTGCCTCGCACGTAGGAGATGAGCCCTGCTTTCATCAGAATGCTTGCCGCAATGGAGACCGTGGGGCGGCTGGCGCCTAACATTTGCGCCATGAACTCTTGGGTCAGCGGGAAGGTGGCCGAGTGAACCCGATCCTGCGTCATCAGGAGCCAGCGCGCGAGCCGCTGCTCGATCGCATGCGCACGATTGCACGCGCTGTTCTGGGCCAGTTGATTCAACAACGCTAACGTGTAGCGCGAAAGCAGCCGGTGCAGGCATGGCGTGTGGCCCAGGGCTCTCCGAAACGCAGCCGTTTCGATCTGTGAGCCCTCCCCGGGTACCTGGATGAAGGCTCGACCTGCGATCAGGCTGTGGTCGAGAAAGACCGAGAGGCCCACCATCCCTTCCGGGCCGACAGTTGCGACCTCGATGGAGGTGCCGTCCTCTAGGTCGGTGAGTAGAGATGCGACCCCCTGGTGTAGGAAATAGACGCTCTCAATAGGTCTTTCGGCCTCGTAAAGGTGCTGCTTGAAGGTGAGCGAAACCTCTTCGACGTCGGGCCGCAGTACCTCCATTTCCTCAGGCGGCAGCGCCGCAAGCAGGCGGTTCATGGGAGCAGATTGAGCGGATCGGGGGTGTTTGGGGTTCGCCATGGCCGGACTAAAAAAGCGCTCTGTCGTCTAGCTAACAGATGGCGGATCGGGTATGTCAGATCGCGAACACACCGAGGCAATAACCAAGATAACGTCGTGCCCAACCCTTTGGTTCGCAAGCTGGAGCAGTTTGGTCGCTTCTCAGAGGAGGAGAAGCGGGTACTGGAGGATGCCGCCTCACGCATTAGGCAGTTCAGTCGTCACGAGGACATGGCTCACGAGGGTGATAGGCCGCTCGATTGCACCCTGATTCTCGAAGGCTTCGCCTGCCGCTATAAGGTGTTGGCCAATGGACGACGCCAGATCATGGCCTTCGAAATTCCTGGGGACATCTGCGACCTCAGTGGCTTTCTCCTGGGCGAGTTGGACCATTCGATTGGAACTCTGACCCCGTGCAAGGTCGCGCCGATCCCGCACAAGACGATTATCGGCTGGACGGAGCGCCAGCCGCGCATTGCACGCGCGCTCTGGCGCAGCACAATGATTGATTCCGCCATCTTTCGCATGTGGATGGTCAACATCGGGCGCCGCTCAGCCTACCAGCGCATCGCGCATCTGATATGCGAGACGCTGGTCCGCCTCGAGACGGTCGGTCTCGCTCAGGAGCGCAGCTTCGAACTGCCGGTCACACAGACAGAACTCGGCGATGCCCTCGGCCTGAGCACGGTGCATTGCAACCGCATCCTCCAACGGCTTCGACGCGAAGGGTTGATCACCTTGGGAGGCGGGGACGTGAGCATTCTCGATTGGGAGGCCCTCAAGCGGGCCGCGGACTTTGGCCCGACCTACTTACATTTCGGCAAAGGGATCGAAGAAGCCCAAGGCCTAACCGCCCATGATTGACGAGGTCTACGACACTGGCGGGTTCGTCCCCTCTCTCCCGGCGAGGATGTGGCTCGAGCAGAGTGAAGCAGTTTATATGAGCGAAAGCCCCACCCGACGTTGCTGTCTAATAGTTGAGGATCAGGCGCTCGTTGCCATGTCGCTGGAAGCCTACCTCGAAGAGCAAGGCCTTGAGGTCTGCGGACCCGTCCCTTCCTGCGTGGAGGCGTTTCGCTGGTTGGAGAACAGCGCGCCTGAACTCGCGATCGTCGACTTCAACCTGCAAGATGGGCCTGCAACGGATCTCGCCTTGGAACTTCGCAGGCGTGGTATACCGTTCATCATCTACTCGGGTGATCCCCGACGACCGGACTTGCCGCCCGAGTTGCAGGACGTGCCGTGGCTCGAGAAGCCCATAGCCCGCATTGGCCTTCTGAACGCATTAGCAGGGCTGCATGTCAGTGGCGACACCAGAACCTCTTCACCGTCCCAACGTTCTTGAGCATTGGAGGAGAGCCGGTCATGGACAGCGATCGAGAGCAAAGGATCCGCGAGCGGGCCTACGAGATTTGGGAGCGCGAGGGGCGCGCTGGCAGTCCCGAGGATCACTGGTTCCAAGCGGAGCGCGAAGTGACCGCGGGTGATGCCTCGTCCGTCGGTCCCGCAGACCTGACCCAGCCTACGACGCAGGCTCAGGGCGCGGCGGAGAGCGGCGGCAACGACAAACGATGATTGGCTAGTCGTCCGTGAAGAACGTCGCTCAGGCGCGCTGAGGCGGTAGCGAGCAGGCTGGGGCGGCTGTGAGCACGGCCAGGATCCAGGCCCACAAAAGTGCCAGCCACCGGACGAGGAGTCTGAAGTTGTAGCCC
>JADDQD010000217.1 GCA_016781555.1 Pseudomonadota bacterium | reverse complement strand
CACTATGTGGGCCCCATCCATGGAAATCGAACTCCCCTCCCCGCCGAAAGTCGGCATGGTTTCGCTCGGCTGTCCCAAAGCCCTGGTCGACAGCGAACGTATTCTAACCAAGCTCCGCTCCGACGGCTACCAGCTGTCGCCCGAATATGACGATGCGGACGTCGTACTCGTCAACACGTGCGGCTTTCTCGACTCCGCAAAGGAGGAGAGCCTGGCGGCAATTGGCGAAGCCATAGCCGAAAATGGGCGCGTGATCGTAACCGGCTGCATGGGCGCGGAAGCCGACCTCATCCGGGAGCGTTTTCCCGACGTCCTCGCCGTCACCGGCCCAGCGCAATATGAGCAAGTCGTCGGCGCCGTTCATGAAGCCGCCCCGATGCCTCCTTCTGCCTTCCTGAACCTGGTGCCGGAAGGAGGGCTGAAGCTCACGCCGCGCCACTACAGCTATTTAAAAATTTCAGAAGGATGCAACCACCGCTGCGCCTTCTGCATCATACCGCAGCTGAGGGGCGACCTCGTCTCGCGGCGCCCGGATGCCATCCTGCGCGAGGCCGAAAAACTGGTCGCAGCTGGCACTCGTGAACTGCTGGTGATCAGCCAGGACACTTCTGCCTATGGCGTCGACATGCGCCATCGCGCCTGGCCCTGGAAAGGTGGCGAGGTTCGCGCGCACATGACCGACCTGGCGCGCGAGCTCGGCAGACTCGGCACGCCCGCCAACAAGCCGTGGGTGCGACTGCACTATGTGTACCCATATCCCCACGTCGATCAGGTTATCCCGTTGATGGCGGAGGGGCTCGTACTCCCTTATCTCGACATTCCGTTTCAGCATGCTTCGCCTTCGGTGCTGAAGGCGATGAAGCGCCCGGCGAACCAGGTGAAAGTGCTCGAGCGCCTGCGCGCCTGGCGGAAAATCTGCCCCGACATTGCGATCCGCTCTTCCTTCGTTGTCGGCTTTCCCGGCGAGACGGAAGAGGATTTCGAATTTCTTCTGGATTGGCTTGACGAAGCTCAGCTCGACCGTGTCGGTGCTTTCCGCTTCGAACCGGTGAAGGGCGCTCAGGCCAACAATCTTCCGGGAGCCGTACCCGATGAAGTGAAGGAAGAACGATATGCCCGCGTCATGGAGAAGACCGCCGGCATCTCGGCAGCTAAGCTTCAGGCGAGGATCGGCCGCGAGATCGACGTAATCATCGACGTTGCTGATGGCGAAGGTGGCGCTACGGGGCGCTCTTATGCGGACGCGCCGGAGATTGACGGCGAGGTCCATCTTCGTGATGCGGGCGCGGCCAAAGCCGGCGACATCATCAAGGTCGTGGTGGAGGATGCCGACGAACACGACCTCTACGGCGTCCCCTCGCGCGAAGCGCAAGGCAGATTAGCCGAGGTTTAAGCGAGCCAAGATCAGATCGTCGGCTAGGCCTGACGGTAGGCCTCTCAGCTCAGGAAAAGAAGCGTACCGAACGCTTTTCCGAGCAGGATCAGGACCAGCCAATCGGGGAATATGCGTTTCACAAAAACCGGCATTTTCTTTGTCCTTCGATGAGCAGTTACGGCCCCAACGCCGCCGCGGACGCATGAGAGTGCTTTTGCGGGGGAGCGCACGTTGCACTCGGCTATCTCCTCTGGCAAAACCGCGCGGTGGCGGACGGCTCCTCCAGACCAGAAGCGGATGAAGCTCGGCGGCGTCTTGCCGACGCGCTTGTCCGCGCCGGCCGCGGCAGCCACTCCGCGCTTGCCGAAGTATATGACGCAACCTCTGCGAAGCTTTTTGGCATCTGCCTCCGTATCTTGGGTGAACGGGGAGAGGCGGAGGACGCTTTGCAGGACATTTACCTCAACGTGTGGCGCAAGGCAGGAAGCTTCGATCCGGAGCGTGCAAGCCCGATCACCTGGCTTGCAGCGCTTGCCCGCAACCGTTCCATCGACCGGCTCCGCGCGCGGGGCGGGCGAGTTTCCGAGCCAGTCGAGGCCGCGCTCCAAATCCCCGATCCCGCGCCAGATGCCGCCAGCTCGCTTGAAGCATCCGAAGCGGGGAGCCGGCTAAGCGGCTGCATCGGCGAACTTGAAAACCGCAAGGCACACGCCATTCGCACCGCTTTTTTCGAAGGCGCGACCTATGCCGAGCTGGCGGTGCGAAGCGGCGTTCCGCTCGGCACCATGAAAAGTTGGGTCCGCCGTGGTCTGCTTCAGTTGAAAGAGTGCCTGGAGCGATGACGGACGAGCCCGAACTTAGCGGCCAGGATCGGCTGGCGGCCGAATTCGTTCTGCGCCTCCTGGATGGGGCGGAGCTTGCTGAAGCGACTCGTCGGCAGCAGGAAGAACCGGCATTTGCCGCCGCCGTCGCCGAGTGGGAAACACGGTTGATGCCGCTGGTCGAGAGCATCCGACCCGAAGTCCCGGATCAGGGCATCTGGGAGAGGATCGCTGCCCGCCTGACCGAGGCTCCTGCGGAGACTGCGACCATCCACATCCTACGCCGCAAGGCAAAGATCTGGCGCGCTTACTCGGCCGCCGTGACCGCGATCGCCGCCGCGCTTGCGCTGGTGATTGGGCTAGAGTCGGGGACAAGAGACCCAGCGCTCCAAGTTCCTGCCCCTGCACCTGCCGCTCCGGCTGCGACCCTGATTGCCTCGCTTGCCGCCGAGGGTGGGCAGGCAGCCATCGTCATCTCCTACGATCCCGACACGAAGAGCCTCATCGCGACGCCGGCCGTGCTCAACCCCGCCGCAGGTCGCGCTCACGAATTGTGGGTGATCCCAGGCGCTGGTTCACCGCGCTCGCTGGGCCTTGTTGCGGCCGGTGGACCTCAGCGGATCACCCTCCCCCCGGCACTGCTGAAGGCTCTCGGGCCCGAGGCAAAGCTCGCGGTCTCGGTTGAGCCCGAAGGTGGCTCTCCGACCGGCCAGCCCACCGGCCCGGTCATAGCGAGCGGACAACTCACCCGCATCTGACCCCACGCATCTTTCATGCCATCGAGATCGTATCTCCTTATGCAACCGCTCAAAGGTTGCCGAATTTGGAGAAAATCATGATTTCGATAGCCCGCTTCACACTCGCGGCCGCCACCGCACTTTCGCTCTCCGCTTGCTCCACCATGATGGGCGACGAAGCTGACGCCGGAATGGGTGCCACGTCTGCCCGCGCCGGAGGCACGGTGATGGTTGGCGGAGCGCCGATGTTTCCAACAAAAACGATCGTCGAGAACGCTGTAAACTCGCGCGACCACACGACCCTCGTAGCAGCCGTGAAGGCCGCAGGGCTCGTCGAGACCCTGTCCGGCGCTGGTCCGTTCACCGTTTTCGCTCCCACCAACGCCGCTTTTAACCGGCTTCCGGCCGGTACCGTGCAGACACTGCTCCGTCCTGAAAATCGCAGCATGCTGACGACGGTGCTCACCTACCACGTCGTTCCCGGCAGGCTTACAGCAGCCGATCTCATGCAGCGCATCCGCGCCGGCGGCGGTCAGGCGAGCCTCACCACCGTTCAGGGTGGCCAGCTTACGGCTCGCATGATGGGCAACCGCATCATGCTGGTCGACGCGAAGGGCGGCATGTCGCACGTCACCCAGGGCGACGTTATGCAATCGAACGGCGTCATCCACGTCACCGATGCCGTATCGATGCCGGGCTGAAGCAACAGGGCGCTCGCGCAATGCGAGCGCCCCCTAGCTGTCACTCGTGACGCTGAATTCCAGCACGCCATCTTCGATCCGCCGGAGCCGGAGGTCGGCCATGTCCAGGAAGTAGTTCTGCCGGAGCTTCCACGGCGGCGTTCGCCCTTGCTTCGGCAACTCTGCGAGTGCTCGCGCAATGTAGCTCGAGGTGAAATCCACCATCGGCGCTTCCCCAGCGGCCTCCTCCCGGCGAGGTACACAGATCCGGTAGCCCTGCCGATCCATGTGACTTATCAGACGGCAGACATAGTCTGCCCCAAGGTCGCACTTCAGTGTCCAGGAAGCATTGGTGTAGCCAAAGGCGTAAAAGAGGTTCGGTAAGCCGCTGAACATCACGCCCTTGTAGCTCAAGGTGCGGGCGAGATTGACTGGCTTCCCATCCACCTCGAGCCCGACGCTCCCCAGAAGTTTCACGACGAGACCGGTCGCTGTGATCACCAGGTCAGCGGGAAGCGTATCGCCCGATGCAAGGCTGATCCCCGCTTCTATGAACGTCTTGATCTCGCCCGTGACAACAGACGCCCGATTGGCTTTCATCGCCTCGAAAAGGTCGCCATCGGGGACGACGCACAGCCGTTGGTCCCAAGGATTGTAGCGAGGCGTGAAGTTGGTCTCGACATCGTAGCCTGGCCCGAGAGTCTCTCGAATGCGCTCGATGATCGCTCGCTTTGTCCGCTCGGGACGCTTGCGTGCGAGCATGAAGAAGAACCATGCCAGAAAGACATTCTTCCAGCGCATCAGACTGTGGGCAAGTTTCGGCGGCAGCAGGCCACGGAGCAGTTTCGCGAGCCGATCTTCTCAAGGCAAGGATAGGATGTAGCTCGGTGATCGCTGCGGCATGGTAACGTGCCGGGCGCGCTTGGCCAGCTCCGGCACCAAAGTCACAGCGGTTGCTCCGCTTCCAATCACGACGACATCTTTGTCCCTGTAGTCGAGCCCCTCGGGCCAATGCTGTGGGTGGACAATGATCCCGCGGAACCGCCCGATCCCCTGGAGTTCAGGGACGTAACCCTGGTCGTAATCATAGTAGCCGCTGCACATGTAGAGGAAGCGGCAGCTGAAGACTCGTGGGTCTCCGTCCGCTTCGACATGCACCGTCCAACGCGCCTCAGCTGACGACCATTCCGCCTTTCGAACCTTGTGGTTCAGCCGGATACGATCTTGAAGCGCGAACTCTTGCGCCGTCTGCCGAATATAGTCCCGAATGCTTGGACCGTCAGCGATCGACTTTCTCCCGGTCCAAGGGCGAAAGGAATATCCAAGCGTGTGCATGTCGGAATCGGAGCGGATGCCGGGATAACGGAACAAGTCCCAAGTGCCGCCGATAGCCGAGCGCGCTTCAACGATGAGGAAGCTCTTGCCGGGCGATTTCATGGCAAGGTGGCATGCTGCGCCGATTCCCGACAGCCCCGCGCCGACGATCAGCACGTCGACGTGGGTCACCGCGGCGGCCCGAGCGTGCTCCGCCGCTGCCTCAACGACCGCTGCCAAACACCCCTCCATCCGAAGCTCAAGCCGCTGACTGATATTTGCATACACCAGTGTCCATGGCACTCAGCGCCGGTAAAGCGAACGGATTTCCGCCTTCTGGCGAACGGCCGCAAAGCGCCGCGCTTTTCATCTGAATCGAAGCCGTTATGGGGGTGCTAATGACCAACTTCTCCAGTCTGCTCCAGCCTGACAAAGGCCAGCCCGCCACCCCGCTCAATCTCGTCGACAAGAAAAGCCTGGACGGTTGGCTCAAGGGGCAGCCTGAGCGGATGCGGCAGGCAGTTGCGAGCCAGAGCTTCAAGGCGGAACCCTATCAGATCGCCTTCATTCCGGGTGAGAAGTCGGAATGGTCTGCGGTTCTCGGCGTGGCCGACGTGGAAGAGCTCAGCCCCTGGTGCCTTGCCAAGGCCGCCGACACACTTCCCGAAGGCAGCTACCGCCTGGACGGCCGCAGCCCCGGCGCAGCCATGCTGGGCTGGCTGCTGGGCCAGTACCGCTTCGATCGGTACAAGCAGCAGCCTTCGGCTACCGGGCCCCGCGTGCTCCTTACCGCGGACGCCGCACGCATCGAAGAAAGCGTGGCTCTGGCTCGGGCGACGGCGCTGGTACGCGACCTCGTCAACACTCCGGCGCAGGATCTCGGCCCCGAAGAACTCGAAGCTGCAATTTCGGACCTCGCAAACAGCTGTTCCGCGACCGTATCGGCAACCTCGGGACGCGAGCTTGAAACCGGCTGCCCGATGATCCACGCCGTTGGGCGAGCCGCTTCTCCTGACCGGAGGCCCCGGCTCGTTGAGCTGGAATGGGGTGATCCGAGGCATCCGCGCATCGCGATCGTCGGTAAGGGGGTTTGCTTCGACTCCGGCGGGCTCGATATCAAGAACGCCTCGGGCATGCGCCTCATGAAGAAAGACATGGGCGGAGCAGCGCACGCGCTTGGCCTTGCCTTTCTGGTGATGAATAGCCGCCTTCCGGTCCGCCTCCACCTCCTCGTTCCCGCTGTCGAAAACGCCATTTCCGGCAATGCATTTCGTCCCGGAGATGTGCTCACCAGCCGTAAGGGCCTCACGGTGGAAGTCGGCAACACCGACGGGGAGGGCCGCCTCATCCTTGCCGATGCGCTCACAAAAGCCGCGGAAGGCAGTCCCGAGCTCATCCTCGATTTTGCAACGCTGACCGGCGCCGCTCGTGTCGCCTTGGGCCCCGATTTGCCAGCCCTGTTCGCAAGCGACGACGCCCTCGCCGATGCCCTGCTCAGCGGCGGAGAGGCGGTGTCGGACCCGCTATGGCGGATGCCGCTTTGGAAGCATTATGTCGACATGCTTTCGTCCGACATCGCCGACATCGGCAACG
>JADDQD010000111.1 GCA_016781555.1 Pseudomonadota bacterium | reverse complement strand
CCCAAACCGGAACCCCTAAATGAGGACACGCCCTAGTAGGAAGGGAGCCGATAACAGGACATGCCAGTCCTGGACCAACGTAGAGGGCTGCAAGGTTATGCCGACAGGGACGATGATCTTCAGGGCATCAGCGCTCCTCAGGCGGCTTGACGCTCGAAAACTGCCAGAGCAGCGCCAGGTCGTACGCTGCCTTCAGGGCTCCCGCGAGGACGAGCGGCCAGCCGAACGGCGATACCGTCAACATCCAACCGGACAGGAGCGGCGCGACGGCGGAGGCCAGACTACGCGGCACTGCGGTGACGCTCGCTGCCGCAGGTTGCTCCTCCGGCCGGACGACTGCCATGACGTAGGAGGACCAGGTCGGGACGTCCATCTGGGACAGCAGGCCTCGAAGGATCAGAAGCCCGAAGGCGATCCAGATAGTCGGAGCGAAGGCGGTCAGGACCAGGAAGAGGTTCGATGGCAGGTGCGTGAACACCATGGTGTTGATCAGCCCGAACCGGCGGGCCAGCGGCACTGCGGCGAAGTACGAGACCGCGGAGCACAGGCTGGTGACGAAGAAGATCGCACCAACGGTGGAGACGGTGATCGAAAACCGTTCGCTGAGCCAGAGCGCCAGAAGGGCATTGATGACGAGCCCGCCGCCGAACGCATCGACCGAGAACAGGGCTGCCAAGCGGTAGACGATCCCGCGCGATGGCCCAAGCGGTGCCGGTGGTGCGTCCGTGCCGGCTTCCACCTGGGGCGACAGACCCCGGTAGAGCAGGAACGTGAGCATCCCGAGGACACCGTAGAGCCCAAAGAGAACCGCCGTTGTGATCGCTGGTGGAAGGATGGGCGTGGCCCAATCCACCACACCGACCGAAAGCGCTCCGAGGGCGCCGAAGAGGGCGCCGACGAAGCTATAGCGAGCGAATGCTGCTGTTCGCTGGTCGTCCGCGACCACATGGGCGATCACGGTGTGTTCGAGGGGCAGGAAGACACTGACGTCGCCACCCGATGGATTGAGCGTTCCGACGAAGGCGATCACGAGCAGCGGCCAGAAGCTCGTGACCCCGGCCAAGCCAGCCCCAGTCGCAGCCATCAGGAGAGCGGCGGTGAGCAGTGCGGTGCGCCTGGGGACGCGGTGGGCGACAAGACCGACGCCCAGCGTCAGCAGGGCCGAACCCAACAGCGTCGTCGTCGAGATAACCCCGACGGCGAAGGCATCGTACCCCAGCTGCGACAGATGGAGCGGCAGCAGGATGGCGACGTAGCCATCCCCAAAGGCTCGCAGGGACCGGGCCAGGAGAACGCGCCTGATGTCGATCGGAAGGCTGCTGACGACGGCAAGCCAGCCCTTTTCGGGGCGCGTCTCCGCTTCCGGGCCTTGAAGTCCAGTCCTTGGGGTGGCGGTCAAGTCTTGCCGACCTTGACGTGATCCAGCGCCGCCCGCAGGCCGCTTGCCAGCTTCCGGGCATCGTCGTTGGCCCAGAAGTGCATGAAGAACAGCCGGGGCTCGTCATTGAGCATGTGGTTGTGGAGCGCTGTGACCTCGATGCCGGTCGCCTGGAGTGCCCGGATGACGGGGTTGACCTCCTCGGCCGTGAGCACGAAGTCGCCTGTGATGGCTGCCCTGCCGGATCCAGTGGGCTGGAAGTTGATCGCGATCGCCGAGCCCATAGCTTCCGGCACCTCCATGCCGTTGTCTTTGGGCATTTCGGCTCGCGGCACATTCACCTGGTAGACCCCGCCATTGATCTTGCCCTTGCGCCCGAGAGCTTGGTCGATGGCGGCAGTATCGAGGTCGATCTTCTGGTCGGTCGGAGGCACCGTAGAGGCCTGCGTCGCGGCCGGTGCTGGAATCCCGGCGGTCTCTCCTCCGAATGGCGTCTTGCTCGCTCCGATGGCCTCGCGGAGGGTCGTGGCTAACTTTGCCGCTGATCCGTGCCCGTGGACATGCATGTACATCGTGTTCGGCGAGGCTCGCAGGAGGTGATTGTGCAAGGCGGTGATCTCGATGCCGCCCTCCTCCAGCCGTTTCAGGACCGGATTGACCTCTTCGTCCGTCAGGACGAGATCGCCCATCACCATGACCTCGTTACCCATGGATCGGAACGCGAGCCAGGAGCCGAGAGCGAGGGCCGGCTTGATCTCGACGCCGTCGAGCGTGACCTTGAGATCGGTTCGGGGCAGGCTCACCCGATAGATGCCACCCGGCATTTCGGTACCCTGCTTGCGGAGGCCGGTGGCGATCTCCTGGTGCCAAGCCTCAGCTGCCAAAACAGGGTTGCTCAAAGCCAGAGTGACAGCTGCAATTGTAGTCAAGATCCGCATGGTTCTCTCCCTATGCTGGCCCCTGTACATTGCCGTCTGCTCTGACGAACTTCATTGTCTTTGCTTCGGCTTCTGAAGAATACCATCCTCGGTAATCTCGACTCCTGCTTGGCGTAGCTGGGCATTCCGCCCGGATACCCACACGCTATAGCACCGCTCTTCGGCATCTGCTTGTAAGAGGCAAAGTTCATCGCCAGAGACGCGCCACTTGCCGGTCTTCCGGGTACCCATCGAGATGATGGTGAGACTGCCATCGGGGTTGAACACCTCGGCGAAGTGGACCTCGTCAGTGAACTCCTGGCCTTTGAACTTGGTGATGATCTCGCGACCCTTGAGCTGATGAAAGGTATCGGCGGCTTGGGCTCCCGCAAGTGTGCCGGCGATGGGCAGCGCTATTAGAAGAGCCCGTCCGGTCTTCATGATCCGCGCGCCTCGTCGAGGAGGCGCCGTACACTGGGCCAATCAATCGCATTCATGAAGACACCGACGTAGTCGGCAGCCTTGGCCCCATAGTCCATGTGGTAGGAGTGCTCGTACATATCGAGCGCCAAGATCGGTATGCCGTCCGCAACGGTGGTCGTATGATCAGCAGCCCATGCGTTCACGAGCTTTTGGTCCCGTTTCGACCATGTCAGCAGGACCCATCCCGAGCCGCCGGCTTGGGCTTTGCCCATGGCCGTGAACTCGGAGCGCCAGCGGTCGACCGAGCCAAAGTCCCGGATTAGGGCTTCTTGTAGAACTTTGTCTGGACCACTCTCCTCGCCGAGGGAGGCGAAGAAGACCTCGTGTAGGATCATCGAGTTCATCGCGATCAGTTGCTCGCGCTTGAGGCCATTGATCATGAAGCCGGGCGCCGTCTCAAAGTTCATGGAGGCGAGCTGGTCCTCAATCGAATTCAGGCGTTTGACGGCTCCTCCATAGTTATTCTCGTAGTGGCTGATGATCAGGCGCTCCGACATACCTTTGACGCGCGCCGGATCACAGGCCAGTGGCTTTATCGTGTACGGCATCTCATGTCCCTCTTTGCTGCAAGCCACGCTCGCTGGTCTTGAAAAGCTATGGCCTGATCAACGGAGAACTCCCGCAAGGTAGAGCACGATGCCAGCCGCCGAGCATGCCGCCAGCGTCGGGATCATGCCCACCTTGAACCGGAACATGGCCACCACGGCTGCAATGGAGAGCAGCAGCGCCCAGACATCGACGCTGGCGAGCACAGGAGCGTCAAAGGCGAACCCGAAACTGCGCACGGGCCACGTCTCCCGGAAGATCGTGTGGACCGCAAACCAGATGGCAAGGTTCAGGACGACCCCAACCACGGCAGCGGTGATGGCGGACAGGGCACCATGCAGAGCCTTGTTGCCGCGTAGAGCTTCGATGAAGGGCGCCCCGAGGAAGATGAACAGGAAGCACGGGACGAAGGTGACCCAGGTCGCGAGCAGGCCGCCGAGGGTGCCAGCCATAAGAGGCGACAGCGAGCCTGGATCCCGGAACGCGCCCATGAAGCCGACGAACTGCAGGACCATAATCAGCGGACCAGGGGTGGTCTCAGCCATGCCGAGGCCGTCGAGCATCTCTCCTGGTGCCAGCCAACCGTAGTTCTCGACCGCCTGCTGGGCGACGTACGCCAGCACGGCGTAGGCGCCACCGAAGGTCACCACGGCCATGGTCGAAAAGAAGGTGGCGATCTGGCTGAACACGTTGCCAGAGCCCAGCGTCACGAGGAGCAGGGCAACAGGGATGAGCCAGAGGGCAAGACAGATTGCGGACACGCGCAGAGCCCGAGCGACGGTGGGTCGGGCATGCTTGGGCAGGTCTTCACCGAGCAGGGCATCGGCGTCTGCAACCTCCTTCTTGCCCTTGGCTGGGCCGTGGCCACCGCCGACCTGGAAGGTTGGCACACCGCTCCGTCCGCCAACGAAGCCGATCAAGCCTGCGGTGAGGACGATGACCGGGAAGGGCACGCTGAAGAAGAAGATTGCCACGAAGGCTACAGCCGCGATGGCGACCATCACCCGGTTCTTGAGGGCTTTGCTACCCACTCGAACCACGGCTTGGAGCACAACGGCGAGCACGGCAGCCTTCAGGCCGAAGAAGAGAGCAGAGACCACGCCCACCTTGCCGAAAAGGGCGTAGATGATGCTCAGCGCCATGATCGAGATGACGCCGGGGATGACGAATAGGACACCTGCCATCACACCGCCGGCTGTCCGGTGCATGAGCCACCCGATATAGGTAGCGAGCTGCTGCGCCTCAGGCCCGGGCAGGAGCATGCAGTAGTTTAGGGCATGCAGGAACCGGTTCTCGCCGATCCAGCGCTTCTCCTCGACGATGATGCGGTGCATGACCGCGATCTGGCCAGCCGGTCCGCCGAAGCTGAGCGCCGCCACCCGCACCCAGACCCAGAATGCCTCGGTGAAGCTCACGCCATGGGAGAGAGTAGTAGGCCACTCTGCATCGGCGGTGACAGTTCTCGTTCCGGTCACATCAAGCTCCAGATTTCTTAGCCGGCCAGTTGTGGGTCTCGCCAGTGGCATCTCGGCACCAACGGTAGAAGGCATCGTAGAGTGCCATTCCGGCTTCGAGCTGCTGAAGGTCGTCAGAATACATGCGCGACAGGCCGAGCGAGGCGGCTAGGAGACCTGGAGCCTCAGGCGCCAAGTCGGGGCGAGCGGTGTCGGCACCTCGCACGATAGTCGCAAGTCTCAGCAGCGGCTCTGTGGTGAGGCCGAACTCCTCGACCATGATGTCAAAGGTGCATCGCTCCCCACGGTGGCTCCAGAAGATACCCTCGCCCTCTATGTCAAAGGGAGCGGCCTCGAACCGATCAGCGACGCCTATGACCTCTGAGGGCGTGACGAACAGGAAGACAGCGGTCGGATCCACGAACCGCCGGATCAACCAGGGGCAGGCGATGCGGTCGACCTTGGGCCGGGCACGGGTGACCCAGATGGTGCGTCCCTGTGCATCTCGCGGGGGGAGCTTAACTTCCGGCACCATGGGGAGACCAGCCTTCGCCCATCCCAGGGCACCGCCATCCAGCGCGTCTGCCGAGATGCCGAGGTGCCGGAGCCAGGCTGTGACGCCTTGGCTGAGCTTCAATCCCTTCTGGCAGATGACGACGGCGGAGCGCCCAGCGAATTCGGATGCCCATTCAGAGACGAAGCGGGCCGGTCGTCGCACCGATCCTGGTATCAGGCGGGGGTCAAAGGAGAAGTCTTCATTGGTCTGAACGTCGATCAGGACCGGGCTGTCAGGCCGGCCAATGAGGCGTGCAAGCTTATCGGGAGGGATGGTGTTGATTGACGACATGATGCGTCCTTGTGTGAGAACAGGACGCGATACTTGGGCATGTCGCCTCGTGGGGAGATCGCAATCCCCATAGCCGATACATGCCCTCAGGTTGGGGATCAGTCAACCTAAAAGGTTAAAGGGAAAATCCGCTCGAAAATGCCGCTGTAATCGAATTAGGAGCGAATTATTTCCCTTGCAAATCAAGGGATTGGGAAATTCCCCGTGGAAGAGCCTCCCCTTTAGGGATGCGAAGAGGACGTCCTGCTTGATCCGGTGCTCTCTTTGCCTTCATCGTCGACATCGACGTCGTCAGGGCGTGTCGCAAATTTCTGGCGTTCACGGCTCGTTAGGCATCCCGGCTGACTTTGCCGCCTCCGGTTTGGAGGTGGCTCATGATCCTGAACGCCCTTGTCGAGCGGCTGAAGCGTCAGTCGAAGGGTGACTTCAAGGGCCGCCACTATGAGGCCTCGCTCATCCTCCAGGCCGTCTCCTGGTATCTGCGCTATCCCCTGAGCTACCGTGACATCGAGGAGATGTTCCGCGAGCGCGGCTCTGCGGTGGACCACTCCACCCTCAACCGCTGGGTCTTGGCCTACGCCCCGCGGGCCTGTCGCAAAGTTTTTTCAGGCGCGGTTTGCGACGGCATTGCGCTCTGCCGGGCCCTGCCTGGAGCAACCAGGAGGGGAGAACAGGCCCGCAAAATGCCCGAGCATACAACTAGAGTTGGGGCTCTGCTGCGTTCTCGCACAGCTCACAAACGGACCGGAAAAAGTTTGCGACAGGCCCATGTCAGGTGCCAAACAGGCGAATAACAGTTCTGCGGCCGGGCCAATCAGGATGCCTGCCCATTGAGTGGCAGCGCACCTCAATCCTCACAGCCTGCGCACACCAGCGGTGGAGCACGTCGACCCACGAGCGGGCTTGGCTGCGATTTGCGCCTATCACCCCCACAATCTCCCTTCACCCCCACAACCTCGTTGACGCGGCAATGCCATCGCTTTAGGTTTTGCCCCGTGTTGGTGCCGCCGGTTT
>JADDQD010000250.1 GCA_016781555.1 Pseudomonadota bacterium | reverse complement strand
GCCGAAGGCGTGAATCAGGCCCTTTCCTATGGTGGAGACCTTGATTCACGGGTCAGGCTGATTCAGCCTGAACCGATCAAGGTCTAGGCCGGGGGGTCGGCGATCATGGCCGTGAAGTTCGCCTCAGCCGCAAGCTTGCCATCCACTGAAGCGCGCCCCGCGAACTTGCAAACGGTCGCCCGCTTCTGGACGAACTCGACATCGAGCCGGAGAAGGACGCCTGGCTCTACGGGCACGCGGAACTTGGCCCCTTCAATGGCCATGAAGTAGACGAGCTTGCCGGATCCAGCGAGATTGAGTGACTCCACCGCCAAAACGCCCGCCGCCTGGGCCAGCGCCTCGACGATCAGAACTCCGGGCATGATTGGCCGCCCAGGGAAATGGCCCTGGAAAAAGCCCTCGTTCATCGACACCGCCTTCACGGCGGAGATCGATTTGTCCGGAAGGATCTCCTCCACGCGGTCGACGAGGAGCATTGGGTAACGGTGCGGCAAAGCCGCCATCACCCGCTTGATGTCGAGCGGACCGATGGCGGCTTTGGCGTCTCCAGTGTCGGCGTTCACCGGCCCTGCGGCTGTGGCTGCTGTCCCGCTGGCAGCGGCGTCACGCTGACGCTCGGGAGCTGCTGGTTGAGTGCAGCAAGCACCTCGGTAGTGACCTCGAGCGCCTGTGACCGCGCCAGCGTGGCGTTGACGTCCACCGCAACGTTCGCGCCGCGGGCAGTCATCACCTGATTGATGATCGGGTTCAGGCGAGTGTTGATCTGCTGAACGACGTTGGCCCGGATCGACTGGATGTTCTGCTCCAGGCGGGCGATTTCCTGGCTGGCCGTGGTCTGCCGCGTCTGGAGCGCCGTAACCCGCTGCTGCAGAGCTGCTTCGGCCGTTGTCCGAGCGGCGCCCTGCTGGTTGCGGGCAGCCTGGGCGGCCTGCTGGATCGACTGCGCTTCTGTCTGGAGCGGTTGGCCAAGCGCCTGCGCGCGCTGCTGGAGCGCCGTGATTTGAGACTGGATCTGCGTCTGTGCTGCCTGGCACGCCGTGCAGTCACGGTAGATCCGGTCGCTGTCCACGACGACAACAACGGCTGCGGGAGCGCGCTGCGCAGGAGCGGCGGTTGGAATAGCGGCAGCAACGGCAGCAAGTGCCGTGCCGAGTAAAATTTTGTTCATCAGAATCCAGTCCCTACGTTGAAGGTAATCAGTTTCGTGTCGTCACCTGCGGCTTTTGTAAGTGCTTTAGCTATATCGATCCTGAACGGCCCGAACGGTGAGTTCCAGTTGACGCCCGCGCCCACGCTGATGCGCGGCTTGGCGGTGTCGCCTAGGTAGATCTCGCGAAAGCCTGGGGTCGATTGCGCAGTGCCGGCGGGGCACTCCACTCCCGGCAGGACGGTGCTCTGCTCACCCGTTCCGGCGACGCAGAAGCGGCCGATGTTGAGGAGCGGTGGCTGCTTCAGGCCAAACAGCGCCCCCACGTCGGCAAAGATAGAGGGACGCAGGCCGAGCTCGCGGCCGGACGAGCCGAGCGGAATTTCAAGTTCGACTCGCCCTTGATAATAAGCGCGGCCGCCCAGAGCGTCGTCGGTGATGTTTCTCCGCTCCTCGATGATCGGGTTACCCTGCTCATCGAAACGGACGCGCTGGATTCGCGGACCGACGCCGCGAATGTCAAATCCGCGCAGCTGCGGCTCGCCAAGGAAGAAACGGTCGGTGAGACGCACCGGATCGATGCCTGGTCCACGCGCCTTCTCGAAGCTATGAATATAGCCGCCCTCGAGACTGGTCGAGAAGATGAAGCCCCGGCCAACGTCGAAGAATTTGGCACCGCTGAGCCGGGTGCGCAGGTAACGGACATCGCCGCCGAGGCCGGCGAAATCCTGGTTGAGCACGGCGCGCTCGCCGCGGGTTGGACGCAGCCCATTGTTGAGCGTGCTGTAAACCAGCGAATAGCCGACCGAGGAGGTGGTGCGCTCCCCGATGGCATCACAAAGATACCGGCCTGCACGAAGCGGATCACACTGGAGTGGCAGCGGTCCTGGGCCGTCGGGATCGCTGAAGAAGTTCTCGCGGCTGAGCGAAATTTCATCGCGGCTGAGGCCATAGCGGAGCGCCAGGTTCATATATTCGGTGAGCGGGACACCCATACGAAGCTGCCCACCAGTGGAAATCTGCTCGTAGGTGGTGTTCCTCTGCCTGCCGCCCCCAATGAAGTTGAAGTTGCTGAAATCCCGGCGGAAGATGTCCACACCCACCGCGATGTTGCGGTCAAACAGATAGGGTTCGGTGAAGCCGAGTTCGACCGACTTCGAATAGCTTGAATAATTGGCGCTTGCGCGCAGCTCCTGGCCTTTGCCCATGAAGTTGCGCTGCCGGATCGAGAGGTTCACGAGGAAACGCTCGAGGCTGGAGAAGCCGGCCGACAATTGAAGATCACCGGTTGAACGTTCTTCAACGTCCACGCCAAGGACAACTCGATCGGGCGCTGAGCCCTGTTCCTGCTCCACCTCCAGCTTCTCCTGGAAGAAGCCGAGTGACTGAACGCGATCCTGCGAGCGCTTCACGCGCACGCTGTTGAACGGATCCCCTTCGGCCAGCCGGAACTCGCGCCGAATGACCTTGTCTCGCGTGTTGGTGTTGCCATTGATGTCGACTCGCTCGACATAAACGCGCGGCGTCTCGGCGACCTGAAAGGTCACCGACATGGTTTTGTCTTCCTTGTTCCGCTCGAACTGCGGGCGAACGTCCGCAAACGCGTAGCCGAACAAGCCAGCGGTTTCGTTAAGCCGCGTGATCGTGTCTTCGATCTGCTTGGCGTCATACCAGTCGCCAGCCTTCATCGGCAGGATTGGCTGAAGCACTTCTGGCTTCAGGTCCCGAACGGCGCTTTCGACCTTCACGTCGGCGAATTTGTAACGGTCGCCCTCTTCGACAACATAGGTGATGATGAAGTCGCGCCTGTCGGGCGTGAGCTCGGCAACGGCGGAGACGACGCGGAAATCGGCATAGCCATTGGTCAGGTAGAATTGGCGCAGCTTCTGCTGGTCGTACGCGAGTCGATCCGGATCGTAGGTGGTGTTTGAGCTGAAGAAGCTCGTGAGGCGCGCCTGCTTGGTCAGCATCTCCGACCGAAGTTCCCCGTCGGAGAATTTCTCATTGCCTAGGATGTTGATCTGCTGGACCTTGGAGCGCGGACCTTCCTGGATCTCGAACACGACGTCGACACGATTCTGGTCGAGCTGAACGATCTTTGGCTCGACCTGCGCTGCGTACCGGCCCTGGCGGCGATAGAGCTCGATGATGCGGGCGACGTCCGCACGCGCCTTGGTGCGGGTAAAAATCTGGCGTGGCGCCAGCTTGATCTCCGGATTGATCTTCTCTTCCTTGAGGCGCTTGTTGCCCTCTAGGATGATGCGGTTGATGACCGGGTTTTCACGCACCTCGACGGCCACGACGCCGTTGTTGAAACGGATACCAACATCGGCAAAGAGCTCCGTTGCGAACAGGTCTTTCAGCGCTTCGTCACCACGCTCCGCCGTATATGTCTCGCCGGGACGAAGCTTCATGTACGAAATCACCGTTTCGGGCTCGAGCCGCTGGTTGCCCGTGACGGTGATCGATCGGATGATGCCGCTGCCCGGAAGTGCGGCGGCAGGCGCTGGTTGCGCGCCCGCGGGTGCCGGGATCGCCTGCTGAGCATGCGCCGGGGCTGTAATGCCGCCGAGGACCGTGCCCAACAGGAGAAGGGAGCACAGCCGCCGGCTGCTTGAAAATGCTTTGTTCGCTGTCACGCGTCCCCGCCTTAAATTCTTGAGCCGGAAACATTTCCGGCGATTACCCCTATCGTGCCGAGCCCTGCCCGATGATCGTCAGCCGATCAAGCCACCAAGCTTAGTCCACACTCCCAATGATGCCAGATCGTTGAGCGTAACGAAGATCATCAAAGCGAGAAGCGCTGCCAGTCCGGTCCGGAATGCCCATTCCTGGACCTGCGGCCGGATCGGTTTCCGCCGCACCCCTTCGATGAGGTAGAAAAGCAAGTGCCCGCCATCCAGGAGTGGGATTGGCAACAGGTTAATGAATCCCAGATTAATCGAGATCAAAGTCATGAACAGAAGGAAGTCGACCCACCCCAGGCTCGCCTGCTGACCGGAATACTGCGCAATCTTGAGCGGCCCGCCCATTTCCTTCATCGAGCGATCGCCCATGACGACTTGGCCGAGCGTCACGACCATCGTCTGGACCACGTGAACCGTCTGCCGAACCGCAGCACCGACTGCCTGGTGGAGAGGCAAGGTTTCCCATGTCCGCGCGGGCCACGGGACGCCGAGGCGGCCAATCACAGCCTCGTTGCCGAATTTGTCGCTCGCGACGGCAGCGTCTGAAACGGTCCGGACGGTGCGCCGTTCACCTGCGCGCTCAAGTTCAATCACGAGCGGCTGCTTGGGGCGGATTTGCACGTAACCGGCGATGTCCTCGAATCGCTCAACGGTGACGCCGTTGATCGCCGTGATTCGGTCACCAGGACGCAGACCGGCGCGCTCCGCGGCGGAATTTGGCGCGACGCTCGAAACTAGGTTCGGCGTGCGCGGCTCGCCTACGGCATGAAAGAAGCCGGCAAAAACGATGATCGCGAACAGAAAGTTGGTGATCGGCCCGGCGGCAACGACGATAAAGCGCTGCCAGACCGGCTTCGCCTGGAAAGTCTCGGCACGCTCTTCGGGCGGGAGCGCCAACCAGTCGGGGCTAGGCTGGCTCGCCGGGTTCATGTCGCCTTTGAACTTGACGTAGCCGCCAAGCGGAAGCCAGCCGACTTTCCAGCGCGTGCCCCGTTTGTC
Source organism: Pseudomonadota bacterium (assembly GCA_016781555.1). GTDB lineage: Bacteria > Pseudomonadota > Alphaproteobacteria > Sphingomonadales > Sphingomonadaceae > Allosphingosinicella. The sequence continues at coordinate 1,669 of JADDQD010000250.1, read as the reverse complement.
GGTCCAACCCGCAATTTCGCGGCCGAATCCAATCGCGAAGGTCTCTGCTTTGACCCCGAACCAACGGCCGGCAAAATAATGGCCGAGTTCGTGGATGAAGATGAGCGGCCCGATAACCAGCAGGAAGCTTAGAATGGTCATCAGAAAGCTGGGACTGGCAGTCGTCAAAGGCGATACTTTCTTACGATCTGTTCCGCGCGGCGCCGCGCTTCACCGTCGATCTCCAGAACCTCATCCAGCAGGGCTGGCGCGGGCGGATCGAAATTATCCACGGTTTCCTGTGCGATGCGGGCAATATCTAGGAAAGCGATGGCGCTGTCCAGAAAGGATGCGACCGCCACTTCATTGGCGGCGTTGAGGATTGCTGGTTTCGCCCCTCCCGCTTTGAGCGCTGCCTTGGCGAGGGCGAGCGCAGGAAACCGCTCCTCGTCGGGGGCTTCGAAATCCAGCCTGCTTATGCTCACCAGGTCGAGCCGCTCGCACGGCGTATTCATCCGCTCCGGATAGGCCAGCGTGTGCGCGATCGGGATCCGCATGTCGGGGGCGCCGAGCTGCGCCAGTACGGAACCGTCGACATATTCGACCAAGCTGTGGATCACCGATTGCGGGTGGACGACCACATCGAATGCCTCCGGCTCCAGCGGAAACAGGTGATAGGCTTCGATGAGCTCAAGGCCTTTGTTCATCAGGGTTGCCGAATCGACGGAAATCTTGGCCCCCATCGACCAGTTGGGATGCGCGACGGCTTGGCTGGGCGTCACCGACCGCATCGCCTCCGGCGAGGCTGCCCTGAAGGGGCCGCCGCTCGCGGTCAGTATGATGCGGCGGATCGCCGCAGGGCGCGCCCGGTCGAAGCACTGAAAGATCGCGTTGTGCTCAGAATCGACCGGCAACAAGGTGGCGCCGCTATCGGCCGCTGTACGCATCATGATGTGCCCGGCTGAAACCAGCGCTTCCTTGTTGGCAAGTGCCACCGTCCGCCCGCCGCGGAGCGCCGCCATAACCGGCCGCAGCCCCGCGCAGCCGACAATAGCCGCCATGGTCCAGTCCGCGCCGAGGCTCGCCGCCTCGACGATCGCCGCCTCCCCTGCCGCCACTCGCGTGCCGGTGCCGACCAGCGCCTCGCGAAGCGGCTCGATCAAAGTCTCGTCCGCAATCACGGCGTGTCTCGCATTTACCCGCCGTGCGGCCGCCGCGAGGCCCGACACGTCCTGCTTGGCAGTCAGCGCAATGACCTCGAAGGAACTGGGGCTGCGTTCGATGAGATCAAGCGTGGACTGACCTACCGAGCCTGTCGCACCCAGGATGCTGACGGTTCGTCGGGCGTTCACCCGGTCCACAGCCCGGCCATCAGCAGAGCGAGCGTTACCACCGCCACCGGGACGAGACCGTCCACGCGGTCGAGCACTCCGCCATGTCCGGGCAGCAGTGAGGCGCTGTCCTTCACCCCGGCCCGGCGTTTCAGCCAGCTCTCGTAAAGATCTCCGGCCTGCGCGATGACGGCCATGGGGCCGCCGACGTAGAGAAAGGGAGCACCCAGCGACAGCCAATCGGCGGCGAGCGCGCCGAGCACTGCCGCGCCTATCACGCCGCCGGCAAGCCCCGACCAGGTTTTAGCCGGACTGATCTGCGGCGCAAGCTTCGGCCCGCCTAGAGAACGCCCAGCGAA
>JADDQD010000068.1 GCA_016781555.1 Pseudomonadota bacterium | reverse complement strand
GAGCCAGCGGCAAATCCTGCCCGCCATGGTCCGCCGGGCCCGAAAGCGTGCCCCAGCCGCCCTCTACATAAGCGCGATAAGCATCGTGGAACCCCGCCGGCATGCGCACTGCGCCGGCCGTCCATTTGGCCCCCTCCTGGTCGCCAATACGGTTCAAGGGCGCGAATTCGCCGGCCGCCAATGCGCCTGCGCCTTCTACGATCGCCGCCACCAGGTCCGCGGTCACCTCGGGAAAGGCCGAGCGACTGCCCGTCGGCAGCCGCGCGGAAGCCCCCTGCGCGGAAAGCTTACTCAAGTCGACGATATGCTCCAGCAGGAAAAGCTGCTCGGCAACGGGCGGCGTGTAGGTCATCGAAAGTAGGGCCTCCCCGTCTTGCCTGATCTCCTCCCCGGCTATAGCGCCCGCTCGTGACCCGGCAAGAAGCGCCCCATGCCACCGCGATCCGCCGCTACGATGATGGTGCGGTGGCTGAGGCCGCCCGGCTGATCCTCGATGGTCTTCCGGTCGCCGTGCCAACCGAAACCGTTTACGGGCTCGCCGCCGACGCGACCAATGAGGCGGCCGTTTCCCGCATTTTCGAGGCCAAAGGGCGACCCGCTTTCAATCCGCTGATCGTACACGTTGGCGGCGTGGAGCAAGCCGATGCGCTGGCGGAGCTTGCCGACGCCGCCAAGACGATCGCAAGGCTTTATTGGCCGGGGGCCGTGACAATGGTGGTTCCGCGGCGAGCCGGCGGTCCGATTGCACCTTCCGCCACGGCTGGGCTTGGAACGGTGGCCCTCCGCTGCCCCGCCCACCGGGCGATACAGGCCGTCCTCGCCGCCTGCGGCCGCCCGCTCGCAGCACCCTCCGCCAACGCGAGCGGCGGCATCAGCCCGACCAGGGCCGAACATGTGCTGAGGAGCCTCGGCGGTAGGATCCCACTGATCCTGGACGACGGACCAACCGAGCATGGCATAGAGTCGACCATCATCGGCTTTGACGGGGACCGCATCACCTTGCTGCGCCCGGGCCCGGTGGATTTCGCAGAACTTGCGGCTGTCGCCCAGGTTTCAAAGGGCGAGACGCCGGCCGGGGTGCAGGCGCCCGGACAGCTTCCCAGCCACTACGCACCTTCAAAGCCGCTACGCCTCAATGCCACAACAGCTGCGCCCGACGAATGGCTGATCGGCTTCGGGCCGGTGAAGGGGGACGACAGTCTCAGTGACAAAAGCAACCTTGGCGAAGCTGCGGCCCGGCTTTTCGAGGCACTTCACAGGGCAGATGCGAGCGGAAGAGCGGCAATCGCGGTCGCCCCGGTGCCGGAAGCGGGCGTGGGTGTCGCTATCAACGATCGACTGAGACGCGCCGCGGCCCCGCGGTTTATTCGTTGAGCCAGCTCACGGCGCTGAAAACCCTTGGAGCCGGATCAACGGAGGGGCGTTTGGGATGCAGGCCCGAAAGAGGTTCGATGACCAACGATCAGGACGATGATCTGCCGCTCCACGACGAGGCCAAGGCCCGTGCGAAATGGCGCGGAGACGAGACAATGGTCGGCAAAGGCGACGAAGTTGTCGCGCTACCGGCCAGCGAAGTCGACAGTGCCGCGGCCGCGTATCCGGGCGGTGGCGGCCAGGAGGCAGGCGGCGATCACCTCGGGCCAGGATTGCGCCCGCCGGATTGAACTGCTCGGCGCGGCCGAGCGCAGTCCGTCGGTGCTCTCCGCCTGCCCGCTGAGATCTTATTCCGCCGCCGCTTGCGTCTTCAACCGCTCCGAGAAACTCTTGCGGAACTTCCTGAGCTTGGGCGCCACCACCGCCATGCAGTATGGATTGTTGTTCCCCTCGCGCGCGAAATATTCCTGATGATAATCTTCGGCGGGGTACCAATCCGCCAGCGGTTCGATGGTGGTGACGACGCGGCTGCCCCATTCGGCTTGCGCGTGCTCGATCGCGGCCCGGGCCAAAGCCTCCTGCTCCGCATCGTGCGGAAAGATCGCCGAACGATATTGCGTGCCGACATCGTTCCCCTGCCGATTGAGCTGGGTCGGATCGTGTGTTGCAAAAAAGATCTCCAGGAGATCCGCATAGCTGATCACGGCCGCATCGAAGGTCAGCCGCACCGCTTCGGCATGACCCGTATCGCCGCCGCACACCTGCCTGTAGGTCGGATGGCGCACAGTCCCGCCGATGTAGCCGCTCTCGACGCTCGTCACGCCGATGACGTCGTCGAAAACGGCTTCGGTGCACCAAAAGCACCCGCCCGCAAATGTCGCCTGCTGTTCGGCCATGATCCACGCTCCTGAAGTTCAGCCTCACATAGGGAGCAGGCGGGAGCGCTGCTAGGGTAGTGAGCTGGTCGGCGGGTCGTTCCTCTATGGGGCCGCAGCTCAGGCGGGCTCTGATTGGAGTGGCTCCACCCCTGCATGCGCCGCAAGCGCCAGCGCTTCGGCAAGACCCGCGACCTGGAGGCGCTCCATCATGTTCGCGCGATGCATCTCAACCGTTCTAAGACTGATCCCGATGCGCTGCGCCAACTGCTTGTTGGACAGGCCCGCGATCAGTCCGCGCAGCACTTCGTTCTCACGTGCGCTGAGGCCTGCAACGCGCGCCTGGGCCGCGCGCCGTCGTTCGACCGTTTCGGTGCGCTCCTTCAGGAGCGTGAACGAGACCTCAAGCGCAGCAAGCAACGCATCCTCGGGGAGCGGCTTGGCGAGAAAATCAACCGCGCCGAGCTTCATGGCACGAACGGCTGTTGAAATGTCGCCATGCCCGGTCATGACGAGCACAGGCCATTCAACGCGCTTCGAAGCAAGTTCCGCAAGGACCCGAAACCCGTCCATTTCAGGCATGTGGAGGTCGAGCAGAACCACGCCCGGCTGTAGCTCGGCAAGGCTGTCGAGGAAGTCAGGGCCACTCGCGAAAGGCCGCGGCTGGAGCTCGGCCGCGGTCAACATTAAGCTGGTAGATCGACGGACCTCACGATCATCGTCGACTATGTAGACATTTCGACCCAACAGGTTGATTTTCCTCCGATCATACCGCTCAACCTTGGCGGTTACATCCCTGGAGATCAACGCGGATTAGGTCCAAAATGGGGGGTCAAGGCGTCGGCAGCCGCTGCCGCACCCCGCGCATTTCCTGCCACGGATCCTCGCGTGTCGCGACCCTTGCCGGGGCTGTCTTCACGGTGAACGCGGCAGGATCGAGCGCTGGACCAAGTTCATCCCAGCCCAGCGGCATCGCAACCGGCGCGCCGGGGCGCGAGCGTGTCGAATAGGGGCCAACGGCCGTAGAGGTCGCATCGTTGCGCAGGTAGTCGATGAAGATCCGGCCGGCGCGTTCGGCCTTCGAGATGCGCGTTAGGTACCGCTCCGGCGCGTCGGCCGCCATTTGGTTGGACAAAGCCTTCGCGAACGCCTTAGCCGCCTTCCATTCGGTAACGGGCTCGATTGGAAGAACGACGTGAAGGCCCTTTCCGCCGGTGCTCTTGACGAAGCTTTCGAGCCCCAGCTGGCGAAGCCGGTCACGAACTTCAAGCGCGGCTGCAATGACGTCGCTAAAGGCGAGTTCCTCGTCCGGGTCCAAATCGAAGATGACGCGGTCGGGCCGGTCGGGCACCTCAACTGTGACGCCCCAGGGATGAATTTCTAGCGTTCCCATCTGCACCATGGCGACAAGCCCGGAGACGTCCTCGATGAAGAGGTAAGGCTCTTCGAAACCCGGCACCGAAATCTCGTGCAGCTGCGGCAGGACGCCCGACGCAGCGTGGCGCTGGTAGAAACATTTCTTCTGCCGGCCGGTGGGGCAGCGGACCATGGTAACCGGGCGGTGGCTGACATGCGGCAGCATGCGATGGGCGATCGCCACATAATATTCGGCGAGCTCTTCTTTGGTGATCCCCTGCTCCGGGTAGAGCACCTTGTCCGGGCTAGAGAGCCGCACCCCCTCTACGATCCGTTCCTCGCTCATGCCGCCCCCATAGTGCTCGGAAGACGCGACGTCAGCGCCGCGGGATGGGCTTCATGCTCGAGCTGATCCATTCCGCATTGCTCGGGCGCCTTATCCGGCCGCCAGCGCAGAAAACGCGTGCCGTGGCGGAAGCGATTGCCGGTCACGTGATCGTAGCGAACCTCGACCACCAACTCGGGCCGGAGCGGCTCCCAGTCGCCGGATCGCTCGGTGCTCCATCGGCTGGGTCCGCCAGGCGCGTTACCGGTGAAGCCTGGCGGCTCCACCAAAGCTTCGAGCCGCTTGGTCAGTTCCAGCCGCCCTTCGGCCGGAATGTTCGAGGTGAAGCCAACATGATCAAGCTTCCCCTCGGAATTATAGAGCCCAAGCAGCAGCGATCCGACCTCCCTCTTCTTCGCGGCATAACGAAATCCGCCCACCACACAGTCGGCGGTGCGAAGCTGCTTCACCTTCAGCATCGCCCGCTCGCCGGGCTCGTAAATCCCGTCCGTGCGCTTCGCCACCACCCCATCGAGCGCTCCGCCCGCGCTTTGCAGCCAGACCTCCGCCACGCGTCGATCGTCGGTAAATGGCGATAGCAGCAGCGCGGGCGCTTCCTCAGCGGCGTGCAGTCGCTCCAGCGCATGGCGCCTCGCCCTCAGCGGCTTTGCGGCCAAGCTTTTCCCATCCTCAGCGGCCAGGCAATCGAACAGCATCAATTGCGCCGGAGTTTCGCGGGAAAGCTTGCGCACCCGGCTTTCCGCTGGATGGAGACGCATCTGTAACGCGTCGAACGAGAGCACGCCGCCGACGGGAATGATGAGCTCGCCGTCAAGCACAAAGCGGGCGGCCTTGAGCGCCCGCACCGCGGCAACCATTTCGGGGAAATAGCGCCCCAGGGGCTTGCCTGATTTGGACTGCAGCTCGACATCAGCTCCGTCGCGAAAGACGAGGCAGCGAAAGCCGTCCCACTTCGGCTCGTAGCGCCAGCCACCCTCCTCCGGGAGCGCCTCGACCAGCTTGGCCTCCATAGGCGCGAGGCCGGGCTTCACCTCGATGCGGCCGAACGCTGTCACTGATGCTCCTTACGCTGTGCCAACGCAGAAAAGACGCCCGCGCGGCAGATAGGGTTCCGGCGGCAGCAGCTTCTTAAGCTTTGTTCCCGAATATGCGGCGAAAGGATTTGGCCGTGCGGCGGGAGCAGGGCGAGTCGCCGCCCGGTTCATTGTGACGACAGGGGGAAAATCGTAGAAAATCAGTCATCGGAGGGTATTTTGACTATTTCGCGAAGGACGTTGCTCACAGGCGGAGCGGCCGCCGCTGCCATGGCAGCACTCCCGCAGAAGGTTTTTGCGAGCGCGTTGCCGCACCAGCCCCGGATTGATCCACGGTTGAAGGCGCGCGCGCTCCTCGCCCTTGCGGCGCGGCGATCGCGTATTCCTCATGCCGACGTGATCGGCATCGCCGATTTCACTCGCCCATCGCGCGATCCACGTTTCTACATCCTCGACATCCGCAGCGGCATGATCACCCAGCATCTTGTGGCACATGGCCGCGGGTCCGATCCTGCTCATTCCGGCTGGCTTGAGCGCTTTTCGAACGAGGTCGGCTCCGAGGCCACTTCCAATGGCGCTTACCTCACCGGCGACGCTTACTTCGGAAAATACGGCCACTCACTCCGCCTTTATGGACTCGACCACACCAACAGCAATGCGAAGACGCGCGCGATCGTCGTGCACAGCGCCTGGTATGCCGAGCCGCAGATGGTGCACGATCACGGCAAACTCGGGCGTAGCGAGGGCTGCTTCGCCCTCCCCGGGATCAGCCATGCGGAAGCGATGACACGCCTTGGATCGGGGCGACTGCTCTACGCAGAGCGCGCCTAAGACTCTAGGACGGAAGAAGACCGGACGCGTTCAGCTTTGATGGGCCGAGTTGGCCGCGCTCCATCAGCCGTTCGGGCTGAGCTTGTCGAAGCCCACTCTTCCAACCTTCCGCTCGGCAAAGCCTAAGCGCTCCACCAAGTAGCTAGGCCTTAGTCGATCGGATCAGGCTTTTGGCCTGATCCGACGGAACTTCACTTGGAAGCAAAGGCCGTATTGCCGCGGCTGTTCAGCGCGGTGACGACCGGCGTGTCGCGGCTGTAGATGTCCTTGTAGGCAACGATTTCGCGCTTGTCCGCGACTGCTGCAGCCGTGAAGTAGGTGATGTAAACCGGCACCGGCGCCGCGAGATTGGCTTGAACCGATTTGCCCGACGCGAGCGCCTTCTTGATCGCGTCTTTGTCCCATTTGCCGGTCGACTGGAGCAGCACTTCGGCGAAGCCGAGCGCGTCCTCGGTTCGGATGCAGCCATGGCTGTAGGCGCGCGCCTGCTTATCGAACAGCCCCTTTGCATTTGTGTCATGCAGATAGATCGCGTGCTCGTTGGGCATGACCAGCTTCATGCGGCCGAGCGCATTGCTCGGCCCGGGCGGCTGGCGGTAGCGCACGACGTTGCCTTGCTCGTCCTTTACGGCAACATATCCCTTTTTACCCCTGACCTCGGGCGCGATGCTCTTTGGCACCTCCCACCAAGGGTTAAAAATCACTCCGGAAATTGAAGCGTTGAGCTGCGGCGTTGCCGTCTTAACTGCGCCCGCAACCGCACGGCGACGAGCAACCACGCGTCCGTCCTCCACGAGGGCGACCATGTAGGCCGGCACGTTGACGATCACATATTTCTGCCCAAGATCGCGCGGCAGCCACCGCCAACGGTCCATGTTGATCCGGATCTTGTCGAGCGTGGCCTTTTCGCTTTTCGGTGTTGTCGCGAGAACCGACTTGAGCTCGGCATATTGCGGGTGTGTTGGCAACAGCGCGCTAAGCGTATCGCGAACGCTTCCGTTCTTCACGGCGCGCTCCATCATAGCATATTGCTCGTTGCCGTTCAGATCCGGGTCGTTGACGTGCCAATCGACGCGGCTGTCACCGCGGACGTGGCCAAGCGCCAGGTCAGACGAGAGACGCAGGAACAGCTCGGTGGCCACCGTGTTCAGCTTCGTCGGATCGCGGTCGCCGATCGCTTCACGGAGGCGCTCCGGCTGGTAATCGGCGGGATCGAGCCCTTCTTCGCCCACCCGATCGATATAGTTGAGAAGATCCCCCGCGGCCGCGCGGTTCCATTCAATCGTGATCGGCGGCGCCTGTACTGGCGGCGGCGGCAGGATCGACGTTGCCTCAGGCAAGGGCACCGGCTGCAGCTGCGCTGCTCCAACAGGATCCGATTGTGCCGCCACCGATGCGGAAAGGGCGGCAAGGGTGAGGCCGAACACGGCGAAATGAAGCTTCTGCATGGCAATCCTTTACCGGATCTGGATGCCGCAGACTAGCTTTCGCCAACATGAATCCTGCCCGAGTGGATCGTTTTCGCGCCGACCGGTTCTTAAGGGCAACAGTTTGACTCGGAACCGGAATGTGCCCCGACGGGGCGATCTGGCGCCGGCACGAAAAAAGGGCGGCCATGGGCCGCCCTTTTATGCTTCGGTAATTACCTGTGGTCGGTCGCCAGGTCGCGATGCATCCAGCCGAAATAAGCGGCAGGCAGCGCCAGAATGGCGTGCAGCCAGATATCGTTGCCGAAGAGTGGGACCAGCCCGAACATGGTGTCCAGCCCTGGGATGAAGCCCGCAACCGTCAGCACGGCGTAGATGATCGCCACACCCTTTGCGAAGCCTTTTGAGGCCGCCAAACTTTTGTAGGCAAGCAAACCCCAAACGCCGAACAGCAGGTGGACTATGTTGTGCAGAATATTGACCGGGAACAGCCCCAAAGCCTGTCCGTAAAATGCATCAACGGCGAGAGGCGGGTGACCGGCATGCGGCGGCGTCGTCAGCCCCGGAATGAAGCCCGAGACACCGGCGACCAGGAACAAAATGCCCCAGATTAGCGCAAAAGTACGGGTACTCATGGAAAGTTCTCCCTGTTGGTCCTGTTCACGCGAAACACGGCGTTATCCTAGCCCAGAGAGAAATCCTTGAGAGGTTATTTCGGTTCCGTCAGAATCGGGCCTGCCCTTGCTGCACCGTACCATGGGAGCGCAAGCGCCGGTTCAGCGCTTCGGCGCGTTCAAGATATTCGACGGCCATCCTGTAGTGCGGACGCGCAGAGGCGATCGACCGTGCGCGCTGGGCCCACTGAAACTCCGCCGTGGCTCGCCCGAAGAGATAGCTGATCTCGTTATGGTCCATACTTAACTCCAGCGATTAGCTTTACGTAATCAAAGACTTAGCCCGGACCAGCGCTTCTGACACTAACGCTGGTTAGGTTTCGAATGCGCTGCAATGGATTTTCGCGGTGCCGCGCCGAACGATTTGAGAAACAGCGCGTTAGGAGTGCATGCCAGTTGCCATCATATACACGCTCGTCATCCTCGGTGCCCTTTTGATCGTCGGTGCGCGCTTCGCCGCGCGAAAGGGGCACATCACCAGCCGAGCAAGCAAGTTCGTGATGGTCGGCGTGATCGCCGTTGGCGGCATCATCGTGATGCTTTACCCGTTCCTCTTCACGGAGCCGGTTGGCGGCTGATACCTTTTCGAACCAGTCGTGCTCTATCGGGCTACGACAACAGACCTCGGCTGCGCCTGGTCTCCACCCGTCACGAGGCTCGCAATCGCCGTGGCCATTTTCGCACCGCCTTTGGCCGAAGGCTCGATGGGGTTGGCATAGTCATCGTCCTCGCTGCAAATCAGACGGAGATCAACGAGGGGTAGGCCTTGGCTGAACGCTGCGCGGGTGATGATGTCGTTGAACAAAGCCAACGCGCTCCGGATGACGCGGTGGTTGGAAGCGGAAGTTGGCGTGTCGTAGATCGTGCAGATAGCCGTTGGCAGGCCCAAGCCGAGCACGCTTCGAAGCATGTCCTCGTAGCTGCGCGCGAACCGCTCTTGCGCTTCAGCCAGCATCAGCACCGCCTCGCCTACCATTCGCGCGGGGGCGCTCAAGAGATAAGATTCGCCAAGTGCGTCGTTGCCGCCGATGCTGAGAACGAGGTGCGTTGCATCGTGCGGCACGCGGGCGAGCTGGGCTGGAACCCCCCGGGTCACCGCCCCGTCGACGGCACAAAGCGTTGCCGACCAGCCGTCCGGCAGAACCCCACGGAGTTGTTTCACGACGTCGGGCTCACCTGGCACGTACACGCCATTGTCGAAGATCGAGTCGCCAAGAAGAACGATGTGGCCCACGCGAACCGAGACGCGCTCAGCGCCCGATCGGTTCCTTCAGCGCATCGGCAAATCCGGCGCATGTGTGGGGATCGAGAGAAAAATAGAGATCCGGCTCGGTGAGCTTCGGTCGTGCCTTTGGCGGCGCGAGTCCGCGATTTGCGGACACAGGCGGATCAAGGCATTGCGAAGTTGATGCCTTGGGCGAGCGGCAGCTCCCGGCTGTAGTTGATGGTGTTGGTGGCGCGGCGCATGTAATTGCGCCACGCATCGGAGCCGCTTTCGCGACCCCCGCCCGTTTCCTTTTCGCCGCCGAACGCGCCGCCGATTTCCGCTCCCGACGGGCCGATGTTGACGTTGACGATACCGCAGTCCGATCCTGCCGCGGAAAGAAAGAGCTCCGCCTCCCTCAGATCGTTGGTGAAGATCGAAGAGGAGAGCCCTTGCGGCGCCGCATTGTGCAGTTCGACCACCTCTTCGAAACTGCCATAGCGCATCACGTAAAGGATCGGCGCGAAGGTCTCGCGAAGCGTCACCGGGGTCTGGCCAGGCATTTCGGCGATGGCCGGGCGGACATAATGCGCCTCCGGGGCATGTTCCGCAAACAGCCGTTCGCCGCCGGCGACACCGCCGCCCTGCCCGCGCGCCTCTTCCAGCGCCGCCTGCATCGCTTCGAAGCCTGCACTATCGATCAAGGGGCCCACGAGCACGCCCTCCTCCAGCGGATTGCCCACGGGAACACCTGCCCAGATCTGCTGCAAGCGGGGCACGATCCGCTCGTAAACTTCGTCGTGGACGAACAACCGGCGAAGGGTCGTGCAGCGCTGCCCCGCCGTTCCGACTGCGGCAAAGGTGATGCCCCGCTCCGCAAGCGCCAAATCGGCCGTAGGCGCGACCACCATGCCGTTATTGCCGCCAAGCTCGAGCAGCGATCGCCCGAAACGTGCCGCGACACGGGGTGCCACTTCGCGGCCCATTCGCGTCGACCCGGTTGCGGAAACGAGCGCAACCTGACGGTTGTCGACCAGAGCTTCGCCCGTCTCACGGCCGCCCTGTACCACCACCGATAGATGCTCGGGCGCATCGCCGAAACGCTGCATCGCGCGGGAAAACAAAGCCTGCACGGCCACAGCCGTGAGCGGCGTCTTTTCGGATGGTTTCCAGACGACCGTATCCCCGCAGACAAAAGCCAGGCAGGCATTCCATGCCCAAACCGCTACCGGAAAGTTGAACGCCGAAATGATCCCGACCACCCCAAGTGGGTGCCATGTTTCCATCATCCGGTGGCCGGGCCGCTCGGTGGCGATGGTGAGGCCGTACAGCTGGCGTGAGAGGCCGACGGCGAAATCACAAATGTCGATCATCTCCTGGACTTCGCCCAGGCCCTCCTGGAGTAACTTGCCGGCCTCGAGGCTGACGAGGCGGCCGAGGGCATCCTTTTCAGCCCGGAGCACGTCCCCGAACAGCCGGACGAGCTCGCCGCGCCGCGGCGGCGGCACGTTGCGCCACTGAACAAAGGCCTGTTGTGCGCGGATCACCGCATCGGCGACATCTTTATCCGAAGCGGACTGGACGGAACCGATTACCCGGCCGTCGATCGGAGAGCGGCTCTCGAGGTCTCCCGAGGGAGCGGCTATGCCCAACCGGTCGAGCAGCGCGCACGCTTCTTGGCGAGAATCGAATGTGGCGATCATGGCGCTCCTCTAGCTGCTGAAGAGCGCCTTGGCAGCCCGCATGCGATCAACCCCCAGCGCCAGCGTTTCCGGCTCCTTGGCGAAGCAGAGCCGGACGACGCTGGTGACCGGATCTTCAGCGTAAAAGGAGGAAACCGGGATCGCCGCGACCCCCGCCTCCCGCACCGCCCGCTCACAGAACGTCACGTCGTCCACCGCGATGCCGGACGCTGTGAGATCGATGGAGAGGAAGTAGGTCCCTTCGGAGGTGAGAGGAACGAAATCCGCTTCCGTCAGCCGAGCCGACAGCACATCGCGCGCCTTGGCGAAATCGGCCCGCATCGCCGCAAAGTAGCTTTCGTCCTTGGTAAGCCCGTAAGCCACCGCCGCCTGCAGATTGGGCGGGGTCGCATATGCGAGATATTGGTGCGCCTTTGAAATAGGCCCGCCGAGCTCCGGCGGAGCCACGATCCAGCCCACCTTCCAGCCAGTGAGCGAGAAGATCTTGCCCGCCGAGCCGACCTTCACGCTGCGCCCGGCCATTCCTGGAAGGGCCGACATGGGGCGATGTCTGGCGCCCTCGAAAACCACGTGCTCCCACACCTCATCGGTCAGCAATACGCAATCGTGGCGAACGCAGCGGTCCGCAAGGAGACGCTGCTCCCCTTCGTCGAAAACGCGCGCGGTCGGGTTGTGCGGGTTGTTGAAGATGAGAAGACGGGGCGCCCCCGCAAATGCCTCATCGAGCACGTCGGCGGTGATCCTCCAGCTGGGCGGTTCGAGGCGGATCAAGCGCGGCACACCGCCTGCACGCAGCACCAGCGGGAGATACGCATCGTAAAGCGGCTGAAGCAGCAGAACCTCGTCCCCAGGCGTCACCAAGGCGGTGATCGCGGCGGCAAGCGCTTCCGTGGCGCCGGACGTTACCGTAACCCAGTCGTGGTGGACGTCGATCGACTGGTGCTGCCGGTAATGGCTGGCTACTGCTTGACGCAGCTCGGGAAGCCCGCGCATCGGGGCATATTGGTTCGAGCCTTGGGTGAGCGCCTCGGCAGCTTTGGCAACCACGTCGTCCGGCCAGCCGAAATCCGGAAAGCCCTGGCCAAGATTGATTGCGTCATGCTCTGCAGCGAGCATCGACATGCGAGCGAAGATCGACGTCGGGAGCCGCGCAAAGAGCGGGTTCATAACCGCTCCATCAGCGCGAGCGCGGCGGCCGGCGCGCGAACCTTCGCGCCGTTGATCATGAAGATGTAAGTTTCGCGGGGCTCGGTCGGCGCGCGCTCCGCAATGTAAGGCAGTTCTTCCGGGCTCTCGCCAGCGGACCAGGCCCGCGCAATCTCTGCCCAGCGGCCAAGCGCGTCCGGCGAATAGCCGGCCGGCTCCTCTTCGCGCGCGCATTGGAGGCGAGCATAAGCAAAGTCGCCGCTGAGATCGGCGAGGCAGGGATAGTCATCGGAATCGCCGAACACGATCGCAACACCGGCCGCTCGGGCCATCGCCACGAAGCCCGGATCGCGAAAGCTTTCGTGTCGGACTTCCACCGCGTGACGGAGGCTGACGCCGCTCTGCTCCCTTGGCAGCAAAGCCAGGAAGGCGCGGAAATCCTCGGGATCGAACTTCTTGGTCGCCATGAACTGCCACAGGATCGGCCCGAGCTTGTCGCCGAGCTCGGTAAAGCCTTGCCCGCAAAATCGCTCAAGCGCTTCCCCGCCGTCGGCAAGAACCCGGCGGTTGCTGCAGAAGCGCGATCCTTTGACTGTAAACTTGAACCCGTCAGGACTAGCCTTGGCCCAGCCGGCAAAGAGCTCCGGCTTCTGCAACTTGTAATAAGTGGCGTTGATCTCGATCGCGCTGAGGCGGCTGGCCCCATATTCGAGCTGCTTGGCCTTTGGAAGGCCGAGCGGATAGAAAGTGCCCCGCCACGGATCATAGTCCCAACCCCCGATGCCGACCCGAATTGGCGCTGCCGACATTTTCCCTTGCCTCGCGAGCTGGACTCAGTTCCGACCATTGCGTCTAACGGCAGCCATGGATCCGATCCAGCGTCCCGCGATCAATCCCGCACTGCGCCGCTCCTATGACTTGAGAGGAGTCATCGGCCGGACGCTCGATGGACGAGACGCGCATGGCGTCGGCCGCGCTTTTGCATCACTGGCGCGGGCGACAAACAAGAGCAGGATTGCGGTCTCGCGGGATGGGCGGCTGAGTTCGCCGGATCTTGAGGCAGAGCTCGTCCGCGGCCTGGTGGAGGGGGGGATGCGCGTCTTTCGCATGCCGCTCGGGCCGACGCCGCTTGTCTCCTTCACGATCCACCGGCTCGGGCTGGACGGCGGCATCATTGTAACGGGCTCGCACAATCCGGCCGACCAGAACGGTTTCAAGCTGCACCTCGGCGGCAATCCCCTTTTCGGCGAGGCGCTCCGTGCATTGTGGGAGGTGGATCCGGCTGCGGCCGAAGGCGGCGACATCGTCGAGGTCGATCTCGCCGAAGACTATCTGGCGGCGCTTGTTTCAGAGGTCGATCGGCCGCTCTCGGTCGCCTGGGACAGCGGCAACGGAGCGACGGGCGCCATCGTCGAGCGTCTTGTCCGGCTCCTGCCGGGCCGGCACTTCACCCTGCTGACCGAAATCGATGGCCGTTTCCCGAACCATCACCCCGATCCTTCCGTCCCCGAAAACCTCCGCGACTTGGCTGAGGGCGTGGTCGGCCATGGCCTCGATCTCGGCATTGCCTTCGACGGTGACGGCGATCGCATCGGCCTGGTCGATTCCGCCGGAGAAATCGTCTGGGCGGACCAGCTCTTGCTTCTTCTTGCCCGCGACCTCCTCCGCGACCGCCCGGGAAGCACGATCGTTGCCGACGTCAAATCGAGCGGCACCCTCTTCGAGGGCATCGCAGCGGCGGGCGGGCGGCCCGTAATGGGTCCGTCCGGCTATGTGCTTGTGCGCGAAAAGATGCTTGCCGAGGCGGCGCCGCTTGCCGGGGAGATGAGCGGCCACATCTTTTTCGGGGACCGATGGCACCATGCCGACGACGGCCTCTATGTCGCCATGCGCGCGCTCCGGGCTATTACCCGCTCGGGCATGACCCTGCAGGAATTCCGCGAAAGCCTACCGCCGGTCGTCGCAACCCCCGAGCTCCGGCTCCCGTGCCCGGACGAGCGCAAGGCCGAAATTCTGGCCGGCATTGCCGCGCGCGTCGTCGACTGCAGGGGACGGATCGATCGCACCGACGGGATTCGAGTCACCGAAGCCGATGGGTGGTGGCTGCTCCGCGCGTCCGGTACGGAGCCGAAGCTCACCGCCCGGTGCGAAGCGGCCGAACCCGAAGCGCTTCACAGAATGAAGGCCCGCCTCGCCGAACATCTACGTGCCTTCGGTCTCGACCTCGACTGATCAGGAGTTCCAGCGGAAGTTCATGGCGCGCGCATGCCAGGCTGCAAGACAGCGCATCCAAACGAAGTCGCCTCGCGTTGGGGTGGCTCAACAGCTGGAGCAGGCAATGGCCGAGGAAAGAAGTGGTGGCGCCGAGACCGTCTCGGGCGCGGCGAACCCGCACGGAGGCGATCCGGAAAAGTATGCGCCCAATGGGGCAGCCCCTCCTCCGGCTCAGCAAATGCGCCATGAGGTCGCTGCGGAAGAACCCATTAGCGTCCAGGAAACCTCCGGCGTCGCCGCGGCGGAAGCTACGGGCAAGATACGTACCGATAATGAGGCAGACGCCGAAGAAACCGCTGGATCCGGCTGAGTGCCGGCCGCGGCCGCTCCTGATTAGCCTTGGCTCATCATCAAGGTGAATGCGACGAGCAGGCCGAAGATGAAGAAAGCTGCTATGCAGCCCAAGGGAAAGCGCAAAGCCGCCGCCCGCGGAGGTTTGGCGTCTGCCGCTGGATCTCCGCTCAGATTGTCGTCTTCAGCCATATTTTTGTGCTCGACGGTGGAGTGGCAACAAGAACGTGGACCCGATCGCAAAGGTTCACAAAGCGACCTGCCCACGGGAAGCGGTGTGGCCCATCTCCTTGTCCGGCGGCGGCCGGAGAAGCTGCATGGCGGATCGATAGCCGTCCAGTGTGCCGACATCGACATAAGATGCACCCGCGCGCACCCCCACGGCATCGCCGCCCGCGGCCAACCAGGCGTTGACGAGCGTACCCACATATTCGTCTGGTTCGGCCCGGCTCTTCCAGAAAGCGTGGAGCTCGTGGAAGACGTGGCCCGGCATCTTGAACGCGCCCCAGATCCAGTTCGAGCGCGCCTCGGGCGACTTGACCTGGATTTCCTCGACGCGTCCCGCCGCATCCGTCACCACGGCGTCGAAAAATTGCGGCTGTTCGACCGGGAACAGAAGAAAGGAGAGCTTGTCGTCGGGAAGGCTGAGAAGCGCGTCTTCAGGAAACCAGATCGTGTCCGGCAGCCCCACCAGCACCGGCTCGTCGCGCGGGATCACCGGATGCGCACGAAAGATCGCATCGCAAAGCCCTACCGCGTGCGGCTGCACAACATATGCGACATCCGCCACCGTCACTCGCCCGGTGCCGTAATATTCCATGATGTCGGATTTGCCCGGCGAAATGACAAAGCAGATCTTCGACGCGCCGCCCCGTACCATGCGGTCGACCAGATACTCACTCACGGCTTTGGGGCGCTCGGTCCTTTCATCGGAGCGGCCGCCGACCGGCAGCAATTCCTTCGAAAATGCAAGCGGCTGAATGCGGGTGCCATTCCCTGCCGCCGGTATCACTCCCCACATATCATTCTCCCGCCATGAGCATCGGGCTTGCCGCTGCGGTGCCGAGACCATTCAGCAGCGCTACCAGTTCCCGCGCGCGGTGCTCGGACGTGTGCTCCGCAAGCACGCGCTCGCGCGCGGCATTTGCAATCGCGGCCCTTTCTTCCTCGGGCAAATCCAGCGCCGCCACCGCATCTTCCGTGGAGTGCGCGATCAGGATTTCGGCGCCCGGTTCGAAGAAGCTGTCCAGCCCCTGCCACCAGTCGCTGAGCACCGGAACGCCGCAAGCGGCCGCCTCGAACAGCCGCCCCGATGGGCAATAGCCGATCGCGGCCATGTCGGCGCGCGTGACGTTCAGCGTCAGGCCCGACGAGCAGAAAAAAGCCGGATGGTCGGCGGGCGGCAGGTGGCGCACAAAATAGATGTTGTCGGTCCAGGGAAAATCTTCGGGATATCCGGAACCGCCGATGACGAAGCGGAGATCGGGTCTGAGCCTCGCGGGCTCGATCAACAGCCTCTCCAGGGCCGCTTGCCGGTCGTCGGCATAGGTGCCGAGGTAGGAGAGATCGGCCCCGAACAAGGGCGAAGGGTCAGCCGGCTTGTGCAGGGCCGGATCGACGTGGCCGTAGAGCGGTGCCACGCGCGCTGCGCCCAGCCGTTCCTTCAGCGCCGTCAGCGCCTCGCCGCCCGTATAGCTCAGCACCAGGTCGAAGTCGCTCAGCCCATAAGGCGGCACATAGGGCACTTGCACCCCGGCATCCAGCCGAGCGAGCGTCACCGGCGTGTCGAGATCGTAGAAGGAGGTGATCGCAGGTGCTTCAGCAAGGATCAGATCGGATGCGGCAATGGCGTCCGGACAATATGAGGTGACCATCGCCACGTCGGAGCGTGCGACTTCGGCAGACGCTTTGGCGCGAACGCTTTCCCAGTCCCGATAAAGGACGAGCTCGGCGCCGTCCCAAAGCCAATGGAGATCGCGGGCGCCGGCATAATAAGAGACATCGCGCTCGAAAAAGACGACCTCGTGCCCTGCCTCCGTGAGGGCCCGGATCAGGCCGCGCCACAACGTCGCATGGCCGTTCCCCCATGAGGAGCTGACGGTGAGGCCGAAAATGGCGAACTTCATCGCACCTTCCCGGCACTATGCGGCGCGAGAGAGAGGCCGTGCGTCAAACCTGCCAAAAGCCCGCTCAGCGCCGGCCGCTTTTCACGTTGCCGGAGGGACTATCCACACTCGACGCGCCGCCGGTGCCCAGACTACCCACTCCTGCACCCGGCCCTCCCCCGGGAGCGGTACCGCCCGGCTGAAGGCCGCTGGAAATCCCGCCACCGCCGCCGCCCAGCGGAGCTTGGTCCACGGGTTCCGGCCCATCCGCCCCCTCGGGCTTATGCTCCGCTTCAATTTCGCGCTTTTCGGCCATCGCTGTTCTCCGGCGGCAGTGCCGGATCGAACCGCCTCCGAACTGAATGGTTCCCGCGCCAGCAGAACTGCCGCGCAGCGGAACGAGCCTCGCCTGCTGGCGTTGGCCACTTCTTTCCACGGGAGATAACATGTTGCAGGAGACGGCGGCCGCCGAGCCCGCTGAGCGTGAAGCTGGCGGGGCTCCCCGGTTGCGGAGCGCCGCCGCCTTGGGCCCGGCCGTGGCGCGCATCTGCGGAGCGCTTGGGCACGGCGATCTCATCTTCGTCGCGTGCAGCGAGCAACGCGGCCAAGCAATCGCCGGGGCCGTTGGGGCGCTCAGCGATGCCCTGGTGCTCTGGTGTCCGCCGCACGACGCCTTTCCGGGCGAGGATGCTCCCTCCTCGCCGGCGGTGGCCGGGCGGCGGGTTGCCGCCTTGAGCGCGCTGCACGACCGCGGCGAGCGCTCTGTGCTGCTCGTGACCGATGCCGCTGCGGCCGCGCAAAAGGTCGCAGCACCTGCCGCTTTCATAGGCCTGCAGCGGATCGTCCGAAACGGCCGGGAACTCGACAGCGATGCGCTTGCGGCGGAGCTCCAGGGGCTGGGCTATTTCCGCGATGACCGTGTCGACGAGCCGGGAGAAATGGCAATTCGCGGCGGCGCCATCGACGTCTTCCCGGCCGACGCCGAAAAGCCGGTCAGAATTCACCTCGAGGGGGACCGGGTCGAGCGGATCAGCACTTACGATCCGGTGAGCCAGCTCGGCACCCACGAAGAGTTTGAACGGCTGGTCATCCGTCCCGCTGTCGAACCGACAGCAGGCCCTGACGCTGTGACGATCTTTGACCACCTTCCGGGTGCAGCGGTGGCCCTCGACCCGGAAGCGGAAGACAGACGCGATCGCTTCATCGAGCTGGCCGAGGAAGCGGCGGCACGCAGGGGCAAGGCCGCACTCGCCGGAGACGCCGCCTGGCGCCAGGCGCTGCAAGGTCGCAGGACGATCGAGCTCTCCGAGGATGGCGAACAGCCGTTGCGGCGCTTCATCGAAGCAAAAAACCCTGAGCGGGCATTCCGCGCAGCGCTGCGCAAGGCGCGCGAGGCAGGCAAAAGCGTGGTGATCGCCGGCTCCGCCCGCGACATCCGCTTCATCTCC
>JADDQD010000207.1 GCA_016781555.1 Pseudomonadota bacterium | reverse complement strand
GCCGATCAGGCCCTGACGCCAAGTCGCTGCCGTCGCGGCAAGGTCGCGGGCTCGAGACTTGTCAACCTCGGCTCGGCAGAGTAGATGACCGGCGCTTTCATCGAGGCTGGTCGGAACCAGCCACAATCCAGGAAATTCCCGCCATGAAGAACGACGCCCATCCCGATTACCACATGATCAAGGTGCAGATGACCGACGGCACCGTGTTCGAGACTCGCTCCACTTGGGGCAAGGAGGGCGACACGCTCCAGCTCGACATCGATCCAAAGGTTCATCCGGCCTGGACCGGCGGCACCGGCCGCGTGCTTGACCAGGGTGGCCAGGTTGCGCGCTTTAACAAGCGCTTTGGCGGGCTGACGCTCGGCCGCAAGTAAGCGGTGCTCGCTTGGTCCCGCTGATCGAGACCACGCGCCTCCGCCTTCGTGGCTTTTGCGAAAGCGACTTGGAAGCCCAGGCGGCTACGCTTGCGGATCCCGCAGTCACGCGCTTCCTTGGCGGGAAGCCGCACACGCGCGAAGGTAGTTGGCGGCGGATGCTTTCGTCCGTGGGCCTGTGGCCGATGCTAGGCTTTGGCTACTGGCTCGTGGAGCGCAAGGCGGATGGTTGCTATCTGGGGCAGGTCGGCTTCGCCGATTACAAGCGCGAGGTGAAGCCTTCGATCGAAGGCTCACCCGAGATGGGCTGGATCTTCGCGCAGCACTCTCACGGCCAGGGCTATGCCACCGAAGCCGTGCTGGCTGCACTCGGCTGGGCGGACGAGCAACTGCCGCACGACGAGGTGACGGCAATCATCAGCCCGGACAATGAACCGTCTGTGCGTGTTGCCGAGCGTGCTGGGTTCGACCTGCGCGAGGATGCGCTTTATCGAGGCGAGCCGATCCTGCTCTTCCGCCGCAAGCGCGGCGCGGCGTAGAAGAAACCAGTCGCCCTTGCTCTCTGGTCGTTTGTGGCCGCCTCGTTTCAAGAAGAGCCGGCTTCCGGGCTTTGGGCGCCATGCTCCAGGATGTCCCGGTCTTGGTCGAGCGCGGGGCTTCGCTGCTCTGCGACTTGCCGGTTCCCGTCAATCACGATCGGCGAAGCGAGCCCGGGAATCGCGCCCTGCAGCTGAAGCCCTCTTGCCACGACTTGCGGATCAGCAAACACCGCATCCACGGTGTTGATCGGCCCGGCCGGAATCCCAGCGGCATCGAGAGCATTGGACAATTCCTGCCGCCCGCGTGCTCGCATCGCGATTTCCAGGAGCGGGATAAGCGCAGCCCGGTTGACGACACGGGCCGGGTTCGTTCGAAAGCGCTCGTCCTGAACGAGCTCAGGCAAGCCCAAGATTTCGCAAAGCCGCGCGAACTGCCGATCGTTGCCGACGGCCACAATCACTTCGCCGTCGGCGACCTTGAACGCTTGATAGGGCACCAGATTGGCGTGGCCGTTCCCCATACGGTGGGGAACCTTGCCAGAGACCATCCAGTTCAGCGCCTGGTTGGCAAGCACCGCCACTTGGGTGTCGAGAAGCGCCATGTCGATATGCGCGCCGGTGCCGGTCCGGTCCCGCTCGCGAAGCGCAGCAAGAATGGCAACCGTCGAGTAAAGCCCGGTAAAAAGGTCGGCATAAGCAATGCCGGCTTTTTGCGGTTCGCCGTCGGGTTCCCCGGTCAGTGACATGGCACCGCCCATTCCCTGGATGATGAAGTCGTAACCGGCGCGCGGCGCGTAGGGGCCGGTTTGCCCGAAGCCGGTGATCGAGCAGTAGATCAGCCCCGGGTTGAGCTTCGACATCGAGGAAAAATCGAGCCCATAGCGGGCAAGACCGCCAACCTTGAAATTCTCGATGAGGACGTCGGCCCGGGCTGCCAAAGCGCGGACTTGTTCACGCCCGCTTTCGCTTTCGATGTCGATCGCGACCGACTTCTTGCCCCGGTTGCAGGCGTGGAAATAGGCCGCGCTCAGATCCTCGCCGTCGGGGCTGGTGACGAAGGGAGGGCCCCAAGTCCTTGTGTCGTCGCCACTTCCCGGCCGTTCGACCTTGATCACTTCGGCACCGAGATCCGCGAGCAGCTGCCCGGCCCAAGGCCCGGCGAGAATCCGCGCGAGCTCGACCACCTTCAGTCCAGCAAGCGGCCTGTCCATTTCGCTAGAACGCCGCGATCCCGGTGATCGCGCGGCCGAGGATCAACGCGTGGACGTCGTGCGTCCCTTCATAAGTGTTGACCGTCTCGAGGTTGGATGCGTGCCGCATCACCTGGAATTCGGCGCTGATGCCGTTGCCGCCGTGCATGTCGCGCGCGACCCGCGCAATGTCGAGTGCCTTGCCGACATTGTTGCGCTTGATGAGGCTGATGGTCTCAGGGATGAGCTCGCCTTCGTCCATGCGCCGGCCGACGCGCAGCGCCGCCTGAAGCCCAAGGGTGATTTCAGTGACCATGTTGGCAAGCTTCAGCTGGACAAGCTGGGTCGCGGCAAGCGGCCGCCCGAACTGCTTGCGATCGAGCGTGTAGAGGCGGGCGGCGTGGAAACAGGCCTCGGCCGCGCCCATCGATCCCCAGGCAATTCCATAGCGCGCCCGGTTGAGGCAGCCGAAGGGCCCCTTGAGGCCGCTGACGTTCGGGAGGAGATTTTCTTCGGGTACCTCAACGCCGTCCATCACGATCTCGCCGGTGATGGACGCGCGCAGCGAAAGCTTTTCCCGGATCTTGGGGGCACTCAGACCCCCCATGCCCTTTTCGAGAATGAACCCCTTTATCTTGCCGTCATGCGCGTCGGATTTCGCCCACACGACGAACACGTCGGCGATCGGCGAGTTGGTGATCCACATCTTGGAGCCGGTGAGCCGGTAGCCGCCGTCAACCTTCTCCGCGCGGGTGCGCATGCTGCCGGGATCGGACCCTGCATCGGGTTCAGTGAGGCCGAAGCAGCCGACCCACTCGCCGCTCGCGAGCCTCGGCAGATACTTCATCCTTTGTTCTTCCGAGCCGTAGGCGTGGATTGGATACATGACGAGCGAGGACTGCACCGACATGGCTGAGCGGTAGCCGCTGTCGACTCGCTCCACCGCGCGCGCAACAAGACCGTAGCTGACGTAATTGAGCCCGGCCCCGCCATATTGCGTGGGGATGGTGGCGCCGAGGAGGCCGAGTTCCCCCATCTCCCGCATCAGGTCGCGGTCGAACCGCTCTTCCAGATAGGCCTGTGTCACGCCGGGCAGCAGCCGCTCCTGCGCGTAGCCCTCGGCAGTGTCGCGAACGAGCCGCTCTTCGTCCGTAAGCTGCGCGTCGAGCGCAAACGGATCTGCCCAGTCAAACGGCAGCGTCCTTGCTTCGGCCATCATGTTCCTCTTGGCGTGAGTGTGCATCCGCGGCTGCGGCGTCCAACGCTCTGCTACCTCCGGGTGGCGCGGTCAACCTGCGCCGGACGGGGGTTGGGGGGGAACGCTTCTCTCGTGGTCAGCGCTGCACGACCAGCCACTCGTCTGCGATGCATCGACGGAAAGTTTGGTTAACCAGGAAGTAACGGAGTTCAAGGATAATGCATGCATCCCCGCACATGGCGGGAGGGAGGCCAACATGATGGTGCTTATCGCTTCGCAACTCGTGGGATTCATTCTCGGCGGGGGAGTTTTTCTCCTACGTTACGATGGCGGCGGTTCCGCGGCCGACCGAGGCTGAAGCAGGCGCCTTCAGCACCCAGCACGCTATCAAGCTTGGTGGCATTGTAACGCTTGGTCGCCGGTGCCCAAATGAAATGCACCTCGAATACCATGACCTCTGCCGCCGATGGCGTTTTGGCATCAGGTAGGTGCTTGAACAACAGCTTCTTAAGAATTCCTCTGTAGCATGCTGAGGACTAAAGCTTAGGGAGCGCCATCAAATGATCCGCAATCGCGACGTAAGGAAGCTTCCGGTACGAACCGCGTTTTGCTGCCTGCTGCTGGCCGCTCTGCCGCAATCAGCGTCTGCCGCGACATCCACCGGCAGTTTCAACGTCAGCATGACGATTCAATCGTCATGTACGCTCGTGAGCGCGAGCGCGATCGCTTTTGGCACTTACGGTGCGCTCGGCGCGAATACGGACGCAACCGGCACTCTCGACGTGCAGTGCACGGCCAACAGCCCATATACGGTTGCGCTGGACGCCGGCCTCGGGTCCGGAGCGACAACCACGACGCGAAAGCTGACCTCGGGCAGCTCGACCATCAATTACGCACTCTATCGCGACTCTGCGCGGACGCTCACTTGGGGCAATACGCAAGGAACCGACACGGTGGCGGGAACCGGCAGCGGCGCTTCGCAGACGTTCACCGTCTACGGCCGAGTTCCGTCGCAGAGCACCCCCGCCGCGGGCACCTACGGCGACACCATCAACGTCACGATCACCTACTGATCGGATCGAAGCGCGTCGAATGCTCCGCCCACGGAACCTCCCAATGATGCTGCTGCTCGGCGGAGCGGTGACGCCGGCGCTGCCTGCCGCGGCGGCGGTGTTCCAAATCGTTCCGGTGGTCATAGAGGCTCCCGCAGATGCGCCCACAGGAGTGGTTACGCTGAGCAATGGCTCCGCGGAGTCGGTGATGCTTCAACTCCGCATCTTCCGTTGGAGCCAGGTAGGAGGGCGTGACGTCTTGACGCCGACGTCGGATGTGGTGGCCAGCCCGCCCGCCGCGAAGATCGAGCCGGGTCGTCAGCAAGTCGCCCGGGTCGTTCGAATCACTAAGGCGCCTGCAACCACGGAAGAAGCCTACCGATTGATCGTCGACGAAATTCCGGTTGCCAAGCCCGCACCTGCCGACGGCGTGCGGATGCTGTTGCGGCAGTCGGTCCCCGTCTTCTTCGGCAGCAACGCCAAGGCGGCGCCACGCGTCGAGTGGCGGATCGAGCGCACCTCCGGCGGGTGGGAGCTTGCTGCGCTCAATAGCGGGCCGCGGCGGCAGCGGATCAGCGACCTGGAGATCAGAGACGAGGCCGGAAGGCTGCTCGATCAGAGGCTGGGCCTCGTCGGCTATGTGCTCGGCAACAGCGAAGCGCGCTGGACGCTGAACCTCAAGGAAGGCGCAACGGTGTCGGCCAAGCTCATTGCCGCCTCGGACGCCGGAGCGGTTCATGCCGACCTCACGAGCCTCCCCACGCCCTAAGGGGCGCCCTCGCAGCTTTGCCTGGCTGCTCGTTTCCCTCCCGGCAGCTGTTCCTTCGGCAGCCTGGGCGGGCGATGCCCCGAATGAGCAGGAGCGGGCGCCAGCCAACCTTCTTGCGCTTGAGGTGGAGCTGAATGGCCGCCCCACCAGGCTGATCGCGACTTTTACGGAGGCGCCCTATGGCGAACTTGCGACCACAGCGGAGGAGCTGGCCGCCGTAGGTTTCGACGCAAGCCGGTTGCCCCCGCCCCGTGACGGGCTGATCGCCTTGCACGAGCTTCCCGGCCTCTCTTACCGATACGATCCCGCAGTTCAGAGGGTTGCGCTTATCTCCCCACCGGAGCTGCTGAAGATGCAGCGTCTGGCTTCAGCCTCGGCTTCGCCGCGCCTGGAGGTTGCGCCTCCAGCGACGGGTATGGTGGTGAACTATACATTGGTGGGGTCGGGTGCCCGCGATGATGCGAGTGGCCGTCTCGCGCCGTTCGATGGCGGCGCGCAGCTCGAAGCAAGGCTCTTCGGAGCTTTCGGGCTTGTTAGCAGCTCAATCGTCGCCACCACGCACTCGCCGGCGCGGGCTGGTGCGGTTCGCCTCGACACGAGCTGGCCGTGGGAGGATCCGGGCCGTTTGACTGCGGTCAATGTCGGCGATCTGGTCTCCAGCGGCCTTTCATGGACCAGACCAATCCGAATGGGCGGTGTGCAGCTCTCGCGGAGCTTCAGTCTCAGGCCGGATATTTTGACAAGGCCGGTGCCGGTGCTGCGCGGCACTGCGCAAGCGCCTTCGACGCTCGATCTGTTCATTGATGGAGCGCAGGTGTTGAGCTCGCAAGTGCCGGCAGGCCCATTCGAGGTGAGCCCGGGTCCGCCGCGCGCCGGAGCTGGACACGCGGAAGTCGTGGTGCGCGACCTGCTCGGCCGGGAGTCCCGCCTAGAAGTCCCCTTCTACGCCTCCGACTCGCTGCTTGCGCGCGGGCTTTTCGATTTCGGGGTGGAGCTCGGCTTTGCCCGGCGCAACTACGGCATCCACTCCAATGACTATGATGGTCGGCTAGCCCTTTCCGGAAGCGTACGTTACGGCGTCTCCGACCGTTTGACGCTCCACGCTCATGGCGAGGGGACGCGGGGCCTGCAACTGCTTGGTGCTGGCGCCGCCGTTGATATCGAATCTGTGGCGATCGCCTCGGCTGCACTGAGCGGGAGCCGCTCCATGGAAGGTGCGGGAGGCAATCTGGATATTGGCCTCGAAAGCCGCCACGGCTCCTTCTCCGCCAGCCTTCGCGCCGTCAGAGCTTTTGGCGCCTATCACGACCTAGCTTCGGTAACAGCTGAACAGCCTCGCCTGAACGGCTTTGACTTGAAGCGATTGTCTCCTCCGAAGCGCATCGAGCAGGCACAGATCGCCAGTAGCTTATGGTCTCGCGCGCAGCTTAGCGTCAGCTACGCGCGGGTGCAGCGCGAGGATCAACGAGCGAGACTCGCGGTTATTTCGCTTTCGCAGGGGTTTAGCGGAATCACCGCTTACCTGCGGGGCTGGAATGACTTTTCAGAAAACAGGTCCGCTGGTCTCAGCTTTGGCCTCAGCTTGGCCCTCGGCCCCCGCCTGTTCAGCGCAAGCGAAC
>JADDQD010000135.1:6576-6778 GCA_016781555.1 Pseudomonadota bacterium | reverse complement strand
GGCGTTTCGGCGCATACCTCGATTCTGCCATTGTGCATTTCGATGCTCGGAGCGTGCGCGAGCTGGCGCGGGTCCCAGAACGAACGCATCAGCGGCGCGCCAGAAGATCGCGGGGAAGCGTAGGTTCCGAAATGATGCGCTCCATCGCTGCCCAGCGGGCTTGCGAACTCGCGCCCGCGGCTTCGACATAGGCTTTCACCAT
>JADDQD010000135.1:4220-6556 GCA_016781555.1 Pseudomonadota bacterium | reverse complement strand
TGATGACGTAGCTTCGATACTGCTGGGTGAAGTCGATGAGCTGCTCGGCGCGCTTTTTCGAAACGAGCTGATACTTCTGCGTCAGTTCCACCGCCTTGGCGCGGTCGATGCGCCCTTCGAGAAGTTCACGTGCGATCGTGAAGCGGGCGCCCGCCAGCTCGCTGGTGGCGCGGAGAAGCTCGAGATATTTCGGGGCACTCCGGGTGGAGAGGCCTGCGAGCGGATAGAGCGCGCTTGTCTCGTAGCGAAGCCGCTCTTCACCCGGAAACGCCAGGTCGATGCCGTAATTGGCTGACCCCTCGGCGATCAGCGACTGCGGCGAATAAAGCGGATAGACGCTGAACTCGACCCAGCCGAGCCCCCGCTTCAGCCGATGCTCGAGCAGCATGTTCAATGCATGATGCCCGGGATAGCCCTCATGACAGCCAAGATCGACTGCCCGGCTGATCCGGATGGGCAAGTCGGTGTTGATCTGGATGAGGCTTTTCAAATTGCCCTGATAATAATTGTAACCGGACCAGCTTTTCCCAGTGACGAACTCCATCGTGAAGCTTTCACCTTGAGGCAGCCCGATGTGCTGCGCAGTTCGGCGCCGGCATTCGGCGATCGCTGCATCAAAGACGGGGCGAAGCCGCTCCTTCGGGATCGTGAAGCGGTCCTGGAAGGCATCAACCCGCTCGGATAGCGCTCCAGAGCCGGGTACCAGCGTTTCGACGCGCGCAAGAATGGGATCATAATGGGTGAGGGGCTTCAGCTCGACTTGAACTCCGAACAACCCTTGAGCTTCCTCGGCGAAACTCAACCGCTCCCCCTGGAGCATGCGTAGCCGCGTCTGTGCTGCGCGGAGCTGGGCCAGGAGGAAGTCGCGTCGGCGGCGCTCAATGGGCTGAAGCGCCCCCGCATCGATGGCACCGGCGCGATCGCGCAGCGAATTGGCCTGCTCGGCCAGTTCCTGGAGCGACCGGGGCGCGGCTTTGGCTGCATCGGCCCACTCCTTTGGACCATAATAGGCATCGACATAGCCAGGCTCGCGCTCGCCAATCTCAAGTGTCATCTGGACGTAATCAGCCGCGATTTCATCCAGATTGTCGCTGTCGCGGGGGCTGGAAACGCAGGCGGCGAGCAGAAGCAATACGCCGAACAGGCCCGAAAGCTTGATCATGCCGGATCTTGGATACCGGCCACATCGCCGTCAATGGCAATCTCGCGGTCCTGCGCGCGCTGAACTGCTAGATGATCTGCTCGCAATGGGGCAAAGCGAAGCACGGCGTAGCCGACCACAGCTGAGAGCAGCGAACCAAGGATCACGCCAATTTTGGCTTCCTCGATCAGCACTGGACTGGATGGAAATGCCAGCACTCCAATGAAAAGGCTCATCGTAAAGCCGATACCGCAGAGCACCGAAACTCCATAGATCTGGAGCCACGTTGCACTCCGCAACTGCGTGGCCAATCCGAATTTAACAGAAAGCCACACCGCGCCGAAGATGCCGACCTGCTTGCCGACGAACAAACCGACGGCAATGCCGAGCGGCAGTGGGGCAAGAAGCTCTCCTAGCTCGAAGCCTTCCAGCGAAACTCCCGCATTGGCGAAGCCGAACAGCGGCACGATCAAATACGCTACCAACGGGGTGAGCTTATGTTCGAGACGGTGGAGTGCGGATTCGGCTGAATCCGGGGTTCCCGGCGTCTTGATAATAGGTACGGCGGTTGCGGCAAGCACGCCCGCAATGGTTGCGTGGACCCCGGACATCAGAACCGCGTACCAGAGGAAAGCCGCTCCCAATCCATAGATCCAGAGCTGGCTGACCCCGCTCTTGCCCATCGCGTAGAGGGCAAAGAGGATGCCCGCCGCAATGCCGAGATAGAGCGTATTCAACGCCGGCGTGTAGGCGACTGCGATGATCGCGACCGCGCCCATGTCGTCCACGATGGCAACGGTGGTGAGGAACAGTTTCAGCGATGCCGGTGCGCGACTGCCTAGGAGCGCCAACACGCCAATCGCGAACGCGATGTCAGTCGCCGCGGGAATCGCCCAGCCGTTGACAAGAGCAGGTTCGCCGGCGGTCAGCAGGAGGTAGAAACCGGCCGGCAGCGCCATTCCAACGCTTGCGGCGATGAACGGGAGCCGCCGGCGGTCCCAAGTGCAAAGCCGTCCGTCCACGAACTCCCGCTTGATCTCGAGGCCGACGAGCAGGAAGAAGATCGCCATCAGCCCGTCATTGATCAAGAAGTGAGCTGTTACCGGCCCAAGCTTGGGGGTGAGCGCGGGGCCGAGCGGCGCTTCAAGCAGATCATGGTACGTGTGCCCCAGCGGACTGTTTGCGACGATCAGCG
>JADDQD010000135.1:0-4202 GCA_016781555.1 Pseudomonadota bacterium | reverse complement strand
GAGAGGATGCCGAAGATGGAATGCGCTGCCGCATCTTCTTTCGCCCCTTGGTCACGAGGGGGCGTGCCACCGGTCTCGATCCCAGTAGGTTTTTTGACTGCAGCGCTCTGCCCGCGCCTTCCGAACCCGTGGATTAGCGGCTAGTTTCCGGCCCGTGGACATCTACCTTCCCGTCGCCGGGCTTTCCGTGAACGCGCTGATGATCACCGCCTTGGGCGGCGTGGTCGGGTTGCTGAGTGGCATGGTGGGCGTCGGCGGCGGTTTTCTGACCACCCCGATCCTGATCTTCTACGGCATCCCACCCGCGGTCGCAGTCGCCTCTTCCACGACGCAGATCACCGGCACCAGCGTATCGGGCATGCTCGCGCACCGTCGCCGCCGCGGCGTCGATTATCGAATGGGTGCGGTGCTCGTCGCCGGCGGAACCTTCGGCTCGTTGGCGGGCGGCGGGCTTTTCCGCCTTCTGCAAAACAGCGGGCAGATCGACACGGTCATCGCCCTTCTTTACGTTGTTTTGTTGGGCAGCATAGGCACGCTGATGGCCAAGGAAGCGGCCACTGCGCTGGACATCATCAAGCCCAAACCAAACGCCAAGCCCCGCCGTCGCCACAATCCGCTCATTGCGGTGCTGCCCCTGCGCTGGCGCTTCTATCAATCAGGTCTCTACATCTCCCCCCTCGCTCCTTTCGCCCTCGGTTTTCTTTCGGGGATGCTAACGGTGCTGCTTGGGGTCGGCGGCGGCTTCATCATCGTTCCCGCCATGATCTACCTGCTCGGCATGTCCACCACCGTGGTTGTGGGCACATCGCTGATGCAGATCCTGTTCGTCACCGCCGCGACGACCCTTGTTCACGCGACGACCACCAAGTCCGTGGATATCGTCCTTGCGGTGCTGTTGCTGCTTGGTAGCGTTGTCGGCGCTCAGTTCGGTGCCCGGTTCGCCCAAAAGGTCAAACCTGAGCTGCTCCGCATGGTCCTGGCCATAATCGTGCTTGCCGTCGCTTTTCGAATGGCGCTCGGCCTTGGCTGGCGACCACCCGAAATCTACATGATCGATTCGCTGTGAGGCTGCTTCGCGCGCTTGCGTTTCTGCTGATCGCGCCGCTCGTTCTGGGCGCGAGCGAGCCGAAGCTCGTCCCCGACGTCTCGCAACGCGAGATCGAGATCCGCTATTCGTTCACTGGCGCAGAGCTCCTCCTGTTCGGCGCGATCCTTTATCCCGGTGGCCGCGTTCCAACCGACAGAGTGGACGTCGCGGTCGTGGTGAAGGGCCCTGTCCAGCCGATCCTGGTTCGTGAAAAGCAGAAGGTCGCAGGGATCTGGATGAATGTGGAAAGCGAACGCTTTCGATCCGCGCCTTCGTTCTACGCCGTCGCCTCTTCCCGGCCCGTCTCCGAACTCGTCGACGAGCGCTTCGCAGCCATTTATGAGCTGGGGCTGCAGAACCTCCAGCTTTCTCCCGGCGCGGGTGCGACGCCAGAGGAACGCCGGCGCTTCGAAGCTGGCCTTATCGAACTGCAGCAGCGCCATCAGCTTTATAAAGAGGACCCGAACGGCGTTGAGATCACCGATGGCGTGCTTTACCGGGCGCGCATCAATATTCCGGCGCGGGTGCAGGTCGGCAACTATACGGCCGAGACTTTCCTCATCCGCGACGGCCGGGTGATTGCGGCAGCCGTTCGCGAGATCAGGATCGAAAAGCTTGGATTCGAGCGTTTTGTCGCCGAAGCCGCCGACCGCTGGTCGCTGCTTTACGGCGTTGTCGCCGTCGCCATTTCGCTTTTCCTGGGGTGGGCGGCAAGCGCGATCTTCCGCCGCGGCTGACGAAACGCCTCTGCGCAAACACTTCTTTACTGTTTGTCCGCTATTCCGGCGGCGAGTGAGAGCGCAATCGGGGAACTTACGACGTCATGACTGATATGATGAACCTGCACGGCTATCCGCGTCCGGAGTCCAGTGACGACGCTTTATCCCGAACCTCTGCAATCACCCCGCTGCATAATCCACGTCTCGAGCCGATCGGCGCAGTGGTGGAGGTTTCGGGCGGCGGCGCCAAGATCAAGATCGATGCCCAGCGACTGCAGGCTCTGTTGAGCGATCCCGATCCAAGCGTTGCCATGTCCGGACAGGTTGGGAGCCAGGTAAAGCTCCAATCCGGCCGTCGCTGGTTGCTCGCCAACGTGCGCAATCTCAAAAACTCCGACGAAGGAGAAACTGTTCTTTTCGCCGACATCGACTTTATGGGCGAAGGCGATGAGGACGAGCGCGGCAGCCTCGTGAACTTCAAGCGCGGTATCACCGGCTATCCAATTCCCGGCAATCGTGTCTTCCCGGTCAGCGGGTACGATCTGAAGCAGATGTTCTCAGCCGACGACCGGCCGCACATTGAAATCGGCACCGTCTACCCGACCAAAGATGTCCGCGGCGCTCTTTATGTCGATGCGATGCTGGGCAAGCATTTCGCACTTCTGGGGTCGACCGGCACCGGCAAGTCCACGTCGGCAGCGCTGATCATGCACCGAATCTGCGAACTTGCCCCCGAAGGGCACATCGTGATGATCGACCCGCACGGCGAATATTCCGCCGCCTTCAAGGGCTATGGCGAGCTGTTCAACGTCGACAATCTCGCAATGCCCTACTGGCTGATGAACTTTGAAGAGCATTGCGAGGTTCTGATCACTTCGTCGGGCGCCGACAAGCAGCGCGACAGCGACATTCTGGCCAAGTGCCTGCTTCATGCACGCTCGAAGAACCGCGCTGCGGAGGGTCTGACCAAGCTGACCGTGGATTCGCCGATCCCCTACACGCTGACTGACCTCACCAACGCGATTACCAACGAGATGGGCCTTCTTAACAAGGCCACGGACACTGCGCCCTACATGCGGCTTAAGACCAAGATCGATGAGCTGAAGGCGGATCCGCGCTACAGCTTCATGTTCTCGGGCATGCTTGTCGCCGACACGATGACGAGCTTCATCGCCAAGATCTTCCGCCTGCCCGCGAAGGGAAAGCCGATCTCGATCGTCGATGTTTCCGGCGTTCCTTCGGACATCACCTCCGTTGTGGTTGCCGTGCTCTCGCGTCTCGTGTTCGACTATGCGATCTGGTCACGCAACGAGCTTCAGCGGCCGGTGCTGCTGATTTGCGAGGAAGCGCACCGCTACGTCCCCGCCGACAAAACCTCGAGCGGCCAGGCCGTTCGCAAGATCCTGGAGCGGATTGCCAAGGAAGGCCGTAAATACGGCGTCTCACTTGGGCTCATCACACAGCGGCCTTCCGACTTGGCCGAAGGCGTCCTATCGCAGTGCGGCACCATCATCGCGATGCGGCTCAACAATGATCGTGACCAGCAATATGTGAAGAGCGCAATGCCAGAAGGCGCGCGCGGCTTCCTCGACGTCATCCCCGCCCTCCGCAACCGCGAATGCATCGTTTGCGGTGAAGGCGTCTCAATTCCAATCCGCGTCGCCTTCGACGATCTGGAAAAGGATCGCTGCCCGGCTTCCTCGGATCCAAGCTTCACCGACCTGTGGAAGCAGAGCGGCGACGAAGAGGCCATGGTCACTCGCGTGGTCAAGCGCTGGCGCGCCCAGGGGCGCTGAGTTAGCCGCGATCCGCGCGCGAGACTCCGGCTGCATCCAGTTCCGCCGCGATGCGGCCGGTTAGCCACATCCACCACATCTTGAAGTCCGCGCGCAAGGACCATAGCGGATGGGTGAATGTTGCTGGCCGGTTGTGCTCGATCGCGACGTGGCTCACCCATGCAAAGGCGTAGCCGGCGATCGGCATTGCAATGAGCAGCCACCAATTGGCGCTCGCTATGGCCGCCGCGGCTATCAGCACGACGAGACTCGTTCCGGCATAATGGAATGCGCGGGTCCGCGGCTGGGCATGTTCTTTGAGATAGAACGGCCAGAAATCGGTGAAGCTGCTAAACCTCTGCATGTGGCTCGCTCGGTATTCCTGACTGCCGCCGTGCGACGTGGGTGGCGAGGAAGCCACCTGCCAGCGGCACCACGACCGCGGCTATTTGCATCCACACGGGGAGGGGCAGGAAGAACATGCTCGCGACGGCGTTTGCGGTCATGACCGCTACGGTCCCCCACAAGGGCCAGAGCCGATCGCCGATCAACTTTGCAACGGCGCCTCCGCCAAAGCTGCTCACGAACCAGGCGAGCACCACGAACAGCTTGTAGCCCATG
>JADDQD010000016.1 GCA_016781555.1 Pseudomonadota bacterium | reverse complement strand
ATGCGATCTTGAGCATCTGTCGCATCGGGCTCTCCTCAGAGTGTGGCCAACCAACATCGTTGTCAGTGCGGCGCTCGACCGAGCACAGGATGAGGGACACTGCAACCAGCCAACCTACACGTTAGCCGGCTCGCCAAATGCCCGGCCCACCAGCTTCTGGACCGTTGAGCTGGCAAGGATCAGCCGGCCCAAGTTCCACGGCCCAGCGGCACCCGCGAGCTCATCAATCTTCGACAGCAGCGGCGCCACCAGATCTCGATGTCGGTGGCTCCAGCGCTCAACGATCGCCCGCACTTGATCCGCCGGCGCCCTCTGCGCCAAGATAACTCGGGTAAGCTTCTCTTGCTCGTCCGAGAGGCTGGCGCCGAGAGTGCGAGCGGCAACCGTTTCGTACATGTCAGCGCTTTCGAAGCTATCAGCGGCCTCCGCAATCATGTCGATCCGGAATGCCGCGCCCACCTCCTCGTAGATAAGCGCGACATCGAGCAGCGCCGCCGAGCATTCGCGACTGATATCTGCCACGGTGAGGCTCGCCCGCAGATGCGGAAGTATCGACACCCTTGCGGCGAGCTCGGCCGGTACGCGGTTGCGCGCGAAATCCTCCACACGTTCCAGGTAAGCCCTGAGCGCGGCACCTTTCAGCTGATCCGTTCCGTGCACGAGCTTCCCTATTGGATCGCGGTACGACGCAACGAATTCATCAACGCCTCTGATTGTGGCGGCGCCGCGTTTCGCTAACGCGTAGGTCTGCTGCCGGATGCCACGGCTTATCTGTCCGTAGAGCTTATGCTGAACAGCCACAGGAACTCTGCCGTCCAGAGCCTGAACTTCGGACCAGAGCTCACGCACTGCGAAGATGTCACTGGCTGCAGCATACGACGTGGCAACTACACCGGCGTCGCACTCGACAGCCGCTTTGACGCGAGCAAGAAAGCTTGGCCCGACGACGTCTACGATTTCGTTGGCGAGGCAGGTTGCAACGATCTCCCGCTTGAGAGGGTGCCGGTTCATCGAGGGACGGAATCTGTCCAGCTGACCCGGAAAATAGGCGGCAAGCGTCTTCAGGAAGTAAGGATCATCTGGCGCGCGCGAGCTCACCAACTCGTCGAACAGGCTGAGCTTGCCGTAGGCGAGCAAGACGGCGAGCTCCGGTCGACTCAGCCCTTGGGAGGCCTCCCGCAGCTCCGCGAGTGCTGCTGCGGAGGGTAGCCCCTCCACCTTCCGATTCAGCCGCCCCGCTTGTTCCAAGGAACGAATGAACTCGGCGTGCTCCGGCAGCCGTCGCGACGCTTCCCACTGCATCAAACTGAGTGCCAGTGTCTGCGATCGATTGTGCGCAAGCACGTGATCGGCAACATCGTCCGTCATGGACGCAAGCAATGCATCACGGGCCGCTCTCGTGAGCGCCCCTTCCCGTTCGACGGCCGAGGTCAGGATTTTAATGTTGACCTCGAGGTCTGAACTGTCGACGCCCGCCGAATTGTCGATCGCATCACTGTTGATCCGACCGCCTTTGCGGGCGAATTCGATCCGGCCGGCCTGAGTGAACCCCAGGTTGGCGCCCTCCGCGACAATCCGGGCTCGCAGTTCGCTGCCGTCTATCCGCACGGCGTCGTTGCCCTTGTCAGAGACTTGAAGATGCGTTTCGCTGGACGCCTTCACGTAGGTGCCGATGCCGCCCACATAGAGTAGCTCGACAGGTGCTCTCAGGATCGCCTTGATGAGCTCGGACGGACCCAGGGAGGACTCCTCTAGCGCCAAAGCCTCCCTCGCTTCCTTGGACAGGCGGATCTCCTTGAGCTGGCGGGAGAAGACCCCTCCACCCTTTGACAGCTTCGAGCGGTTGTATTCCTGCCACGAGGAGCGGGGGAGATCGAACAACCTCTTTCGCTCAGTCCAAGACAGCTCGGGATCCGGATCCGGATCGATGAAGATGTCCCGATGATCGAAGGCTGCTAGCAGCTTCGTTTTCCTCGACAGCAGCATGCCATTTCCGAAGACGTCTCCGGACATATCGCCAACGCCCGCGACGGTGAAACATTTGGATTCGATATCCTTCCCGCATTCGCGGAAGTGGCGCTTTACGGCCTCCCAGGCACCACGGGCTGTAATCCCCATCGCTTTGTGGTCGTAGCCAGCCGAACCGCCTGAAGCGAAGGCGTCGCCCAACCAGAAGCCATAAGAAGCGGCAACATCATTGGCCACATCGGAGAAGCTTGCAGTCCCCTTGTCCGCGGCGACGACTAGATACGCATCCTGTTCATCGTAAGTGACCGTGCGAGGAGGGAAGATGACCATCCCTTCGCCATCGAGATTATCGGTAACGTCCAGCAAGCCCGACAGGAACAGTCGATAGGCTGCGATTCCTGCTTCACGTTGCGCCGCCGGCTCATCAGGCCGGGCACCCTTCAGGATAAATCCTCCCTTTGCACCAACAGGCACAATGACGGCATTCTTCATCTGTTGCGCCTTCACGAGCGCGAGAACCTCCGCTCGGAAATCGTCGCGTCTGTCCGACCACCTCAGCCCTCCTCGTGCCACAGGACCGAAGCGTAGATGCACCCCTTCCACGAGGGGGCCGGAGACGAATATTTCGGCAAAAGGCTTAGGCTCCGGGAGATCCAGCAGCTCTCGGCTCGCGATCTTGAGGGCGATGTACGACTTTGGTTTCCCACGACCCTCGAGCTGGTAAAAGTTGGTCCTCTTTACGGCCTGGATCAGATGATAGAGGCGGCGCAGCACGCGGTCTTCGTCAAGGCTGGGAACGCGCTGCAATTCCTCCTCGATGCGCGTAGAGATCTCCCGCGCCCGGACGCGGCGAGCCTGCTCGCTAGCCGGACTGTCCGGATCAAATTTTACATGAAACAGGTCGACCAAAAGTCGGGCTATCCCCGCGTGCTCCACTACAGCGCGGACCTGAGTCCGTTGCGAAGGGTCCTGCCCCGACTGCTGTCGGTACTGAGCAAGCGCCCTTACAAGGGCCGCATCGCGCCAGGAAACACCAAGCTCCAGGACCAATCGATTGAAGCCGTCATTTTCGGCCTCACCTGACCAGATCGCGCGGAAGGCAGCCTCAAAGGCACGTCCTACCTCCCCAAGTACGAGATCTTCGCCGCGCGGGTCGTCGACCAGGAACTCGTGAACCCAAGTCACCGAACCGGAGGCAGGCTCCACTGGGAAGCCTTCCTCGACGACTGCCTTCAGCCCGAGATGGTCAAGAATCTTGATGACGTCCGCGAGAGGTGCGGCCTGACCTTTGTGATACAACTTAAACCGAAACCGGCTCTTGAGGTCGGACGCGCGCCGATAGGCCCTCACGCAGATATCCTGGTCCTCTCGCATCTCCTCCATGGTGACGATGTCGATCAGCGCCTCTTCAGGCTGGAACATCT
The DNA here is from genome assembly GCA_016781555.1 of Pseudomonadota bacterium. GTDB lineage: Bacteria > Pseudomonadota > Alphaproteobacteria > Sphingomonadales > Sphingomonadaceae > Allosphingosinicella. The sequence continues at coordinate 14,743 of JADDQD010000016.1, read as the reverse complement.
CCTGATACCCCGCCCCGAACGCCTTCCCCCACCGATCGAGGAAACTACCGGCATCGCCAACGATGCTCTCGCTGCTGACCACTGCATCCTCGAAACGTTCGGTCCAGGCCCAGCTCTGGGTCGCGATCCCGCCATCCCTGAACATGAAGTCCAGGAATGATCGCTCCGTGTCGGTCAGCGCCCGGCCCAGCCGTTCGCTGAAGGCGGAGCGCAGTTCATCGATATTCGGTGATGCGCTGAGGAGAGAATGCGTGTTGAGGTGATTTTTCATGACGGGTTCCACAAGATCAGGAGGACCACTTGCGCGGAGTCCGCGCGGCCGGGCATGCTGAGGAGGAGCAGAAGGTACGAAAAGGCCGGAGCCTACGGCTTCTGCTTGACCTCAAGGATCTTGAGGATCCTGGGCCGTCCGTCGGGACATGGCCAGCTGATCTCCTGGCCTTCGCTGAGCCCAATCAGGCCCGCTCCCACGGGGGTGATTATAGAGACCCGCCCGGCTTCGATGTCTGCCTCGTTGGGGAGCACGAGACAAACACGGCGGGTCGTCCCGGTGGTGTCATCGATAAACTCCACCTCCGAGCCAAGCGCTATCACATTTTCAGGGAGAGAACCCGTCGGATGGATATGCGCGCGGTCGATCTCCTCGAAGAGCAACCTGGAGAGCCCAGGTGCGCTATGCTCGATCCGGAGCGCGAGATCCGCGATCCGGTCGTAATCGGCTTCGGAGATATGGATCGGCGGCCGCTTTTTGGCCGCCTTCTTCTTTTCGAGACTGCGCATGTTTCTTCACCAATCGGAGCTTGGGTGAGCAAGATGGCTCTGGCTAACGCCAAAGTAATCATCGGCTATTTTGCTTGTCCCCAGATCCGCTGATGGTAATTGAGCGGTCTGGGGCTAAACACCCGCGAGCAGCTGCCCCGAATGGACGCGAAATCGGCTAAAGGTGAAGAGCCGTTGCATGTTGTGAAGGTAGCCTTGAACCACCGGATGTCAAGCGATGCTGTTCCTCCTTCAGCGGGGCCACCATCGCCTTGACACCCGGAAAACACGAGCCATAATGAAGCTCGTCATGCGAAAGCTCCGCTCAAAAGTGCGTCCGGAACTGCATCCGGGCAGCAGCACCGCACGACCTTAAGCCCTAGGTCCGCGCTCCTCGGCGGGCGGGGCTGACCTAGGGCGCACGAGCGACGAAGCATCGCCGCCGTCGTGGCAAGGCCACGACAGAATCCGACATCGGGGCAGATCACCGTCCGCTGCTGCTACGCGGCGCGCGGGCTCCGTCGGCATCATCGTGTGTGATTTAAGGAGCGCGACATGTCCGAACGTTTTGTCGTCGAAGCTGAAAGAAGGCCGGTTGGCGTGGCCGTACGGGTGCCAGGCGGCTTCAAGTTCTTCTCGTCTGATCCTGACTACCTTGAGATCGAGGGCGAGACCTTCCCACGCGCGAAAACCATGGCGCGGAGAGTGGCCGAAATTGCAAGGACACGCCGAGGGATGAGCAACGAAGAACAAGCGCCAACTCCTCGTCGTCACTAGCGGAGGCGGCGAGATGAGATCCCGGATTGAGCTCTCCGATGCCGAGAGCCTGAGCGGAGCATGGGCGGCGCTCCACAACGATGTGGAGTTCACCATAAGCAGCAATGAGGTCCATTATCTCACCACGATGGCCCTGGCAGTCGATGATGATTTGGTCTCGCATCTGCTGCTCAAGAAGATTCGGCTCGCAGCCACGCGGGAGCCAATTTCGGTCCACGCAAGCACCGTCAGAATGAACAGCTTCCTCGAATACGCTTTTGACGGCGGGAAGGAGAGATTCTGTCAGCTCGTCCACCCCTCACCTCACGCCCCGAGCTACGGCGTCAGCGTGGCATCGCTGCACGGCGCCGGCGTGCTCGGGCTACGGCCAGGCCAGACCATACTTTGGCCGGATGAGAACGGAACCTTGTGTGATCTGCGCATTGGCCACGTAGAGAATTGCCCAGGAATGTCCGACTGGCTTGGCAGTCGGACAGAGAGTCCACTCTCATGCTAGGACCATTGTTCCTGTGGGTGACCCGCTCGGCTCCATACAACCGACTTACGGGCCACCGCGTGAGAGGCATCGGTCATACGGTGTTGACGTCACCGGTACTGAAAGTGCGCCCAACAGCGGCTTTCAGCCCACCAATGAGGCCTGATGTGATCGTGTTCACGAGCGCTCAGGGCGTGCGCCACCACCCGCTCGATCCAGCTTACTTGGATGTGCCAGTCTTCACCGTTGGCGACCGCACCGCTGAGGCTGCAGGCCGCCGTGGGTACCGGCATCTCTATTCCGCTCGAGGTAACCTCTCGGACCTTCAGAGACTGATCGTCACCACAGTTCCCCGGCCTGCGTATGTGGTGCACTTCAGCGCAATGGAGCCCGCCGGCGATCTCGTCGGATACCTGAACATGTCTGGCTACGAGGCCGACCGCTATGTCGTCTATGAGACGGAACCTGTTGAAGACGAGGCTCTTGTTCGGGCGTTCCAAGCGCTTCCGGCGCTCGACGGCATCATCACCCACTCCGCAAAAGGTGCGCGACGCTTGGCTCAGATAATTTCGGGCCGCCGGTGGCACGGCATCGTCTTCTGCATCTCGGAAGCCTGTGCTGCGGAGCTCCGAGAGGTTCCAGGCCTTCTAGTGGAAGTGGCGGCCCGTCCAACCGAGCAATCACTCATGAACCTTCTACGCTTTCACGCGGGACGTAGGGGCGTCCCGCTTTGCAGCACAACTCATGATCTATCGAGAGGAGCAGCCACCGCACCTACCAAGCGCCTTCTGGCTACTGGCGCCCCGCTGTTTTTCGCCAACGACAACTATCCTGCTCGGGATCTGAAAAGTCGGACAGCTCTCTTTGACCCCTCTCCCGATCCCGACGATCCTCCGCCGACAGCAGCGTGATTAGGCATCGATGAGAGCTCTCGTCCACCAGCAGTTCCGCCGGCGCCCCCTCCAATTGGGGATTAGCCGGACGCGTCGGCGCGGGTCCGACGCGTCCGGGCCCGCACTGTAGTTTCACCTAGCAGCATCTTTGATCCTCAGCACGCCTGGGGGGCCAAGAGGCTGCGCACTAACGGATGGAAAAATGAACACTTTAGAAGCCATACGTCCCACGGACGGCGTTCCTCGGCTTACCTCTTTGGAACGAGTCTCTCCCAGCCCAGATCCGGCTGTTCCAGACACGCTCCCACTGCCGTACTTCGCTGGAACGCCCTCTTACGATTGGTCCGCTTCTAGCAGGATCAGATCATCTCCGTACTCGGCCGTTAAAGCGATCCCGATCGTCCTCGTTCAATTCGTGATGCTCTGGCTGGTCTTCTTCCCTTGGTGAGGGTGGAGGGGGCCTGGCGACAAGCCCCGCGCTCCCCCGTCGACGAAGTCATGGTTCCCGAGGAGGCCAAAAAGAAGCCTCGCGCGCTGCAGAAAACCTTCCATATTCAGGCGGAGTCTTTCCTGCTAGTCGCGACTTATGATCCCGTTCGGACGCGCCTCGCGGAGCAAGCGAGCAGACATTGCCATCGACCTGGGAACCGCGAACACCATCGTTGTGGAGCGCGGTTCGGGTGTTGTCTTCGATGAGCCTTCGGTCTGCTGCTTCAAGGCATATGACGCGGTTCCAGAGTTTGTCGCCGCCGGATTTGAGGCGCAAAGCTACGTCGGCCGAGCGGTAAGACCTTTCAAGGTCGTTCGTCCCCTGAGAAATGGCGTGCTGAGCGACATGGCCGCTGCTCGAGAGCTCCTGCGCTTCGCGACACGTGCGCATCGGTCTGCATGGCGCCTTTCCCGCCCCCGCGCCGTCATCGGAGTTCCTGCCGACGCTACCGAGGCTGAACGCAGGGCGCTGATCACTGCGGCCGTAGATGCAGGTCTCGCTGAACCTGCACTGGTCGCCGAACCGTTACTGGCTGCAATTGGCGCGGACCTTCCCATCGACGAGCCGCGTGGCAGGATGCTTATCGACTGTGGCGCAGGCACAACCGAGGTTGCTCTCATGTCGCTGGGGGCGATCTGCTATTCGCACTCTGTACGCGGCGGTGGCGAAGCTCTCGAGCGAGCCTTGATCTCTCATTTCGCCTTAGGGCACCGCTTCCAGATTGGCGTGTCCACGGCGGAACGCCTAAAGGTGCAGCTTTCCGAATTGCTTCAACTTGGCCGAGGCGCCTCTCTGGTAGAGGTCCGTGGGCTCGATACGGCGTCGGGGATACCGAAGACGATCACAGTTGCGGCACAGGAACTTTGGACAGCTTGGGAGAGGTACATCGGGGAAGTGGTTACGATCGTTCAGACCGCTTTGGCAGAAGCTCCCCCGGAAATGTCACACGACATACTGGAGGATGGGATCTCACTGACTGGAGGCGCGGCGATGACGGCGTTGCTCGCCGATCGGATTGAGGCCGTTTCGGGGATCAGGTCGAAGGTTGTCGATCAGCCCATGCGGTCGGTCGCAACTGGTCTGCTGCAGCTGATCCGGGAGTAGTCGCAGTACCGGCGCCCGGCGCAACTCTGGTTTGAATCTGCGCGCAGCCTCGCGATGATCTCGAGAGATGTTTACCCCGCTCTTCTTCCTCCCCAGCATGGTCCGGGCGGGCAGTAGCACAGCACAACTGCGTCCCAGGCCGGTGGCGGCCTAGACCCGAGAAACGGCGGCTCGGAACCAACAGACTTCGGTCCTCCGCTCTCGCCGCTTGCGGTGGCTCCGGACGAATGAGGGAGTGTGAGACGTGCGAGTGGCAGTGATTGGGGCCGGCGCGATTGGGTCTTGGCTGGGCGTCCAGATCGCGCGCGCCGGTCACGAAGTGCATGTGCTCGCTCGCGGCGCGACGCTGGAGCAGCTCCGCGAGGGGCCTTGGCGGCTGGACACGCCAGCAGGATCCATAGAAGCGCGAGTGGCCGCAAGTGATGACCCGGCGGTGCTCGGGAAGCACGATCTCGTGGTGATCGCCGTGAAGGGACCCGCCCTTGTCGACGTGGCACCCGCGGCGCGCGCGCTCCTCGATCCCGCAGGCATCGCCCTGCCGGTAATGAACGGTGTGCCATGGTGGTTCGCTGACGATCCGACTGGAGCGCCGCTGGCAAGCGTTGATGCTGAGGCGCGGATTGCCGCGGCCATCCCGATCGAGCGCGTCGTTGGAGCGGTCGCACATGTTTCAGCCTCATCGATCGGACCAGCGCATGTACGCCAAGTTGCGGGCAACGGACTGATCGTCGGCGAGCCCGGCGGCGGTGAGAGCAAGCGCGTCGCGGTGCTTGCCGACGCACTGCTGAAGGCGGGGGTGGAGGTCACCACGTCTACGAGCATTCGGCACGCTATATGGTACAAGCTGTGGGGCAACATGACGATCAATCCGATTGCGGCCCTCACCGGCGCGACCGCTGACCGGGTGCTGGACGATCCTCTGACCGAGGCGCTCGTCTGCCGGGTCATGGAAGAGGCGCGCACGATCGGTGTGGCAATCGGCTGCGTCATTGACGAAGATGCCGCCGCCCGCATTGCGGTCACGCGTCGCCTGGGAGCTTTCCGTCCCTCAATGCTCCAGGATGTCGAAGCAGACCGGCCGCTCGAGGTCGACGCATTGCTAGCCGCACCGCGCGAGATTGCCGTCGCCCACGGCTTGCCGACGCCAGCGTTGGATGCGCTGCTGGGGCTCACCCGGTTATTCGCCGCCAACCGCTGCCGCCGTGCGAACCCGCCTCAGCTCGGGGAGCGGTAAGAGCCGCGGGCGGCGGATTGGTCCTGGCGCGTGCTGATGTGGCGACCACGCCCAATCCAACTGGGAACGCAAAGTCATTCACCGTTCGGCCCGTTGCTCCAGCCGAACGAGGATAGTGGTGCGGGCATCGTCCCTCGGGCCGCACACGGCCGCCGCTCACCAAATCACCGGCCCCGCACCTTTACGACGTCGCAGTCCCGCAGCTGGCGGTCGATGCCATGCCGTGCAAATTATCGCGGCCGCTGATTCATGCTCAGGTAGAAGGGATCGAACTCGGCAATGGCCACCAGCCGCTCCCAATCTGTGATCTCGACAATCTTGCTTCTGAACGTCACCAAGCCGTCTTCCCGAAGCTCGCGCAGCGTGCGGTTGATGTGAACCGGCGTCAGCCCGAGTATCTCCGCCAGATCGGTCTGAGTGATCGGCAGTTCATAGGTGCCGTGCTCGGCGAGACCCGCTGCCGTGAGGCGAACCTGAAGTTCGCAAAAAAGGTGCGCTAGTCGAGACGAAGCATCGCGACGCCCCAGCGAAAGCATCCACTCGCGGTGAATGGCGGCATCGACGACCGTGGAAAGCCAGAGCAGCCGTCCAAGGTGCTGGTGTTCCGCTATCAAGTCTTTCAGGCGCTCGTGGGGGAAGAGCGCCAGCCGGCAGTCGGTGAAAGCCGCTATGTCATGGTCGAGCTGCTTGAGGAGGAGGCTGTGGAGGTCGATGAAGTCGCCCACCACGGCGATTTGAAGGGTTTGCCGCGCTCCGTCTTTCAGATCCTTATACCTGTAGACGAAGCCCTCGAGCAGAAGACTGCTGTGCTCAAGCTCAGTTTTGGTTTTGACGATCGTGCGGCCCCGCTGGAAGCGCACCTCTTGGGACTTACATGCCCGAAGGGCCTGCTCCTCCTCGGCGCTCACCGTGTCGAACCTGCGGAGCTTCATCAGCAATTTGTCGACTGGTCCTCTCCCCCTGCCTTAACCCTGTTTGTAGATCACCATTTCGATAGCAAGTCGGGTGCCAGCATCGGGCGACACTCGGGACCACCGCGCGCCGACGCAAAGCTGAATGAAGGGCCGCTTTCGCGAAGCTCGGCCGCAGGGTGGCAATCTGGCAGAGTCGCATAGTCGCTCCTCGCGCTTTTCGGGGGTGTGATCGATTTCTTCCAGTCCACTTTCCTGCGACAACACGGGAAAAGCAGACGCGCGACGGATGGACGCAGTACCTTCCTCATGCAGCAGCATCTAGAGGCGGCACCGGTACCCTCGCCTCTGGATCGCTCAATGCCCCCTCGGAAGGAGCGGTGTCGCAGGACTATTTTTCGCCGCCTGATCCTCCAATTTGTCAGCCGTCGCCGGTAAGCGCTGCATGTGGAGAGACGAGAGCCGCATGTGCGCCTCCGCCGCGGCCTTGCTGTTCGTCCGGTAGGCGCGGTCAAACTCCTCCTGGGCTCTCCGGGTGTGGTACTCGCGATCTTCTTCGTTTGTCATCGTTCAACCTTGGTGGTGGTTCCCTCTTTATGCGGGGTTATTGAAGAAGCTTCTTCATCCAGTCACTTTTGACCCTAGTGGCTGGGTAGCAGGCCCATGAATGACGGTTCCATCAAGTTCAAAACGGGAGCCATGGCATGGGCAGTCCCAGGTCCGGTCTGTTTCGTTCCACCCGACGATGCACCCCATGTGGCTGCAGACCGCTGAGACAGCGTGGACGACGCCCCCCTCATCCTTGAATGCGGCGACATTCTCTCCGTCGATCTTCATGATCGCCGCGTCACCGGGCGCAAGCTCGTCGAAGGACTTCGGCTTCCGTGAGAGATAGCCGCTGACGAGGTGCGCCGCGACGTCGAGATTCTCCTTCGCAAACTCGAAGCCGCCTGCGACCGGCTTCACCCGAGTCGCATCGAACATCGGAAGCCAAGGATTGTCGCGCCCGGTGGCGAGATCGGCGAGCATCATCGCCGCTGCGGTGCCGTTTGAAATGCCCCAGGCGTCGAAGCCGGTCGCGACGAGATATTCCTGCCCCTTCGACCAGCCGACGAATGGGGCGCTGTCCATTGGCGTATAATCCTCGTTGACCCAGCGATATTCAATCGGCCCGGCCTCAAAATTATCGACCAGCCAGCGCTCCAACTCTTCGAAATATTTGCGCTCATCATCGACATGGCCGGGCTTGAAGCCGGTGCCGGCAACAATGCCGTAGACCTGGCCGTTCTCGTTTCGGTGGGTGCGGATCGAGTGGCTCGGCTGCTCCACATTGATGTACATGCCATTGGGCACGCGGCGGATTGGTGCGGCGATCACCGGCTCGGCATAGGGGTAGGCTTGGGCGTAATAGCCGCCGACCTGCCCCAGCGGCATGTGGGTTGCCATCACCACCGTGCGGGCTGTGACGGTGCCGTTGTCCGTAACGACGCGGTTCGCCTCCCAGTCGAGCGCGCGGCTGTTCTCGAACACATGGCTGCCTTCGCCGGGAATTGTCGCCGCCAGGCCAGCCACATATTTGGTCGGGTGGAACTGCGCCTGGTTGTCGAAGCGGATTGCAGCCAGCACATCGAAGGGCAGGTCAGTTTCGCGCGTCAGAGTAGCGGGAAGGCCCAGCCGTTGGGCCACGTCCACTTCCTTTTCTACTTCGGAGACGTGCTTTTCCTGAGTGGTATAGGTGTAGGCGGATTTCGGCTCGATATCGCACTCTATGCCATGCCGTGCCGCGAGTTCCTGGATGCGGCGGATCCCGCTCTCTTGGGCTTCGGCGTAGAGCCGAGCGCGATCCTGCCCGAACTTCCGCTCCAGCGTCTGATAGATGATGTTGTGCTGGGAGGTCATCTTGGCGGTAGACTTGCCGGTCACCTCGCGCCCCACCCGCCGCGCCTCAATAACTGCGACCGTCTGGCCAAGGTCCTTCAGGAGCCGTGCGGTGGTGATGCCCACGATGCCGCCGCCAATGATGGCAACATCCACGCTTAAGTCGCCGGAGAGGGAGGGGAAATCGGGAGCGGGGGCGGTCGCGTTCCAATAGGTTCGGTCGTGAGGGACGGGCATGTTAATCTCCGGATGTTGTGCAAACTCTAAGGCAGCGCGAAGACGAACAGCGCGCTCCCTCGCTCGTGGCCGAACATGTTCGGGGCGAAGCCCTTGATCCATCCGCCCCAACCGGTCGGCACCGCCACATATTGCTTGCCGGCGACGCTGTATGTGACGGGGTTGGAATGGATGCCGGTGCCGGTGCGGAACTGCCAGAGCTGCCTTCCGGAACGGGCATCGAGGGCGATGAACATCCCGTCCGGCGTTCCCACGAAGACCACGTCGCCCGCCGTGCTGAGGAGCGAGGCGACGATCGGGAATTTGTAGCGCCACTCCCAAGCGAGCGTGCCGTTCGGCCGGTAGGCTTTCACCCCGCCGCCCCGGACCTGCGAAGGATCTACCTTGAAGTCCCCGCCGAAGTAGGAGAGGCTCTCCTTAAACTCGGTCGGATAGGTGCGATAGGTCGCGCAGGCATCGATCACCGGCGTGTAGAGCAGTCCCGTTGAGCGGCTGTAGGTGGCGTGCGGCCATTCCTTCGAGCCCGCCGGCCCCGGACAGATTTCGATTCCCTCTCGGGTCGGTTCGCGGCGATCGCTCACGTCGCCGGTCGCCGGGTCGATCCGGCCCCACGTCACCCGGTCGCCGAATTGGGTGACGCTCACCCGCTGTCCGGTCCGCCGGTCGAGGACGAACAGATAGCCGTTGCGGTCGAAATGGGCGAGCAGCCGCCGCCCGCCGGCTTCGAACAATATGTTCTCGTTGACGCCCGAATAGTCCCACACGTCGTGCGGCGTGAACTGGTAGTGCCAGCGGATCTTGCCGTCGTCCGGGTCCATCGCCAGCACCGAATTGGTGTAGAGATTGTCGCCCGGCCGCACGCTGCCGTCGAAGTCCGGTGAGGGGTTGGACGTGCCCCAATACAGGAGGTCGAGCTCGGGGTCATAGGAGCCGGTTATCCAAGCGCTGCCGCCGCCCCGCTCCCAAGCGTCGTTCTTGCCCCAGGTCTCGGAGCCCGGCTCGCCTGGCTTGGGCACGGCGTAGCGCCGCCACAGGCGCTGCCCCGTATCGACGTCGAACGCGTCGATATGGCCGCGCACGCCATATTCTGCGCCCGACGAGCCGACGATCACCAGATTCTTCACCACCAGAGGCGCCATCGTCGAGCTTTCGCCCGCACGTGGATCGAGCCAGATCTTGGTCCAGACCGGCTTCCCGGTGCGGCCGTCGAGTGCCACCAGATGCCCATTGGGACTGGAATAGAAGACCTTGCCCCGCGCTACGGCGACGCCCCGGTTTACATTGCCGCAGCAGAGCGGCAGGTCGAGAGGGATTGCATGGCGGTAGCGCCACAATTCCTCGCCGGTGGCGGCGTTCAAGGCCCAAACGTATCCGTCCCAGCCGGACAGGTACATCATCCCGTCGACCACGATCGGCGCGGCCTCTAGCGAAAAGCTTGGCGGGTTCGCGACGAGGCCGATCGGCGCCGCCTGAAAGACCCAGGCAGGCTTCAGCCGCGCGACATTGCCGGCGTTGATCTCGCCCAGTGAGGAGAAGCGCTGACCATCATAGGCGCCGTAATAAGTCAGCCAGTTGTGCGGCTCGGCGCGGGCACGGACAATCCGCTCGCCGGTTACCGCGTCCGCCACGGCGGGCGCCTGTTGGCGCATCGCTGCGTCCATCTGCTCGAACGATTTCTGGGTCTCGGTGATAGGCCAGCTTGGCCCCATGTCGGAAGGATAGCAGCCGCCCGCCAGCATGAGGAGCGCGGCAGTGAAAATTTTAATGCTGGTGCGCACGGGGCGGCCTCCTGTTGCCGGGCTGGCGCTGGGGCGGACGGTCGAGCCGCGCCTCGGGCGGGACCTCGCCTTTGACGAACACGAACCCGAGCATGCCCCTGTTGGCATGATTGGCGACCGGACAGCCGAACCAGTACATGCCGGGCTGGTCGAGCGTAACGCGCACAACTCCGCGAGTTGCCGCCGGGAGCTCCAACACTTGGCGTTCCCCGTTGCTGGGGGCGAATATGGCGTGCGGGCGCTGGTCCTCGTTGGTGATGTCCAGCTCGAGCGTTCCTCCCCGAGGCATGATGATGATGGCTGGATACCAGAGATACTCATCCTTGGGGACGCGGATCTTGTCGCGCATGATGCCGTCGCTGCCGACGTCGACTCGCGAGGCCCCGCCAGTCGCGAACAAGCGGCCGATCAACGCTTCGTTGGGCTCATCAAGGTTGGGTAGCTCATTCAGAAGCGCCGCCATTTCGGGATCCACCTGGCCAAGGACACTGGGCCGCAGCAGCCCACCATATTCGCAGCTCGCCAGAAGGATCAGGAATATCCCGGCGGCTACCGCGAACTTCGCTCTACCAGGCACTTTGACGCCCTCCTCCAGCAGCTATGGCCTGGAAAACCTGCTATGCGGAGTCGGCGAGCGGAGGAATGATATTTGTCATGCGGCCAGCCGAGCCGCTTCCGTGGGAGGAAGGGTGCTTCTCCTTGTGACAATCGATATTTTTCAGCCAAGCGAGGTCGAAATCAGCATCTCGATCCACGTAGCCTGAGAGCCTCACCAGACCTGGTTCATCGACGATGCAAATGCGGGGACCTTCGCATCGGATCAGGCCCGCCCGTCGCAGATCGGACCACATCCGACTTGCGTGCTCCGGCGTGATGCCAGCTACGTGCGACATCTGCTCTCGCGTCAGGTGCATCTCGAATGAGTTGGCTTCAGGATCTTCGGCCGCTCTGATCCGGTTCAAGATATCGAGCAACAGGAATGCCATTCGTCCTATCGCCGGTCTGCTGCCCAAACACGCCAACCGATCGCCTGCCGTTATCCGCTCAGCCTGGGCGAACATGTACATGAGCCCCGCCAGCCGCGGATATTTGAACACCCTCCCCAACAATGATTTGTCGAAGGCGCAGATGACCGCATCGGAGAGGGTTTCGATGTCCTCTGCGTAATGCCGCATCGGGATGCTTGGCATTCCCAGCAGATCGCCCGGAAAATGTAGCCGGCGTACGTGCTGCGAGCCATCTTCGAAAAGAGAGTAACTCATCGCCCAGCCACTGCAGACCACGAAGGCACATTCAGCTCTGTCGCCGGCTCGAACGACACGTTGATGGGCCGGATAGCGGACTGGGAAGCGCTCGAATTCGTTCAGCAATTCCTTCTCGGCGGCGGTGAGATCCACCCGTATCGCGAGACGATCGGCGAATATGCCCATCTACTGACCTACTCTAAATTGAGTGCGGGGTTTCGCGAGCAGGCTCGCGGGTCGATGTGTTGGAATCCTCGCGTGCCGACGTAGCACCGTCCACCAGCGCGGCGTCCCCAACTGATCGGGGGTTGTGCTAAAGCTCCAGGAGCGTTCCCTCGGGAGGCGACGTTAGGCAGCCGCCCTCGCCGAGGGCTGCAGTCGTGACATCAGGCTGCTCCCGTGCAGCCGATATCGTTCAAAAGTCGCTCCGCTCCACATTCCTGAAGCGTAGCGGATTTGCGGGCCAGATCAACAGAGCTTCTGAGCCGCGGCGAACCTCAGAAGCAAGGCGGCTAGGTGTTTTCGAATCTAACGCATCTAAAGACCAACGCCGGTGCGGGCCGCGGCCTGTTCCGAGGGGTAGTCCCTAGGCGCATAAGTCCCATATTGCGGCCGAGCGAACACACCGATGATCGCGTAAGCTACCTCGTACCGCATGAATTTCCCTCGCGCTCGAGCTGGTGCGATCTAACGTTAGTGAACCTGGAGCCGGAGGCTATTTCGTGTCCGCGCCGAACAGAGCTACGCGCTGCGGGGCGATGCAGCGTTCGAGAGCTTCCTAGCCCTCACCGCGTCAACACTCCAAGCGCCGGGGCCGGCAAAGACCAAGTAGAGGAAGACGAAGCAGTAGAGGATCGCTGCGTCGCCACCATTGTTGACGGGGAAGACGTTCTGCGGCGCGTGCGCATACCAGTAAGCGACCGCCATAGTGCCCGATGCTAGCAATGCGGCCGGACGGGTGAACAGGCCAAAGGTGATCAGCACCCCTGTGACAACTTCGATGATCCCGGCGTACGCGCCGGGATGTGCGAAGCTCCAGCCCATCCCCGCAGACTCGCCAGGGGGGAAGCTTAGGAACTTCTGGGTCCCGTGTTCCAGGAAAATGAGCCCCGAGACGATCCGCAACAAGGCCAGAGCATAAGGCGAACGGCGCGCAATCCCAACCTCATCCGACATGTGCACCTCCTTGAGCAGCTCTGAGATCAGTTGGAGCCATGGCGCCTGTGGTTTTGCACACGTATCAAATGGAGCAGCCGTCGTCGCCGGAGAAATAGGTGACATGGCGCGTTCATCCCCTCACCGGAACGTCAGGATCGGACTCCGCGCGTTTGCTGCTGAGGTATCGGGCGTGCCTGCTGGAGGAAGTGGTGCCTATAGTCCCTCCGCGCGCCTTATTCGTGCTGCTCCTCCTCTTCCTTTTGACGACGTGCAATGAGGCAGCCGATGAAGAGGGCCGACAGGTGATCGTGTTCCGCTGCATCGATCAAAGGTGGTTCACCGTCAGAGCATCCAACCTCCCCGACGAAATCGTGATCTGGCAACCTGGCCGCATGCAGGTTCGTCTTCAGCGGATCGAGGGCCGAACCTTAGAGTCCTGGAGGTACCGCGCCGGCGGGTACACACTGGTGGGTGCAGGGAGGCGTGCCTTTCTCGTCGAGGAAAATCGACTCCCAGTTCAGTGCACCGCACAAGAACCTGATGGAATTTGAGCCGCCACGCCGGCCACACATCATCTGCTCAAGGCGGTGTGTAGCGGGCCTCGCCGAGTGCACGTCGCGCTCCAGATCCCGCCAGTCCTCTGCCAAGTCATTCCGCTCGAGCGTGTTCAATTGGTCTTCCATTCTCCGGTGAAGAAGGCCGGCATCGGGCATCCCCAAATCAGCATGGTGCGACTGGCCTGAGGGTGAACGCGCCAGCTCTCGGGGCTAATGCCCCGCGCGCGCTCACTTCCTGATGGGAGGACGCGCGCTCGGCGGAGCATCATGGGCGCCTGCTTTGAATGAATGCTCTCAGACTCTCCACAAGGATCAAGGTTGAGCTCCCGACCTTCACGAACTCCACTTCTCCGCTTTTCATGAGCTCGTAGAGGCGGGACCGGCTGAGACCGGTAAGCCTCACCGCCTCCGGGATCCTGACGCTGATGGGATCGAGCCGCGGGTCCGAGCTGTTCGACGGTGCCGGCACCTTCAGCTCCCCTGCCCACGCCCGCGGCGGGCAAAAACCCTGTCGCTGTCGAGGAAGCTTGCGAGCATGGCCGGGATGAGCTCCTGGACGGGCTCCGCCTCACCATAGGTCTGCCGATAAAGGTCCGCATAGTCGCGCAAGGCGGAATTGAGATCGGGCGAGACGCTGATCGTGATCTTGACCGGCGTGCGGTCCGGCAGCCTCGGAAGACGCAGCTCAGCCATCATTCGCTCCACGGACGCAGGACAAGGTCCCGATGGACGATCGCCCTGACCGGCCAACCAGGGCGCACCCTGATCGTCGGCTGCACGTCGAGGTTGCGGGAGGTGATCTGATCGCCCGCGCGGGCAGCATTCTGCTGGGCGCTTTCCCGAAGCGCGCGAACGAGGTCGCTTTCCCCGCTGCCCAGGCTCAACTCCGTGCCGACGCCGAGCAGGCTCGACAATGCAATCCCCTGTATCAGCCGCCGCGTGTGGAAGTCGACCCGATCCTCGACGCCGGCATATCCGCTCGCATCGGTCGCCGACATGTTGTCGAGCCGCACCGAGGAGCCGTCGGGGAAGACGATCCGCTGCCATGCGACCAGCGCACGCCGCTGGCCGAAGGCGACGACATTGTCGTAGCTGCCGATCAGCCGCGCACCCTGGGGTATGAGGATCGTCCGTCCGGTGGCGCTGTCGCGCACCGACTCCGTCACTTGCGCAAGCACGGTTCCTGGAAGATCCGAATTGAGGCCGGTGACGAGGCTCGCAGGGATGATCGTGCCGGCGCTCAGGGTC
>JADDQD010000022.1 GCA_016781555.1 Pseudomonadota bacterium | reverse complement strand
AAGCGGCTCGTAAGTGTCGATATCGAACTCGATCTCGCCCATCTGAACGTCGAACGGCAGATCGATCAGCACCGGCCCTGGCCGACCAGAGCGCATGACATGGAACGCCTGCTGGAACACCCGTGGTACAAGCGCTGGCTCCCGAACCGTAACGGCCCACTTGGTCACAGGCTTTGCGATCGACTCGATATCAACGGCCTGGAAGTCCTCCTTGTGCATCCGCGCCCGAGGGGCTTGGCCGGTGATGCACAGGATCGGGATTGAGTCAGCCCAAGCAGAGTACAGGCCGGTGATCATGTCAGTGCCAGCCGGTCCTGAGGTGCCGATGCACACCCCGATGTTACCGGCCTTCGCACGCGTGTAGCCTTCAGCCATGTGAGAAGCGCCCTCGACATGGCGCGCAAGAAAGTGCTTGATCGAGTTCCGAGAGCGGAGGGCGGCATAGAGCGGATTGATGGCTGCGCCCGGAACGCCGAAGGCGCTGGTCACGCCCTCCCTCTCCATCACCAGAACACCCGCTTGTGCAGCAGTCATGCGAGGCATCGATGTATCCCTCCACCTAAATCTTGGAGGATACAGTACGAGGTGTTCTTAGTTTGGAGAACAGGGCCCTTCTCTATATCACTTATTCCCAATAGGAATGTGATACAAAGATCCCGTATCCAAACGTTATAATTTCAATGTGGGCCCAGATCAGGTTGCAGCCCCGTGGGGCTGGATGCGACCGGGCGGGATATTCTCCGTCGCCAGCTGCGGCGCGAGGGGGTGATCAAGCTGGCAGCGGAGCTTCCCACTTGCGTCATAGCAATGGGAACCTGCTGTGGCGCTCATCATTTTGGACGGGTCGTCCAAAGCTACGGACATGAGGTGCGCCTGATGTCGCCCGAGTATGCCCGTCCCTATGTTGAAGCCCAGAGGAATACAGTTCGGGATGCAGAGGCGATCGCCGAGGCGGCCACGCGGCCGACGATGCGGTTCGTCGAGATGAAAAGTGAGGTCCAGCTCGACATGCAGAGCCTGCACCGTGCGCGCGATCGCCTTGTCGCGGAACGAACAGCGCTCATCAATCAGCTGCGCGCCTTCCTTCTCGAACGCGGCATCATTGTTCCTCAGGGCCGGTGTAGAGGGCGGAGTAATTTTGGAGCACCCGGCCGCCGCGGATCAGAGGTCCTGAGGGCAGATCTCAAGCCCAGTCAGATCAAGCACAAGCTCAGGTGTGGCCGAGGTTTTTCCTGCGGCATGCCTTCAGCGAGCGACCGCCGCAGTGCTCCAGATTTCCTCCGCCCACTGCTCCAAAATTACTCCGCCCTTTTCAGCTGAGCCAGTTCAGCCAGCGTCTTCTCGCCCTTCACGGCAGCCAAGGCCACCTTCGCCTTGAAAGCCGGTGTATGGTTCCGGCGGGGTCGTCTGCTCATCGTCTCTCCTAAGCTGCGGCCATCTTGGCCGCCGTCAGGCAGAAACTCCACTCATCCAACCTGTCCAGAAATCCCGAGCCACCTCTGATCCATGGCGCACGAGCGGCCCTTCCATCGTTGGCACAGTCGGAGACCCTGATTGGCCAATGGCTACGAGGGCTTCTCGCCAGAGCTCATAAGATCACGGTCGTCGTGGCGCTGGCCGCGAAGCTGGCTCGGATCGTCTGAGCTGTTCTGAGGAGCGGGAAGGGCTTCAATCTGCGGGCTGCGCCGTGTCCGACTGTCAGCAATTAAGTCAGGTTTAGCCACCAGTCACCCTTGAACTTACCTTGCATGTAATTGATGAATGCGATCACTTTCGGTGGCACCAGCTTTGGGGATGGAAACACCGCATGGATCTCCTGCTCCTGGAGAGAATACGATCGCATCAGTTGCACCAACTCCTGCGACCGGAGTGATCTGGCAGCGACATAGAGTGGCAGAATCGCGATCCCGAGGTGCGCGCGCGCTGCGGATAAAATCGTAGCAAGATTGTTTGAACGAAGCCGCCCCGCTACAGGGACGGAGTATCTCTCACCATCGGGCGAGCGAAGATGCCAAACGTCGTCCCCTTGGACGCTGCTGTAGATCAAGCAATCGTGGGATGAGAGCTCATGCGGCGTTTTTGGCTCTGCATGTTCCTTGAGGTACTCGGATGAGGCGACCATCGCCCACGGGTTTGCCCCTAAGTATCGCCCACCCAACGAAGAGTCAGCAAGCTTTCCCATTCGGAGCGCTACGTCGATCCCCTGCGCGACGAGATCTACATAAGTGTCTTCGCAGTTTAAATCGACCCTGATGCGGGGATTATATTTAAGGAAGTCGATCATGAGAGGTGCGACTACACGGCGGCCGAACGCGACGGACGTGCTGATACGGAGGATACCCTCGATTTCGTCGTTGCGCTGCCCGATGATGCTATCAGCCTCCTCCAGCTCGCGCAGGATGGTTTTGCATTTCTCGTAGTAAAGGGTCCCGATCTCCGTCAGGCTGATCCCTCGCGTGTTTCGGTTGAGCAGACGCGCGCCCAAACTTGCTTCTAACGACGCTACATGTTTCGTTGTCGTAGGCTGAGAAAGGTTGAGGTCGCGGGCAGCCCTGGAAAAACTTCCTGTCTCGACCACGCGGGAGTAAATCTGAATTGCTAGCAGACGGTCCACACCATATCTCCTGGGCTTGATGAGGTCTCAGAATAGTAGATAACGTCAACTATTAACGTCGACAGCCCCTGAAATGTATTCGAAGCAAAGCCGCTATGTGGTGCCGGGTCTAGGTGCTGTGATAGCTGATGATTGATGGATCATACACATGTACTCGAGCAACTTATAACTAACCTCAGGGACCAGAATCCGTGCGCCCCTCCATCTGCGGCGACCGGAGTGGCGCGCGACAGGTTCGCTTCTCCCGGCTTAGGTATTAACGGTATCGATCGGATTTGGTGCAGATCCGAAGGACGGTAACATTGACGAAGCCAGTTGCGCGCCCACAAAGCAACTCCAGGACAGCGGTGAGATCCTGCCACACTCCTTGGTCAGCTCACAGGCGAGTGACATCCCGTTCGAGTCCCCAGATGTGGAGCTTGGCAGAGAAGCCCCACGCGGGCGCCTGAGCGGGCCAGCCGCGCTTTTTTACGCCCTCCTCGTCGTCCAGCTCCCGCCGCCTCCTCATGGGCACGAACAACGGTGGAGTTAGCATCTGCAGGCGCTCGACGGCCTGATCGGCCCGGATGATCTACAAAATGAGAGGCTGGAAGATGCCTCGGTCCCGCCTACTCGGGCGGGCGCTCGCAAACCGAGGCAATTTTGAGGATCTCTTCACAAGTAACGGCCACTGCGCACTGACAAAATCTTTTATAACCTCGGTTACTCCCGTCGGATTTGCGCCCTTCTCGTACAGGCGCATTTAATTCAATAACCGAATGATCTTGGAAGAGCCGTTACGATTGGCGGATAGAACATGCACAGGAAAAGTAGGCCGAACCCGCAGACCACAAACGGCCAAAGATGGCGCATCATCTCGCCCATTTTGATATTCGCTACTCCACAAACCACAAACAGGACGACGCCTACGGGTGGCGTCAACATGCCTAGCACCAAGTTGAAGACAAACAGAAAGCCAAAATGCAGCGGATCAAGACCGTAAGCCACCGCTATTGGGTGGAAAATTGGCACCAACATAATGTAAGCTGCATTAGACTCGAGGAACATGCCGACCACGAAAAGCATGGCGGCGATTAAAAGGTTAAAGACTATCGGGTTGCTTGTGAAAGCTCGGATTGCCTCTGATAGCTTCGCTGGGAGAAGGTCGACCGTGATCAGGAAGGTGACGGCGGAGGCGAAAGCGATCAGGGCTCCGACCACTGCTGTCGTGATTGCCGCCTGCAGCAAACAATCCGGCAGGTCGGACAGCTTTAGCTTGCCTGTGACGAAGAAGCCAACGAGGAGGGAGTACACTACCGCTACAGCCGCCCCCTCGGTTGCCGTGAAAGCGCCGACTACGATGCCACCGATCACGATAACCGGCATCAGCAGAATCATCCATGAGCGGGCCATTTGATAGGCGATATTCCGGAGGGTAATTGGCTCCCCTGTAAGGGGGTAGCCGCGTCGTTTGGACATCACCCAGATGATCGCCATCATCCCGGCCGTCAGAAGTAGACCCGGGACCACGCCAGCGAGAAACAAACCTGCTACTGATACGCCGCTGCCAGCCATATAGGCGTAAACAATCATTGCCCCAGAAGGCGGGATGATCGGGCCGAGATTAGCAGCGGCAGCGACGATAGCGGCAGAGAATCCAACTCCGTAGACTTTCGAGAGTTGCCGTACCAGGACAGTCGCCAGCGCGCTCGCATCGGCAACGGCCGCGCCCGACACCGCGGCCATGCCGGCCCCAGCCAGCATAGTTACCTGAGCAAGCCCGCCCGCTACTCGGCCGATAAAAGCATTCGCGAGCTCGATAAGTCGTTCCGCGAGGCCGCCACGCACCATAAATTCACCCGAGAGGATGAACAGCGGAATTGCCATCAACGGGAAAGCGTTGACCGAATGCATCATGCGCTGTGGCAGCATGTTGAAATTGCCGCTCATTGCGAGTGCAGCGAGTGAGCTAAAGCCCAGCGCAAATGCCAGCGGCATGCCCAGCAGTCCGAGAAGCATAAATGCGATAATGATCGTCGCGCTCATTCGGTAGCGAGCTCCTGACCTACGGGTTTCTCGCCAAGAACTCCGGTGAGAAAGTGTAAAACAGAGTGAGCAGCGCTGATTACAATCGGCAGCATGAAAAAGCCCACGCTGTAGTCGAGCGTCGACATCGGTTCGTCCCACTGATCGATTGTAAGCACCGCTGCTTCTTTAGCGACAACAGCCATTAGAACGAGTGACAACGCCGAGAGGGTACGAAACAAAACACTCCCCACACCCGCCGGCAGTCGATCAGTCAAAAGGGAGATACCCACGTGTGCGCCGCGCTTGATACCGAGCGGGATTGCTAAAAAGACCGCCCAGACGAAGCAAAGCCTCGAGATTTCCTCAGCCCAGTCAAGCGACAGGTTCAGTCCATAGCGGAGTAGCACCTGCGCCGGAAGGATAATCGCCATGGAAGCCATTGCCGCAATCACGACCCGAGCGACAAACCAGTCGATCGGGTCGAGCAACCTGCGGAGCATAACAATTCCGCCCGGAATTAGCGCACGTTGGGTCATTTCTTGCCCGCTTCAGCGATCACTTGCTCAACAAGGTCGGCACCCGCCCGCTTTTTCACACTATCAACAACAGGGGCGCTCACCTTGCGCAATTCGGCCAGAGCTTCAGGCGTCATCTCGTCGAACTGCATACCCTTAGCAGTCAATTCTGCGCGGGCAACAGAGTCGGACTCCGCCGCCATTTTGCGTTGAACCAACAGAGCTGCCTTCGCAGCGCCGGCCACTGCTGCTTTGTGATCAGCGCTGAGCGCTTCGAACTGCTTCTTGTTTGCAAGTAATACAATGAAGTCAAAGAAGTGCCCGGTGTTAGAGAGGTATTTCTGCACTTCGAAGTATCGGCTAGCGACGATGATCGGGTAAGGGTTTTCCTGTCCATCAACGACGCCTTGCTGTAAAGCTGAGTAGAGTTCCTTGACATCCATTGCGACCGGGTTCGAACCGAAAGCTCGAAAGGTTGCCAGATGCGTCTCATTTGGTTGAAGGCGAATCTTCAATCCTTTGAAGTCCTCGGCAGTCTTGATGGGGCGCCTGTTGTTGGTCAAATGGCGCGCGCCAAGCTCCATCCAGCCAAGGGCTGTAAATCCTTTGTCGCCGAGTTTTTTGTCAAGAAGTGTGCCGACGGGACCGTCGACTACGCGAAACGCATCCTCTCGGGTTTCGAAGACGAATGGTAGACTGACCGCCTCGATCTCTGGCACGAGGCGTGAGACAAAGGCCGTCCCAACCCAGGTTCCAAAGATTGTTGCCGCGCGCACTGCGTCCACGTTCTCTTTGGCTCCGCCGAGCTGCATGCTCGGGAATAGGTCGACCTCAAGCGTACCACCGGACAGACGCTTCAGTTCGGTTTTGAAGACCTCCATCGCCTTACTGGAGGAGTGGTCGGCGGCAAAGTTACCAGCGATCCGCAACGTCTGGGTCTGGGCCGATGCCCCTGTGATCAGTCCAAGACTGAGCGCAAGACCCATAAGCATTCTCATTCCTTGTCTCATCGCGTTCCCTCTCTTGCTCGGTACGCCGCGGTCACTTCGCCAGCGGGCTCACGCCTGTTTTCGGCGTTGTGTCCTTTCATTAAAACCTAATATAGGGCCATTGCAACATCAATTTGCATTCTACATGCAATTAATCTGCATCCTATTGAAAATGCGGCGCTTTGTATGAAATTGTCGATCTCATTTTAGGGTGGTTCGCGCTCCATCAGGCCGAGTGAGCGGGTGGCGGAGCTGAGTAGTTTGCGAGAGCGCTGGCATAGCTCTTCAGGGCTTCGATTGCTCGTGCATCGAGCATGCCTCCATGAATGCGCAGCTGAATGCACAGTAGGACACGGGCCAGCAAAAA
>JADDQD010000176.1 GCA_016781555.1 Pseudomonadota bacterium | reverse complement strand
ATAGACGGCGAAGCCCGCCCCCGGCCAAGTCTTCAGCTTGTCATTTCCGGCGAAAGTCCGCCGGACGGTATGACCATATCTTGGGTGCTGAAGCGCGCCCGCTGAAGCGCGCCCGATCAGCGAAGCAGCTTGGGCTCCCGCGGTCGCTCGGATCGGGCGCCACGGGGCGAAGTCGGTGCGCCTGGCTGCAAACCGCCGATACCGTAGCGAACGATCACCGGCTGAGGGCAGCCGTTGATCCCCCGAACCACGGCCAAAACGAGATTTCCGGGCGGTAGTTCGCCGAGCCTTTTGGACTCGGCTTCACTTGGGGTGTCGGCTTGATGAACGAGGGTCGGACAGCCCCGTGCGATGGGCAGCCGGTGGGATTTCGCCTCTGTCGGGCGCGGCCCTTGGGCGGACGCTAAGCTGAGGGGCAACGTGAGGGCGGCAGCGGCAACGAAAAAGCGCATCACCATCTCCTATCGAAGTCTCCCCCGACTTTAACAGAAAAAGAGGCCGGGTTCATCATCCCAAATGGGAGCGCCTCTCTCTCGCCTGAAGCTCAATTCGATGCTGAAAGCGATTGGGCTTCAGGCTATTGGCGGCGATGCGTCCCAACGGCCTTTTCGAACCAGGAAACACAATGTCCGAAGTCAAGATTACTCGCGCGCTCCTTTCAGTTTCCGACAAGAGCGGCCTTGCCGAGCTTGGGCGTGCCCTGGCCCGACACCGTGTGGAGCTGGTCTCGACCGGGGGCACCGCCAAGACCCTCCGGGACGAGGGGCTAGAGGTCCGCGACATCTCCGATCTCACTGGGTTTCCCGAGATGATGGACGGCCGGGTGAAGACGCTTCACCCGAAGGTCCATGGCGCCTTGCTCGGTGTGCGGGATAATTCCGAGCACGTGGCGGCGATGGACGCTTATGGCATCGGAGCGATCGATTTGGTGGTCGTCAATCTCTACCCCTTCGCGCAGACGGTGGCGCGGGAAGCGAACCGCGACGAAATCATCGAAAATATCGATATCGGGGGCCCATCCATGGTGCGCTCGGCCGCGAAGAACCATGCACACGTGGCGATCGTTACCGACCCCGGCGACTATCCAGAACTTATCGCAGCATTGGAGACGAGCGGCGGTATGACGTCACTCGATTGGCGTAAGCGGCTTGCGGCAAAAGCCTTTGCCTCAACCGCTGCTTATGATTCAACGATCGCTCAGTGGTTCGCATTCGCTGATCAGGGGCAGATGTTCCCCCCGACGCTGCCCCTCACCATGCGGCGCGGGGCTGAGCTGCGCTACGGCGAGAACCCGCACCAGAATGCGGCTCTCTATCTGACCGAGGGGCCCGCTTCCAAGGGCATTGCCCAGGCTGAGCAGGTGCAGGGAAAGGCGCTGAGCTACAACAACTACAACGATGCCGACGCAGCGCTCGAGCTTGTCGCCGAATTCGCAGGCGGTGATCCGGCTTGCGTCATCGTCAAGCACGCAAACCCGTGCGGCGTCGCCGTCGGCCGAAGCTTGATCGAGGCCTACCAAGCCGCGCTCGCCTGCGATCCGGTTTCCGCCTTTGGCGGCATTGTTGCCCTGAACCGGCCGCTCGGCCGCGCCGATGCGGAGGCGATCACCGGCATCTTTACCGAGGTCGTGATCGCACCCGGTGCTGACGCGGATGCGCGCGAGGTGTTTGCCCGTAAAAAGAACCTCCGCCTTCTGGTCACCGGAGAGCTTTCGGATCCCGATCGCCCCGGCCTCGCCTTGAAATCAATCGCAGGCGGTTACCTCGTCCAGTCGCGTGACAATGGCCGCGTTTCCAAGGATGACCTCAAGGTCGTGACCAGGCGTGCTCCCACGGCTCAGGAGCTCGCAGACTGCCTGTTCGCCTGGACTGTCGCCAAGCACGTCAAATCGAACGCCATCGTCTATGCCAAGGGCGGCTCCACAGCCGGTATTGGCGCAGGCCAGATGAACCGGCTCGAATCCGCGCGCATTGCTGCCTGGAAGGCGCGCGACGCGGCCGAAAAGGCAGGATGGACGGAGCCACGCACGCTCGGCTCGGCCGTGGCCTCCGACGCATTCTTTCCTTTCGCCGACGGTCTTCTCGCTGCTGTCGAGGCCGGCGCAACTGCGGTGATTCAGCCGGGCGGGTCGATCCGCGACGAGGAGGTCATCGCTGCCGCCGACGAAGCCGGGCTTGCCATGCTGTTCACCGGGATGCGCCACTTCCGACATTAAAGTGCTTTCTAGTCAGCTGGAATCACCTGACGGCTCGGAAAGCACGGCAATCAAAGCAAAGGTAGACCGGTGCCGGTTCAGCATGAACGGGAACGAGTCTGAAGCGGGCCCATGCTGCTGCGGCAGGTGGTCAAAGGCTTGGTGGTACAGCCCCTGGGGGAGGCGGAAGGGTAGGCTCTTCCACCTCGCCGTCGCGCTTGCGGAACAGGACGCGATCTTCATGCGTGAAGCCCCGCTTCCAGATCACGGCACCAAAGCAAGCGAGGATCAGAGGGATTCCGATCGCGAGCTCAGCCCATTCGGGAAGCAGGGTCGCAGCATAGCCCACAACACTGGCCGCGGCGGCGGCCCAGACGAGTGGCCAGCGCCAGCCCGAGACTGGAGCGTCGAGCAATCGGGAGAGTAGTCGCGCCTTCAAAATGGAGGCGAGGCCGAGCGCAAGCGCCAGCGCGATTGCCGGGCCGGCGGCCTGCACCTTCTCGGGCCAGCCCATTGCCCGCATGCCGAGAATCAACGCCAGGGAGAGCATGACCTGCACCGCGATCATCAACAAAGAGATCATCAGGTTGCGGTGCCGTGCGACATAAACCAGAGCCGATTCCGAAACTGCGGCCGTTGCAGCGACCACTTCTGCTACAAGAAGAAAGGCAAGAGCCCCGGTTCCGCCTACGAATGCGGGGCCGACCAGGCCCATCACTGCTTCGCCCGGTATTCCGAGCGCAAGTGCAATGCCTGCTTGCGCGGCGATCACCCAGAAGCCAACCTGCCGGACCTGCTTGGCGACGGCCTGGCGATCTCCTTCGGCCAGGCGCTGGGTTATGACTGGGGCGAGGATCGGGTCGAAGCTCGTCTTGAGCTTCTGCGGGAGCGAGGCGACCTGCTGCGCGACTTAGTAGACGCCTACATAATAAGGCGAGACGAAGAGGCCGAGAATGGCGATGTCGAGCCGGCGGGAGCCCCACTCAATAGCGTCGGCAGCGGCGAGCGGAATGTTCCTGCGCGCAACCGACAGGAGCTTTGCCGGATTCGGCTTCCAGCCCGAGGGAATGCCGTAGCTTTTGTAGAGCGGCCACAAGGATGCTGCCAGGCCGGCTGATACCGAAACCACATAGGCGATGATGAGACCGTCACGTGAGGAAAGGAAAACGAGCAGCCCCGCCGCAACGCTGATTGTCCAGGGCTCGACGATTGCTCGCGCCACGACGGTTGCCCGAATGTTGTGGCGGTAGGCAAGGGCCGCCAGCGCAATATCGGCCCCGGCAATCCCGAAGATGACCAGCGGCAGCAGCCGCTCCGCCCCGTGGATTTCGCTGCCGGGGAACATGGCCTGCGGAAACACCATGAGCACTGCGCCTGCCGCGGCCGAAGCGATCAACGCCGCCAGGACGGCATCCATGACGATGCAGGCATGCGGCTGCTCTGTCGCGGATAGCTGCTGGGCGAGGCCTCGCTTCAGGCCAAGCGTGGCCAATTGCGCAGCGAACTCGATCACGATCACTGCATAAGCGAAGCGCCCCAGCAATTCTGGGCCGTAATAGCGACCCGCAATGAACAGGAAAGGCAGCCGTGCCGCCAGCCGGAGCAGGAACCCCAACAGATTCGTGCGCCCGCCCTTTGCAAGCGCGGCGATGTCGTCGCCGGCTCCGGGGCGCTGGCTCAATGCGCCGCGCCCCAATTAACGCCGGTCCCGATGTCGACACCGAGCGGTACGGATAGCTTTACTGCCGGCTCAGCCGCGCTCTCCATGACGCGGCGAATGACGGCGCTTGCCCGGTCCACGTCCGCTTTGGGTACCTCGAAAACAAGCTCGTCGTGGACCTGCAGGAGCATTCGCGTGGAACCGAGCCCCTCCGCTTCGAGCGCTGGGCACATCCGCGCCATCGCCCGCTTGATGATGTCGGCGCTTGTGCCTTGAATGGGTGCGTTGACAGCCGCGCGCTCCGCGCCTTGCCGCTCACCCTGGTTCTTGGCTTTGATGCTGGGGAAGTGAGTCTTCCGGCCGAACAGGGTCGTTGTGAATCCGTACTCACGCGCTTGGGCGAGGGTGGTCGCGATATAGTTGCGAATGCCCGGGAAGCGCTCGAAATAGCGATCGATGATCTCCTGCGCCTCGTCCGCCGTGACCCCGAGCCGCCCGGCCAGCCCCCAACGGGATATTCCGTACAAAATCGCAAAGTTGATCGTCTTGGCGCTGCCGCGGGTGTCGCGGTTGACCTCTCCGAACAGCTCCTGAGCGGTCATGTTGTGGATGTCCGCGCCTTCGGAGAAAGCTTGTTTCAACTGCGGCACATCAGCCATGTGCGCAGCGAGGCGGAGCTCGATTTGGCTATAATCGGCTGAAAGCATGACATAGCCGGGCTCGGCCACGAAGCTGTCGCGGATACGGCGGCCAATCTCCGTACGAATGGGAATGTTCTGAAGGTTGGGATCGGTCGACGAAAGCCGGCCCGTCTGCGCGCCCGACAAGCTGTAGCAGGTGTGGACGCGTCCGGTGTCCTTGTTGATTTGCTGCTGGAGCGCGTCGGTATAAGTGTTCTTGAGCTTGGTGAGTTGGCGCCATTCAAGAACCATGTTCGCGATCGGAACGCCGTCGCGCGCGAGCCGCTCGAGCTCGTTGACGTCGGTCGACCACACGCCGGACTTGCCCTTGCGACCACCCTTCAGCTGGAGCTTATCGAACAGGATGTCGCCGAGCTGCTTTGGGCTGCCAATGGTGAAGCGGCAGCCGGCTTCCGCGCAGATTCGCTCTTCCAGCGCCATGATCTGCTCGTTGAACTCGGCCGAAAGCTTTGACAGCTCTTCGCGGTCGACCTTCACGCCCTCCCGCTCCATTCGCGCGACGACTGGGACAAGCGGCCGGTCCACCGTTTCATAAACGCGAGTCACGCGTTCGTGGGGGAGGCGGGTCTTGAACCGCTTCCAAAGCCGCAGCGTAACGTCGGCATCCTCCGCCGCATATTCGGTGGCCCGATCGAGCGGCACTTGCTCAAACCCGATCTGCTTTTGCCCCGATCCGCAGACTTCCTTGTAGCTGAGGCATTCATGGTCGAGATGCTTTTTGGCAAGATCGTTCATGGCATGGCTGTTGAGGCCGCCGGCATCGAGGTTGAAGCTCATCACAAGCGTATCGTCGATCGGCGCGACCTTGATCCCGCGGCGGTCGAATACGATCCAGTCGAACTTGAAGTTGTGGCCGATCTTGAGCGTTGCCCGGTCCTCAAGCAATGGCTTCAATCGTGACAGGACCAGCTCGGCGGAGAGCTGCTCCGGCCGTTCCGAAAGAAGATCGTGGCCGCCATGTTCGAGGGGAATGTAGCAGGCTTTGCCGCATTCGGTCGCGAGGCTCACGCCCACCAGCTTCGCGCTGACGCAATCAACCGAGTCGGTTTCGGTGTCGAGCGCGAGGTAGCCTTGTCCGAAAGCTTCAGCGATCCACCGATCGAGGGCGTCTTGCGTCGTGACAGTCTTGTAGACGGAGCGGTCGATTTTGGGCTCTGGCCGAACTTCGGACTGGAGCGGCCTCTTCGAGGGATCGGTCGAGGGGGCGCGAACCTGGGAGGTTCCGTTGAGCCGTGCGAGCAGAGTGCGGAACCCTTGGTCCTCCAGGAACTCGCGCAGCGGCTCGGGGGGGATGCCCTTCATCGCAAGCTCGTCCAGCGGGCGGGGCAGGGGGGACTCGCACACGAGGCGGACCAACTCGCGCGACAGGCGGGCCGCGTCGGCATGCTCGATCAGATTCTGCTTGAGCTTGGGCTTTGTGATTTCTTCGGCACGGCCGAGAAGGGTTTCGAGGTCGCCATATTGCTGGATGAGCTGGGCCGCGGTTTTCGGGCCGATGCCCGGCACGCCTGGCACGTTGTCGACGCTGTCGCCCATCAGCGCGAGCACCTCGCCAAGCTTTTCCGGCGGAACCCCGAACTTCTCGATCACATAGTCAGGACCGATCCGGCGGTCGTTCATCGTGTCGAGCATGTCGAGCCCAGGCTCGATCAGCTGCATCAGGTCCTTGTCCGACGAGACGATCGTCACGTTCCAGCCCTGCTTGAGAGCTGCCTTTGAGTAGCAGGCTATGATGTCGTCGGCCTCAAGCCCTTCTTCCTCGATGCACGGCAACGAGAAGGCACGCGTGGCGTCGCGGATCAATGGGAATTGCGGAACAAGGTCGGGAGGCGGCGGCGGCCGGTGCGCCTTGTAGCCGTCGAACATGTCGTTGCGGAACGTCTTTGCGGAAGCATCGAAGATCACCGCAAGGTGCGTCGGCCCATCCTGCTTGTGGAGGTCTTCGGTCAGCTTCCACAGCATGGTCGTGTAACCATAAACAGCGCCCACGTTGAGCCCGTGCCGATTGGTGAGCGGCGGCAGGCGGTGATAGGCCCTGAAGATGTAGCTGGAGCCGTCGACGAGATAGAGATGGTTGTCGGCCATTGGCAGCAGATAGCGCAGTGACGGCCGGACACAAGCTTGGCCGATGGGCTGCCGCGAGCGCGGCAAGCGACGCACAAGCCTCTCCGCCATCTCAAGCTACGGTTGGTAATATCCCGTAGATTTCGTGCCGGCTCCTGTCAGGTGCCGTTAAAACAAGGTTCGCTAGGTGTTTGCCTATGAACCGCAGACTGTTTCTCGTGATGAGCCTCGCCACAGCCT
>JADDQD010000180.1 GCA_016781555.1 Pseudomonadota bacterium | reverse complement strand
TTGCGCAAATATTTGTCGGTCCGCCAGTCCTTTGCCAGCTCCACCGCTGCGCGCATCAAGGCGCCGTGATGCTGTTCGAGCTTGCGCTCCAGTCGATCGAACAAGGTGAACGCGTCGGCGGTCGCGCCGGCAAAGCCGCCGATCACCGACCCGTCGCCAAGCCGGCGCACTTTCCGCGCGTTGGGCTTGATCACCGTCTGGCCGAGCGAAACCTGCCCATCGCCGACCACCACCGCTTGCCCATTTTTCCGCACTGCCAGGATCGTCGTCCCGTGCCAGCTTTCCATGATCTCTCCCGCTCTCACGCTGGCTCATTTGGGAGCGGCGCCCCCGGCGTGCAACCTCGCCCGCCCGTCCGGGCGGACGCCAGGTCCACACGAGTACGGCCCGTTTGATTAAAACCGATTCCCAGTGGCGTGCTGCCCGGCTAGTTTCAGCCAGTGATTGAGATCGTCCTGATGCTCGGGCTGATCGCGCTGTACGGCGCGCACCGCCAGACCCTTGGGCGGGTGAAGGCGCTCGAGCGCAGGCTCGAGCACCTCGGGGACGCGCCGGAGCGCCTTGATTCGACACCAGCAGCGCCGGCCCCGCGGCCGCAATCGGCCCGGGTTTCAGCTCCGCAGCCAAGGGAGTGGATCGGGGATCCGACGGTTTCTGGAGCAGTGGCTGCTCCGGCGGCCTCCCCAGAGCAGGAGGAACAAGGAGCCGAGGGGCGAGGGCAGCAAGCCAAGGAAACGCTTGCCGGACTGTTTGAACGCCTGGTGGGTGGCCGGCTGCTGATCTGGATCGGCGGCGTCGCACTTGCGGTCGCTGGCGTTTTCCTGGTCCGCTATTCGATCGAAATCGGCCTGGTGACGCCGCCTGTCCGAATGATCCTCGCCGCCGCCTTCGGGCTTCTGCTGGTTGTGGCGGGCGAGATTGCGCGGATGCGCGCGGGCCGCGCGCCCGATCCGCGCATTGCGCAGGCGCTGGTCGGCGCCGGGATCCTGGTTCTTTATGCGACTGCATATGGCTCACACGTGCTGTTCGGCCTGATCGGCCTCGGCACGGTGGCGGCACTAATGGCCGCGGTAACGGTTGCGGCGCTTGCGCTGTCGCTCCGCCACGGCGCTCCGACGGCGGTGTTGGGTCTTGCCGGCGGTTTTGCGGCGCCGTTGCTGGTTGGCGACCCCGATGCGGGCGCGGTGCCGCTTATCTTCTATCTCGGCTTCCTGAACGCGGCGCTGTTCGTAGTTGCGCAGCGGCGCGGCTGGACTTGGCTCGCAGCCGGAGCGGTTCTCCTCAGCTTTCTTTGGATGGGCCTGCCGATCGTGGGCCCGCGTGACGATGCGCTGGCGGCGGGCCTCTTCATCGTCGCGCTTAGCCTTTGCGCCGCGCTTGTTCACCCGGGCCAGGGGCGGCAGCTGAAGCTGATCCAACCGGTCGGGATCGGGCTTCTTCAGCTCGCGATGCTGGTCGCCCGGGCCGACCTGGGGGTCCCAGCCTGGGCCTTGTTTGGAGCGCTCTCCGCTGGAAGCATGTTCCTTGCGCTTCGCGGTCCGGAATACCGGCTGCTGCCACCGCTGGCGCTCGCCCTTGCTTTGCTGCTGCTGGCTGTAAAGGCGCTGACAGCGACAGATCCGCTTACCGGCTATGCAGCGGCCGCCGTCACCTTCCTGTTCGCGGGCTTTGCCTTCCCTCGAGCCGCGGGCGCGGAGCGGCTCGTCTGGACCGCGACCGCTTGCGCAGCGCTGGCGGGGCCGGCCGCGATCCTGAGGGTTGGAGATCCCGAACTTCTGCTCCGTCCCGGCTGGGGTGCGCTGATGGCGCTTCTCGCGATTGGCCCTGCGGCTCTGGCCTGGCGCCAGCGCGGCCATGCGAGCACCGATTCGAAGCCGGACTTCCCGCTTCTGTTCGCCAGCGGGAGTGCCGCCTTGCTGCTTGCTTTTGCAGCCTATGACCTCGTGCCGCCGCGCATCCTCCCCGCCGCATGGCTTGGTTTGGCGCTGGGCGCGGCCCTTTGTGGGCGCAAAGTCCGCGATTCCTCGATCTCGATCTCGGCCATCGGGCTGTCGGCGCTTGCCGTCCTCTGGATAATACCGATGGTGGGAAGGCTCTGGCAGACGATTGCCGGCTCGATCGCGGGTGAGCCTGCACTGGCGGCCAACCTGCCGGGCAGCCTCGATGCCGTTCTTTTGCTCGGCGCCCCTGCGGTTCTGATCGTGATGCTCTGCCCGATGCTGCCCGTCTGCTATGGGCGTGCGCGCGCCGGATCTTTGGCGGTGGCGGGGATCTACCTGACAGGCGCGGCTTATATCCTCTTCAAGCAGATGTTCGGGCTGTCGAGCCAGGAGGACTTCGTCGCGCGAGGCTTTGCCGAGCGGACGATCGTGACCCAGGCGCTATTCGCCGCCGGCTGGCTCATCGGTTCGGCGCGGATCGGGGCACTGGCGCCGGTGCGAAAGCCTGCCGCGATCGCGCTGACGGCGCTTGCCGCCACACGCTTCGTCTGGTTCGATCTCATCATCCACAATCCGACGCTGATGACGCAGCAGGTGGGGCCTATGCCTCTGCTGAACCTCCTGCTGCCGGCTTATTTCGGCTCCGCCTTGTGGCTTCATCTGGCACGCCGGCGGGACGGGGCGCTATCTGGGCTTTGGCTCACGCTGTTCCTCGTCGCGCTCATTGCCGGATCGGGTTTCACCGTCCGGCAGATCTTCCAGGGGAGTATCCTCACGGGCGAAACGCTGCCGCTTGCGGAATTCTACTGTTACTCGCTCGCCGGGCTGCTGGTTTCGATCGCGCTGCTCGCCGCTGGCGTCAGGCTGTCGGACAAGCCGCTCCGCTTCGCGGGCCTCCTGCTCCTCACCGGGACTATGCTCAAGGTCTTCATCGTTGACGCGTCGGCGCTGGAAGGGCTGCTTCGGATCCTCTCCTTCCTCGGCCTCGGGATCGCGCTGATCGGGATCGGCAAGCTCTACGGGACGGTGCTGAAAAAGGCAGGAAGTGCCTGAGCGAACACGAAACGGTTTGTGCGAAAGCGGGTGCCGTCGAAGCGTTGCGCCATCCGGCGGGTATCCAGCAAGCCGTTTGCGGAACAGCTTTCTGGATGATGGTCGGGGCGACTGGATTCGAACCAGCGACCCCCACACCCCCAGTGTGATGCGCTACCAGGCTGCGCTACGCCCCGACCAGGCCCGCGCACTTAAGCCGTGGGCACTCTCATGGCAAGCGCCTCCGCCCCTTAACTTGCGTGCGCTGGGGCACCATGTTAGTCGCGCCGCCTTCCCGGCCAGGCCCTGCCGAACGGCCGCTTCTCATCAGGTAAAGACTTTATGTTCGCATCACCCGCCTATGCAGCAGCAGGGGCTCCGGCCGCAGGAGGCGGGATGGCCTTTCTGGTTCAGATGCTCCCCCTCGTTCTCATCTTCGTCATTTTCTACTTCCTGCTCATCCGCCCGCAGCAGCGCCGGATGAAGCAGCATCAGGCGATGATCGGCGCGGTGAAGAAGAACGATACGGCCGTGACCGGCGGCGGGATTCTCGGCAAGGTGACACGGGTCGACGAGAATGAAGTCGAGCTCGAAATCGCGCCCAGCGTCCGCGTCAAGGTGTTGAAAGCCACGTTGAGCGACGTCCGCCCGCACGGCACCAAGCCAGCGAACGATTGACGCCATGCTGGATTTCCCGCGCTGGAAGGTCTGGGGCATAAGCCTGCTGCTCGCGATGGGCGTGCTTCTGTCGATCCCAAGCTTCGTGCCGGAGCCGCAGCTTGCCCGCTGGCCGGCTCTCATGCGCGAGACGACCATCAATTTGGGGCTCGACCTGGCGGGCGGCAGCCACCTCCTGATGGAAGCCGATACGACCGACGTTGCCAAGCAGCAGCTCGACCTCATGGAAGAAACCATCCGCACGGAAATGCGCCGGGCCTCGCCCCGCATCGAGATTGGCGACATCTCGACCACGGGCGGGCGCCTCACCTTCATGGTGCGCAATCCGGCTCAGGTCGACGCCGCGGTCGAGATCGCGCGCAACCAGACCCAGCCGGTCGGTTTGGGCGGGCAACGGACCTGGACTGTGAGCGTCGTGGACAGCAGCCGGGTGGTGATGACGCCCACTCAAGCCGGCCTTGAGGATGCGCTTGAGCAAGCGATGGCGACGGCGCGGGAGGTCGTCTATAATCGCGTCGACCCCACCGGGAACAAGGAAGTCACGGTTGTTCGCCAGGGCCAGGACCGCATCCTCGTCCAGGTGCCTGGTCTTCAGGATCCCGAAGGACTGAAGGCGCTGCTCGGCAAGACCGCGCGCCTCGATTTCAAGCTTGTCGACCTCAATGCGGATCCGGCGCAGGTGCAGGCTGGCCGTGCGCCGCCCGGAAGTCAGGTGCTGCCGATGCAGGACGGCGGCCGAATCGCCGTGCAGCGCCGGGCGATGGTGACTGGCGACCAGTTGATAGACGCGCAGCAGGGTTTCGACCAAACCACCAGCGAGCCGGTCGTCAACATCCGCTTCGACAATGCCGGCGCGCGGCGGTTCGCCCGGACCACTCAGCAGAATGTGCAGAAGCCATTCGCGATCATCCTCGACAACGTCGTCCTTTCCGCGCCCACCATCAACGAGCCGATCCTCGGCGGCCAAGCCCAGATTTCGGGCGGCTTCACCGTCGAGGAAGCGGGTCAGCTCTCCGTTGCACTTCGATCGGGCAAGCTCCCGGTGGAGCTCAAGATCATCGAGGAGCGGACGGTTGGGCCGGAGCTCGGTTACGACTCGATCCGGCTTGGCGTGATCGCCGGGACTGTCGGCACGCTCGGCGTCCTCATCTTCATGTTCCTGAGCTACGGCCGGTTCGGCATCTATGCCGACATCGCGCTGGTCCTGAACGTCGTCATCATCCTCGGCATCATGGCGATCTTCAATGCCACGCTGACGCTGCCCGGCATTGCCGGGTTCGTTCTGACTGTCGGCGCTGCCGTCGACGCCAACGTCATCATCAACGAGCGCATTCGGGAGGAGCAGCGGCGGGGCCGGCGGGCGATGGACGCGATCGAGCATGGCTACAAGGAAGCCCAGACGGCGATCTTCGATGCCAACATCACCAACGTCATCGCGGGCATGCTGCTTTTCTACTTCGGATCGGGCCCGGTGCGGGGCTTCGCCGTGGTCATGATGATCGGCATCGCCACGTCGGTCTTTACCGCCGTCACCGTGACACGCATGTTCGTCGTGCTCTGGCTCCGCCGCAAGCGTCCGACCGAGCTTTTCATCTAGGACAGATACCATGCGTCTCCTGAAGCTCGTCCCGGACAACACCAACCTCGACTTCCTGCGCTGGCGGAAGGTTGCCATCGCCATCTCCCTGCTGCTGATGGCGGCGTCGGTCGCTTTGCTCGCGGTGAAGGGCCTCAACTTCGGCGTCGACTTCGCGGGCGGCCAGATGATCCGCGTGTCCTTCAATCAGCCGCCGTCGCTGGACGATCTGCGCACGCGCGTCGGCGCTTTGGATCTTGGCGAGCCAAGCATCCAGGAATTCGGCAGCCCCCGCGAAATCACGATCCGGATGCCATTGCCGGAGGGCGGCGAGGAGGGCGCGAACCGCGCCGCCTCGCAGGTCCGGCAGGTGATCGTCGAGCGCTATCCGGGCGCGCGGATCGACGCGGTTGAGACCGTCTCGGGCAAAGTTTCCGGAGAGTTGGTACGGGCGGGCGGCCTCGCGCTGCTGCTGGCGATGATCGGGATCGCCATCTACATCTGGATCCGTTTCGAATGGCAGTTCGGCGTGGGGGCGCTCTTCTCGCTCTTCCACGACGTGACGCTGACATTGGGGTTCTTCTCGCTGACGGAGATGGAGTTCGACCTGAACGTCATCGCGGCCTTGCTGACGCTGATCGGCTACTCGCTCAACGACACTATCGTCATCTACGACCGCGTTCGCGAGAACCTGCGGAAGTATCGAAAGATGGAGATCACGCCGCTCCTCAACCTGTCGATGAACGAGACGCTCTCGCGCACGATCGCAACCAACCTGTCCATGCTGATTGCCTTGGGCTCGCTCATGCTGCTCGGCCCGGACGTCATCCAGAGCTTCACCACCGCGCTCCTGATCAGCGTGATCGTCGGCACTTATTCGACGATCTACGTGGCTGCCCCTTTCCTCATCTGGCTCAAGGTCACGTCGGACAGCTTCGTGCCGAAAACGGCAACGTCCGGCACAGCCGAGCGAGTCGCCAACTATAACGAGGGCTATTGAGCGGGTGCCGCGTTGGGAGGAGGACAGCCGCGCACCGGGGCCGGTCGTCCAGAGCTTCTCGGGAGCGGGCTTCTCCGTCGATGGCGTGGTTTACCAGGCGGTCCTGCTGACGCCGGAGCGGGCGGAGCAATGGTCGCCTCCGCCGGTGGCGGATCTTGCGATCGAACATGTCGAGCCGCTGCTCGCGATCACCCCCGCACCGGAATTCCTGATCCTCGGCACCGGCCCCTCGATTGCCTTTCCACCACGCCCGTTTGTTCGAGCGATCGAGGCCCGGGGCATCGGCGTCGAGGTGATGGATAGCCGCGCAGCGGCCCGCACCTGGGGCATCATTCGCGGCGAGCAACGCTGGATCGTGGCCGCAATCATGTCGCTCCGGTAGCGACCAACGTTGTCATTGCGAGGAGCGTGAGCGACGCGGCGATCTAGACCCCACGACTGTGCTGTGCTGGATCGCTTCGCTTTGCTCGCGATGACGTCTGGGCGATCGCTCAAGATGGGCGCATTGCTATAGCTGAGAGGTGATCGAACAAAGCGGCGCTGTTGGCGGCTCGGGTGAAGATGTCGGAGGCTGCGCGCACCTTCGCCTGATCGGGAGGATAGATCGGAAG
>JADDQD010000008.1 GCA_016781555.1 Pseudomonadota bacterium | reverse complement strand
ATCCACCGAAATCCCTCCGCTTCGCAATCCCGCGCATGGAGTGCAGGGGTGGTGCGGTAAAGGTGGTTCAGCGCCGCCACCGTCCCACTGAGGCCGCGATTGAGCGGCTCGGAAAGCAGGTGCCAGTCGAGCTCAGCCCGGAAGTTCCACTCGCGCAATTGTCCGAATTCTTGGCCCATGAAGAGCAGCTTCTTGCCGGGGTGCCCCCACATGAAGCCGTAATAAGCGCGTACATTGGCGAAGCGCTGCCACTCATCGCCAGGCATGCGGCCAAGGATCGAGCCTTTTCCGTGCACCACTTCGTCGTGGCTGAGGGGCAGGACGAAATTCTCGGAAAAGGCATAATGAAGGCCGAAGGTCATTTGGTGATGGTGGTGCCTGCGATGCACCGCCTCGCGCGACATGAAGTCGAGCGTGTCGTTCATCCACCCCATGTTCCATTTGAACCCGAAGCCGAGCCCGCCGCTGTGCACTGGAGCCGACACTCCGGGCCAGGCCGTCGACTCTTCGGCGATCGTCATACGGTCGGGAAAGGCGCCGTAGATGATCGTGTTGAGCTCGCGCAGGAAAGCTTCGGCTTCCCGGTTCTCGCGGCCGCCCTCGGCATTTGGCAGCCACTCGCCCGCTTTTCGCGAATAATCGAGGTAGAGCATCGAAGCGACGGCATCCACGCGGAGGCCATCCACGCCGAACACCTCGAGCCAATAAAGGGCGTTCGCAGTGAGGAAGTTCACCACCTCGCGGCGGCCGAAATTGTAAATCGCGGTCTGCCAATCGGGGTGAAAGCCGCGGCGTGGGTCGGCATGTTCGTAAAGGGCCGTTCCGTCGAACATCGCGAGCCCGTGCACGTCGGTTGGGAAATGTGCCGGTACCCAGTCGAGGATGATGCCCAGCCCAGCCGCGTGCGCGCTCGCCACCAGCCGCGCAAAGCCTGCGGGGTCGCCGAAGCGGCGCGTCGGCGCGAACAGGCCAATCGGCTGATAACCCCAGATGTCGTCGAGCGGATGCTCCGAAACCGGTAGCAACTCGAGGTGGGTGAATCCGAGGTCCCGAGCGTAGGGGATGAGGCGTTCGGCGATATCGTCGTACGAGTTGAAGCCGCCGTCCGGGCGCCGCTGCCAGGAGCCGAGATGCACTTCATATATGGACATCGGCGCCCGCCGCTGGTCGACCGGCGCGCTATAGCCCTGCCGAAGGTCACCGACCTCCGGAAGATGCTCCACAACCGAAGCTGTTGCGGGTCGCATCTCGGAACCGACGCCGACCGGATCAGCCTTTAGCGGCCTCAACTCGCCGCCGGCGCCAACGATTTCATATTTGTAGGCCGTTCCCGGGCCGAGCGCCGGGATGAAAATTTCCCAGATACCGCTGTCCACGCGCTTGCGCATTCCGTGGCGCCGGCCGTCCCACCCGTTGAAATCACCGACCACCGAAACACGCCGAGCGCTCGGCGCCCAGAGTGCGAAGGAAACGCCTCGTACCCCCTCGTGGCTGGTTGGGTGCGCCCCCAGCCGCTCCCAAAGCCGTCGGTGCGCGCCTTCCCCGACGAGGTGATCGTCGAGCGGCCCGAGAACCGGGGCAAACCGGTAAGGGTCCTCCAGCTCCCATTGGTGAGCGCCCGCTGAGGCCCGGAACCGATAAGCGGCAAGCGCCTCAGCATCGGGGACGAGGCTTTCGAAGAAACCATCCGGGTGGCGCCGTTCCAGCGCCAGCCGCAGCTCGCCTCCGTCATCGATCAGCTGGAGGGTGTCGGCGCCGGGCACGAGTGCACGAATCACCAAACCTGCGGGGTGCTGATGTGGTCCCAGGATAGCAAATGGATCCCCGTGACGCGCGGCAAGCAAAGCCGCGATGTCGGCATCGCTTGCGCGCCATTCCCGTTCGGTTGCGTTCACTGTTTGAGAGGAACCTTCCAGATTTCTTCCGCATATTCGCGCACGGCTCGATCCGACGAAAACCAGCCAAGCTGAGCGATGTTGATCATGCTGCTTCGCCACCAGCCTCGCTGGTCTCGCCAGCGATGGGCCACGTCATTCTGCTTGTCCGCATAAGCATCGAAATCACCGGCCACCATGAAGTGATCATGGTGGGTGACGGCGTCCACGATTTCGCGGTAGCGATCCGGTTCGTCGGGGCAAAAGCGCCCGGAGGAAATCTCGTCCAGCGCCTGCCGCAGCTGCGGTGAAGCAGCGATCGTTTCCTCCATGCCGATCCCACGGGCCCGGCGGGTTTCAACCTCCTGTGCGGTCATTCCGAAGATGAAGATGTTGTCCTCGCCGACATGCTCGAGGATCTCGATATTGGCTCCGTCCAGCGTGCCGATCGTCAGCGCTCCATTCAAGGCCAGCTTCATGTTGCCGGTGCCCGACGCTTCCATTCCTGCGGTCGAGATCTGCTCCGACAAATCGGAAGCCGGAATGATCGTTTCGGCAAGGCTTACATTGTAGTTCGGCATGAACACGATTTTGAGCCGCCCGCGAAGCGTCGCGTCCGCGTTGACCACCCGCGCCACGTCGTTGATGAGCTTGATGATCAGTTTCGCGCGGTGGTAGCTCGCGGCCGCTTTTCCGGCAAAGATGCGCACCCGGGGCGTCCAATCCTTGGTGGGATGCGCGCGCATGGCGGCATAAAGCGCCACTGTTTCAAGGATGTTGAGCAGCTGGCGCTTATATTCGTGAATGCGCTTGATCTGGACGTCGAACATCGCACTCGGGTCGAGCTTCAGGCCCAGCCGCTCCTGCACGAGCGAGGCCAGAGCGAGCTTGTTGTGCCGGCGCACCGCCGCCAGCCGATCGTGGAGGCTGCTGTCATCGGCTTGGTCCACGAGGCTCGCCATCGCTCCGGGATCGTCGAGCACTCGGGGCCCCGCCACATCAACCAGCAATCTTGTCAGTCCCGGATTGGCTTGGTGCAGCCAACGGCGGAAGGTGATGCCATTGGTCTTGTTGACGATCCGATCAGGGTAAAGCGAATGAAAATCGCGAAACACGGTCTCGCGCATGAGGCCGGTGTGGAGGGCTGAGACGCCGTTCACCTTGTGCGACGCCAGAAAACTCAAGGCACCCATGCGAACCCGCCGGGGTCCATGTTCTTCGATCAAAGAGACCGCCGCGAGCCGCTCCTCGTCGGCTGCGCCTCGCGCGCGTAGCTCGTCCAGGTGGAGGGCGTTGATGAGGTAGATGATCTGCATGTGGCGCGGAAGCAGGCGCTCCATCAGCGCTACCGGCCAGCTTTCGAGAGCTTCCGGCAGCAGCGTGTGGTTTGTATAGGAGAAGACGCCGGTCGTGATCTCCCACGCTTGGTCCCAGGCAAGCCCATGGCCATCGACGAGCAGGCGCATCATTTCGGCCACCCCGATCGCCGGGTGCGTATCGTTGAGCTGGATCGCAACCTGATCGGACAGCGAAGTCAGGCTGCCATGTTCCTCCGAATGGCGTCGCAGCAGGTCTTGCAGCGAGGCCGAAGCGAAGAAATATTCCTGCCGCAGTCGCAACTCTTCGCCGGCTGGGCTTTCATCGCTCGGATAAAGCACTTGGCTGATGGCTTCGGCGCGCGAGCGGGCGTTGAGCGCGCCGACATGGTCGCCCCGGTTGAAAGCATCGAGCCGCAGCGGGTCGGGCGCCCGCGCTGACCACAGCCGGAGCGTGTTCACATGCTCGCCACGCCAGCCGATCACCGGCGTGTCGTAAGCGACCGCGTCCACTGTCTCGGCAGGCACCCACCGTCCGCGCCCGCCGGGGGTGTCGGGATCAACCGCTTCCACCACACCGCCGAAGCCGATCGGGTAGGTCACTTCGGGGCGTTCGAACTCCCATGGATTTCCGAATGAGAGCCAGCTTTCAGGAAATTCCTGCTGCCAGCCGTCCTTGATCACCTGCCGGAAGAGACCGTGATCGTAGCGGATGCCATAGCCGTGCGCTGGAACGCCGACGCTGGCCATGCTCTCCATGTAGCAGGCGGCGAGGCGTCCGAGACCCCCGTTGCCGAGCGCCGGGTCCGGCTCCAGCGTGCGCAGCCTGTCGAGATCCACGCCAAGTTCCCTGAGAGCCGCCCGCATCGTTTCAGTGAGGCCGAGATTGTGCACCGAGTCGAGCAGCAGTCGCCCCATCAGGAACTCGAGCGAAAGGTAATAAACACGCTTCCGCTTTTCCGCTTTCACGGCGCGCGTAGTCGTCATCCACCGCTCGATGATGCGGTCCCGCACCGCCAAGGCGGTCGCCATGAACCAGTCGCGGTCGCTGGCGGCAACAGGATCCTTGCCTACCGAATAAGCAAGCTTGGCGATGATGGCGCGCCGCAGGGTCGCGACGTCTTCGTCCTGGGATGGGAGTGCGATTTGGGAAACGACCTGCTCATTGGCGAAGCCGCTTGTCGGACCGGTTTCTATCACAAGGCTCCTCTGCCTGGTTTACACGAGGGCTAGGGCCATAAGCGACGCTTCGCAACTCGCACTTTTGGAACGCCGTCCCAATGCGCTGCAGTTGAGCGTCGTTCGAGGCTGCCATTCCTTAGGCTAGCTGCGGCCTGAATGCCACACTTGTACATTAATCGTTCAGCTACTTGCCAGTCCCGAACGCTCGCCTATACCTGAGGCAAAGGCCCTAGAAAGGAAGGCCGCTACGGCTGAACCGGGCTTAAGGGGAGGCTAAACATGCGCTTCAGAACCATTGCGCTTTGTTCGACATCCGTTGCGATGCTGGCGATTGGAACCTCGCCGGCTTGGGCGCAGGCCACACAGCCGGAGAATCCGCAGCAGGCCCAGGAGGGACCGGCCGATCCGGTGACGGCCTCGCCGGAGGGTGACGATGCCGTTCAGAGCGCCACGGGAGCGGATGACGTTGCCGAGGGCGAAGAGATCGTCGTCACCGGTCTGCGCCGCAGCCTCCAGTCGGCGCAGCAGATCAAGCGGAATTCAGAACAGCAGGTCGATGCCATCGTGGCCGAGGACATCGGCAAGCTGCCGGACGTCACCGTCTCGGATACCGCCGCCCGCATCCCCGGCGTGCAGGTCGAGCGCGGCGGGGGCGAAGCCAACCGGGTCCTCATCCGCGGTCTTCCAGATGTCGTCACCACCTACAATGGTCGCGAGATATTCACCGCCGAAGCGCGGTTCGTGGCGCTGCAGGACTTTCCCGCGGGCGGCATCGCTGCTCTCGAAGTGTTCAAGTCGACGACGGCGAACCTGGTCGAGGGCGGGCTGGCGGGCCTGATCAACGTCCGCTCGCGCCGTCCTTTCGACTTCAACGGGCTCGAGATCGCCGGCTCGCTTAGGGGCCAATATGCCTATCAATCCGATACCGTTGCGCCGAACGGCAACCTGCTGCTCAGCAATCGCTGGGACACCGGGATCGGCGAGGTCGGTGCGCTGGTCAACTTCTCTTACACCGAGCTGCACTTCCTTGACTCGGCGCGGTTCAACGGCGGATTCATCGCCACCGCGCGGCCCCAACAGAGCAATTCCGGCGCGTTCCGGTTTCCCGACGCGGTGGGCATCTTCTATGGCGAGGGCATACGCAGGCGGCCGTCGGTTAACGGCGCAATCCAGTGGCGGCCAAATCCCGATCTGCAATTTTATGCCGAGGGTCTGTACCAGGGCTTCCGCAACAAAGGTGCCGATCGTCTGTTCCTGGTGCCGCTGTTCGGGGACGCGCGTTTCACGAACGTCGTGCTGGACGGAAACAAAGCGCGCAGCCTGACGGCGTCCAACGCGGCACGGATCTTTCGTTTTCAAGGTGCCGCAAACGGAAGGACCAATACATACCAGTTCGCGGTCGGAGGAGTCTACGATGCGGGGCCGCTGCGCATTTCGGCCGATCTCGCCCGTACTGACAGCAAGTTCGATCTTACCGTCTACAGCTTCGATTCCTTGTCCAATCGTTCGCCCACGTTCAACGCAACTTTCGACGTGGACAGGGGGCCGGGTGGGGTCGAGTTCGACTTCGTGGATTTCGACCCCAACGATGTCGCCAATTACATCTACGGCGGCTTTTTCGACCGTTATCTGATCGCCGCCGGCGACGATTATCAAGCGCGCTTCGACGTGGAATATGAAACCGGGCTAGGCTTCATCCCCCGGGTCGAGGCCGGCCTGCGCTACGTCGACAGGGACGGGTCGTTCGAAGAGGGGGCCAGGTTCGGCCCGAGAGGGTTCGGAACCCCGCTCTCGCAAATCCCGATCGACTTGCGGATCACTCGGTCGGGGTTCCGCGGAAGCAGCATCCAGCCAACGCGCACCTGGATCACTCCCAGACGGAGGAGCATCCGCGAGAATGTCGGGACGCTGCGCGATATCGCCGGCTTCCCGTCAGGCCGCCCGCCGACAAATGATCGGTCAGTTTTTGATGCCGAAGAGATATCGTACGCGGGCTACGGCCAAGTCAGGTACGCGTTCGATCTGGCCGGTATCCCGCTCGATGGCTTGGTTGGCCTGCGCGCCGTCAAAACGGAGTTCAGCATTACCGACTTTTCCGGAACGGCCGACCAAGAATATACCGATTATCTTCCGAACGCGAGTGCGCGCATCAGGTTCACGGACGAGCTCCAGCTCAGGCTGGCGGCGACACAGACTCGGACAAGGCCGGCCTTCAACCAATTTCGGCCAACGGTGCTGAACAGTCCTCCGGCGTGTTTTCGCGAACAGCCGATTCCGGGTCCGGAAAGCTGCTTTATAAGCGGCAGCGGCGGCAATCCCGAACTCCGGCCGATCCTCGCCGACAATTACGACGCGTCGCTTGAATATTATTTCTCGCGCACGGGTCTGGCGTCGGTGGCGCTGTTCCGCCGCGACATCACCGGCTTTATCAACAATTTCCGCGTGAGGAGGGACAGCCCCGAGTTCGGCCCGGGCCGCGTACAGGTAAACATCCCCTTCAACGCCGGCGAAGGCAGGCTCGAAGGTGTCGAGGCTCAGCTCCAGACCTTCTTCGACTATGAAGGGCTGCCCCAGTTCGTGCGCAGCTTTGGCGTCCAGGCCAACGTCACCTACATCGACAATGAGCAGGCCTTGCCGGCGCAATTTGGAGAGGCCGTGGGGGACACGTTCGGGATCCCGGGCGTCTCAAAGTATACTTATAATCTCGTCGGCATGTACGAAGGCGGTGGCGTTTCGGCGCGGCTCGCCTACAATTATCGTACCCGCTTCATCAACTTCTTCGATGTGACTCCAGAGGGACGTTCCGCGGGCGAATTCACTCGTGGCATTTCCCGCCTGGATTTCTCGAGCAGCTACACGCCTTTCGAGAACATCACTCTCACGTTCGACGTGTCGAACATCCTTGGAGAGCCGTTCAGGAACTTCAGGAATTTCAACGCGCAGGGTGACAGCTTCCCGCGTGACGTTCGCTACGAAGAAACGCTCTACTCTCTCGGCGTGCGCTTCCGCCTGTAGCGGCAGGAGACGCCGCCGATCCGCCGGCTTGGCGTACCGAGTCGTGACCTGAGACAGCTGGAGCATGGGAGAGCCATGCTCCAGCTTCTTTGAGCTTCAGCGGTTGACGCCGCTCTGCTGAGTGGTGCAGCCCTCCCCAATGAGCGAATTGAACACTGCTGAAGCACCAGGAAACAAACAGCGGGTCGTGATCCTCGGCGGCGGGACGGCCGGCTGGATGACGGCAGCCGCATTGGTGCGTCTCCTCCCGCACGCCTGCACCGTCCGTCTGGTTGAATCCGCCGAGATCGGGATCGTCGGAGTAGGCGAGGCGACCCTCCCGCATCTGAGGGCTTTCGTTGAGAGCCTCGGCATCGACGAAGCCGACTTCATGCGCGCCACCCATGCCACTTTCAAGCTGGGTATCGACTTTCGGGATTTCGGCAAAATCGGCGACAGCTACATCCATCCGTTCGGCGACTTCGGACGCGAGCTGAACGGCGTCGATTTTCACCATTACTGGCTTCGAATGCGTGCCGCGGGTCGCCAGGACGACTTGTTCGACTATTCTGTCGCGAACGTCATGGCTGCTTCCAAGCGGTTCGCACCGCCCTCCACGGATCCGGGATCGCTGCTGTCAGCTTATGGTTATGCTTACCAATTCGACGCAACCTTGTTCGGCCCATATCTGCGCGCTTATGCGGAGAAGCGCGGCGCTCGCCGCACCGAGGGCAAGGTCGTCAATGTCGAGGTCAATCCCGAGACCGGCGATTTGGCCGCCTTGCGCATGGAAAGCGGGGAGCGAGTAGAGGGCGATCTGTTCGTCGATTGCTCCGGCTTCATCAGCCTGCTCCTCGGCCGCACGCTTGGGGAGGAGTGGGAGGATTGGTCGCACTGGCTCCCCTGCGATCGCGCGGTCGCCTTGCCATGCACCTCGCCCCCGGGGCCCATCGAGCCCTATACAAGGGCTACCGCGATGGAAGCGGGCTGGCGGTGGCGGATCCCGCTCCAGCACCGCGTCGGGAATGGCTATGTTTATTCCAGCTCCCATATCAGTGACGATGCGGCTGCCGATGCGCTCGTCGCGTCCGTGGAAGGGCGCCCCATGGCGGACCCGCGGGTGCTGAAGTTCCGAGCGGGGCGCCGGCGCCGCAGCTGGGTCAAGAACGTCGTGGCGGTTGGGCTCGCTTCGGGCTTCCTCGAGCCGCTGGAATCGACCAGCATCTACCTCGTCCAGGCGGCGATCACGCAGCTTGTGGAGCTGTTCCCGAGCGGGCGCGTGGAGGAGGCGGATCGCAGGGAGTATAACCGGCTGGTCGACCTCGAATATGACCGTATCCGGGACTTTCTGATCCTGCACTACCATGCCACGACGCGCGACGATTCCAGCTTCTGGAATCACGTCCGCACGATGGAAGTGCCGGACAGCCTGGCCGAGAAGATGGAGCTGTTCCGCCACGCGGGACGCGTCGCGAAATATACGCAAGGCTTGTTCCTGCAGCCGAGCTGGATTGCAGTTTATGTGGGGCAGGGCATCGTGCCCCATGGCTGGGATCAGCGCGCCGAGGCGGCCCGCCCGGATCGGCTGGGCGCTGCGATGGACAGTCTGCGTCGTGAGATTCAGCAGGCGGTCGCGTCGCTCCCCGACCACCGAGAGTTCATCGCGCGTCGAAACGCGGCCGTCTCCGAGACCTCCTGAATGTCATTGGGTGAGGAAAGAGCGATCCGGAGCATCGTCGTGGTCGGCGCCGGGATTGTCGGTGTCTCCGCCGCCATGTCGTTCATCCGCGCATTGCCGCGCGTGCGTGTGTCAATCATCGAGGTGCCGCCCGACCCGGCGGCACTGGCCGATCGGCTAACAGGCAGTCTTCCCGCAATCGGCGCGTTCCATGCGATGGTCGGCGTTGACGAGCTGGACTTGGTCAGGGGCGGCGCGGCCACCCATCATCTCGGGACCCGTTTCGAGCGATGGTCGGCCGATGGAGAGCCATGGTACCACGCCTTCGGCGAATATGGCACCGCCGGAGGGCGCGCGGCCTTCCACCAGCTATGGGCTCGGGCACAGCGAGCAAAGCAAGCGCTCCCTTACTACCGCTATTCGATGGCGGCGGTGCTAGCCGAAGCGGGTAAGTTCGTTCACCCATCGGACGAACTGAATTCTCCGTTCTCGTCTTTCAATTACGCACTGCGGATCGATCCGGATCGCTACCATGCCGAGCTGGTCGCGCGCGCGCAGACGCTTCCCTTAAGTCACATGCAAGCCGAGATCGGCGGCGTTCAGCGGACCGAAAATGGCGGGGTTTCGGCCCTCTTGCTGAAGGACGGTCACCGGGTCGAAGCGGATCTTTTCATCGATTGCGCGGGCCCTTCGGCTCCTGTCGCGTCGGCGCTCAGCGAACGTTTCGAGGATTGGGGAGAAAGCCTCCCGTGCGACAGGCTGCTGCTAGGGTCGAGCAAAGCCGGCCAGTTCTCATCCTCCGATCTTGCCGCAGCGACCTCCGTGGGCTGGCGCTGGGCTTCTCCCCTCGGCGGGCGGCAGATGGTCGGGCTGGCTTATGCCTCGTCAGTGACAGGCGAGGCGCGGGCACGGCGGGTGCTCGCGTCCGAAGCAGGCGTCGAGGAG
This sequence comes from Pseudomonadota bacterium, assembly GCA_016781555.1. Lineage (GTDB taxonomy): Bacteria > Pseudomonadota > Alphaproteobacteria > Sphingomonadales > Sphingomonadaceae > Allosphingosinicella. The sequence continues at coordinate 8,311 of JADDQD010000008.1, read as the reverse complement.
GCTGAGGCAGTCGCGATCCGCACTGGCCGTCGTCCCGAACCTTGGACCCATAATGTATTGGCTGTGGGCGACGCCGCAATTGCCGTGGATGCGCTTCAGGGCGTGAACCTGCATCTCGCCCAAAGCGCGATTCGGAGGGCGCTGGAGCTGCTCCCGGGTCGCGACTGCCACCCGCTGGAACTTCGCGAATATAACCGCCGCACAAAGCAAGAGACGCGGCGGGTCCGTGACTTTCTCGCGCTTCACTACCTTCGCTCCGGCCGCAGCAAAGGCGAGTTATGGCAAGCTCTTGCGGCGCGGTCGCTGCCCAACAGCCTGGCGCACAGCGTGGAACAGTTCGAAGCACGGGGGCGGCTGCCCTTCTACGAGGAGGAGAGCTTCGACAAGCAAAGCTGGCTTGCCGTTCTCATTGGCATTGGTCTGCTGCCGCGCCAGGTCGACCCCATCGCCGCTGCGCTCCGCGAGGACGAAGCTGCTGCGTGGATGCAGCGCATGGCTGACGGAATCACGCAGGAAGCCGCTCGCGTTCCTCCATATCGAGATTATCTCGGGCGCATGCTGCAGCCGCCCACGCGGCGCGGCTGAGCTATTTCTTGGGGCTCGGTAGCCTCAGCGCTGCCGTTCGTTCAGCCGCCGCGGCAATCCCCGGCAGCACCCCTTCGGGGCGGTCGAGGTAGAAATAAGCTACGGCGGCGACGTCGTCGCTGCGGTAGAAGTTGGTGTGGCCGTCGGGCAGGCTCGGATCCGAAAGCGGTACTGGCGGCTCCTTCGTCAGCAGCTGCTGGAAGTTGTTCCGGGAGCCAGGATCGATCGTCACCGGGATGAGGGGCGCGCCTCTCTTCTGGAGGTCCAGCACGATCGCCTTGCGAGCCCCGCCCATTTGCTGAAGGCTAACCTCGATATCCTGCTTGAAGAAGATCGGGTCCGGAACGTGGAAGCGATAGAACGTCCAGCGGCCCTGCGCCTCGTCAGCGATGGGCGCGCCCTGAAAGCGGTTGATATAGGCGCCCTGGCCCCAAGCCGTGCCGATATAATCCTCGGTTCCGGTGCCAACAAGGCTGGGAAGATCGCGGTCTCCGTCGAGCGCTATCTTGACCTCGCCTTCGCCCCACCAGGTTTTGCCGTAGACAGGATTGGTGAGCACGGTGACGCTGGCACCGAGGAATCGGCCCCGGCCTTCGATGCGCGGCAAGATTCTGAAGTCTCGGCCGAGAACGGTTGCCCGGTCGCGACTCCACCAAGCGTGGAAGTAGAGCGCGTCCTTCGGCTGGCTTCGCAGGGTGCGGTAATTGATGTCGTAAAATATGAGGTTCACTTGGCGTGGCGACTCGTTGGTGACGACCAGCCGAGCGCCTTTGCGAAACGGCATCGGCACGTAGGAGACGAAGGAGCGTCCCTCGGGGCTCGCAAGAAGCGCCGTTTCCATCGGCACCATCTCGCTCGCTCCGTGCAGGAAGAAGTCACCCAGCGGCACTGAAACGGCGGGCCGCTCGGCGCCGTCCCAAAATATTTCGAGTTTCAGCCCGCGCAGCGCCTCTGGGGACCGATCCTCGATGGTCATCCACATCCGATCGATCGTTCCCGCGCCTTTTATGTCCGCGATCACATGTGAACGACCGACGGGGATGGTTTCGAACGCATGACCTTTCGCTCCACGATTTTCCCGGCCCCCCGCGGCTCTGGCGCCGGCCGGGTTTTCCGGACTGGCCCAGCGAGGCTCGCCCTCAGCCTGGAAGCGGTAAAGCGAATCCGGCGGCTCAGCGAGCGAAGTGGAGGCCACGCCAATGGTCATGGCAGCGAGCAGTCGCAGCGATCCAAAAAGCATCATCGCCGCTCTCCCAAGCTCGTCAGTCGCGGCTGGCTGCCGGCCGGAGGCTGGGTGCGATCACGGGCACGCCATCGCGCCACCCAAGCGGCGAGATGTACATGTAGCGCTTATTGTCGAGCTTCCGGCAGCTGGACGTCGTTGCCCATCCATGAAAAGCGATGAAGCTTCGAGCGCCCGAAGTGAAAACGGTTTGATGTCCGGGACCGCTGAGGCAGCCAAGTTTCCGGTCTGAAAAGCTGTAGAGCAGGGGATTTTCCGGCGCGTCGGTACAAGGGCCGAGCGGGCCGCTGCAGGTGGCGAAGCCCATCGCGTAGCGGGATAATTGCTGGTGATCCTGCCAGCCATAATCGTTGGCCGAGAACAGCATCGTATAGCCGCTCGGCGTGCGCACCATCGTCGGCGCCTCGATCACATGCGCTTCCCAGGCCTTGTCGTTGCGCAGCAGCGAGATACGTTCGCCGATCAGCTGCATCCCGTCGGCCGACAGTCGCTGACCCCAGATTTGGGTGGGCTTCTTCGCGCTGGGATGATTCCCGTCGTTCTTGAAATACAGGTAGAGCTGCCCGTCGCCGTCGCGGTAGGCAGCTGCGTCTATGGTGCCGCCAAGCTCGAATTGGCAGACGAGGGGTTCGGAACCCAGGTCTTTGAACGGACCTAGCGGATCGACGCTGGTCGCGGCGCCGACGCACTGAAGGTCGCTTTTCTCGTGGCGCGCCGTAAAGTAGAGAACGTAGCGCCCGGCGACCTTCAGGACTTCGGGTGCCCAGGTATACCCCTTCTTAGCCCAAGCTGGGAGCTCCGGCATGGCATCGAGAAGCTCCGTCGGCTTGTTCGGGTCTCTGACGCTCTGCCAGTTCGCCAGATCGCGCGAGGAGGCCATCTGCACGTTGATCCGCCCGCGGCTCGTGTTTGTGGCGTAGGCGAGATACTCGCCCCCGTGCTGGATGATGTGCGGGTCCGGAAAGTCGGTGCGGAAGACGGGCACGAACTGGCCGGCTTCCGCGGCGCTCGCAGCCCCCGACGAAAGGCCATAGCCGGCCAGCAGCATTGACGCCGCGAAAAGGTGCTTCATGCGAGATCGAGACGCCACGACACCATCCTTGGCTGTTGTTTCTCAGCGGCTATTATCATAGCAACGGCTTGAAAATGAAAGAGCCGGGCAAGCCGGCGTGCGCAAGGGAAGTAGGATGATCAAGTTGAAGCTTGGCCTGGTTTTTCTGGCGGCGGTGAGCGCCTCCTCGGCGGCCTCAGCGGCCGACGTCGCCCGCAGTCGATTCGGTAAACTGCCCGACGGGCGCAACGTGGAAGCAATCACCCTTACGAACAGCCGCGGCGCGAAGGCGCGGATCATCACCTACGGCGCAGCTATCCAAACGCTCATCGTGCCGGATCGCAACGGCCAGATGGCTGACGTGACGCTCGGCTATCCGACCATGGAAGGCTATCTCGCCAAATCCGAGTACTTCGGAGCGACGGTCGGCCGGGTGGCGAACCGGATCGCGAAAGGCCGGTTCAAGCTGGGCGGCAGGACCTATCAAACCCCGATCAACAACGGTCCCAATGCGCTTCATGGCGGGACCCGTGGCTTCGACAAGGTCTTGTGGGAAGTCGTCGAGGTAAAGGAGGGGCCGACCGCGAGCGTGACCTTGCGCTACGTCAGCCCACATATGGACCAGGGTTATCCTGGCATGCTGACGACCACCGCCACTTATGCCCTCGGGGACGACAGCAACACGCTGGCCATCGATTATTATGCGCGGACGGACCGACCCACGGTCGTCAACCTGTCGAACCATGCATATTGGAACCTTGCCGGCGAAGGATCCTCGGAAAGCATCCTGGGGCACCTCATGACGATCCCGGCCGATCACTTCACGCCGGTCGACTCGACCTTGATCCCGACCGGCGAGTTCCGGCGGGTGGAGGGCACTGCTTTCGATTTCCGCCGACCGACCGCCATTGGCGCGCGTGTCCGCAACGCCGATCAGCAGATCGTCTATGGCAAAGGCTACGACCACAATTGGGTGGTGGACCGTCGGATCGCGCGCGAGCCGCGGCTGCTCGCCAGAGTGGAGGAGCCGACCTCGGGACGCGTGCTGGAGGTGCTGTCGAACCAGCCCGGGATTCAATTCTATTCCGGCAACTTCCTTGACGCGACCATCGTCGGCAAGGCCGGCAAGCTTTACCGGCAGGGCGACGCCATCGTTCTCGAGCCGCAGATGTTCCCCGACGCGCCCAACCGGCCCCAATTTGGCTCGGTGCGTCTGAATCCGCGCGAGACCTACCACAACCGCATTCTTTTCCGCTTTTCGACCAGCGCTGCCCGCTGAGGCAGCTTCTAAGGGAGAACCACATGAGATCACGTCTCTGGCTCGCATTCGCCGCTGCAGCGGCGCTGGCAGCGCCGCTGCAGGCACAGACGGCGGCTCCCACGTCTTCAATCCCCTACACGACGGCAGCGGAGGCCGTTCGCGGAAATCCGGCGCGCTGGACTGCGGCTGAGGCCCAGGCCTGGTACAACAAGCAACCCTGGATGGTCGGCGCGAACTACACGAACGCGAGCGCGATCAATCAGCTCGACATGTTCCAGGCTGCGACCTGGGAGCCCAAGGAGATCGAGCGGGAGCTGAGCTGGGCGAAGCTGTTCGGCATGAACACGATGCGCGTTTATCTGCACGACCTCCTGCACCAGCAGGATCCGCAGGGTTTCAAGCGCCGTCTGGGTGAGTTCCTGACGATCTCGGCCCGCCACGGCATTCGGCCGATGTTCGTGCTGTTCGACAGCGTCTGGGATCCGGATCCGGTGCTGGGACCGCAGCACCGGCCCATTCCAGGCGTCCACAATTCGGGTTGGGTGCAGAGTCCCAGCCGCAGGGACTTGGTCGATCCGCGTAATGACGTGCGTTTCCGCCGCTACGTGGAGGACATCGTCGGCACCTTCGCCCGCGACAAGCGCGTGCTGGCCTGGGACCTCTGGAACGAGCCCGACAATCAGGGCGGCGGTTCCTACAATCCCCTGCAGCTGCCCGAAGAGCAGCGCCGGATCGAGGAACTCCTTCCCAAGGTGTTCGCATGGGCGCGAAGCCGCCGGCCGATTCAGCCGCTTACCAGCGGTGTCTGGATCGGCCCCAACTGGTCACCCGGTGCGCCCCAACTGACGCCGATCCAGAGGATCCAGCTCGCCGAGTCCGACGTGATCAGCTTCCACAATTACGAATGGCCTGAGCAATTCGAAGCCCGCATCGCGCAGCTGAGGCCCTATGGCCGGCCGCTCATCTGCACCGAATGGATGGCGCGCAGCGCAGGCTCCATCCCGGATACGATCCTGCCCATCGCGGCGCGGGAGAATGTCGGCATGTACAATTGGGGCTTCGTCCAGGGCGAAATCCAGACGCATCTTCCGTGGGACAGCTGGGAACGGCCGTACACGCTGCAGCAGCCGGTTGCGTGGTTCCATGACTTGCTGCATCCGGATGGCAGGCCCTATCGGCAGCGTGAAGTTCAAGTCTTTCAGAACGTCACGGCCGAAAAGCGGCGTGCAACGGCGAGATAATGCCAGCTGCACAGCGGGCCACGCTTCATCTGCGATTGATTGACAGGGAGCAGCAATTGCTGCGCGTTTCCGCCGGACAGAGAAGCCAAGGGCGGTAAAGGGAGAAGCAGACGTGCAGCTTGCAACGATCGACGTCATCATTCTGGTGGTTTATGCGATCGCGATTTTCGCGCTCGCACAGTGGGTCTCGCGAAGCAAAAGCGGCGAAGAAAAGGACACGGCGGATTACTTCCTCGCCTCCAGGTCGCTTCCCTGGTGGGCGATCGGAGCCTCGCTCATCGCCGCCAACATTTCGGCCGAGCAGATCGTCGGCATGTCAGGTTCGGGCTACGCGATCGGACTTGCGATCGCTTCCTATGAATGGATGGCCGCGCTGACGCTGCTGATCGTCGGTAAATATTTCCTGCCGATCTTCCTGCGGAACGGCATCTACACCATGCCGCAGTTTCTCGAACAGAGGTTCGGCGCCAGGATCCGCACCCTGATGGCGGTCTTCTGGCTTGCCATCTACGTCTTCGTGAACCTGACTTCGATCACGTGGCTCGGCTCGATCGCGGTGAACCGGGTCGCCGGAGTGGATCAGGACATCGCGCTTGTGGCGCTCGGCGGATTCGCGCTTCTTTATCAATTCTGGGGCGGATTGAAGGCCGTTGCCCTGACCGACATCGTGCAGGTGACCCTTCTCGTCCTGGGTGGTCTCCTCGTCTCCGGGATCACCCTCAGCGAGATCGGCGGCGGTGCAGGGATCATTGGCGGCTTCACGACGCTTGTGTCCCGCTTGCCCGAGCATTTCGACATGATCCTGGCGAAGGACAGCCCGCATTACATGAGTCTGCCGGGGATCTCGGTGCTGGTCGGCGGGATGTGGATCGCGAACCTCAGCTATTGGGGCTTCAACCAGTATATCATCCAGCGCGCGCTTGCAGCGAAGAACCTCGGCGAGGCGCAGAAGGGCGTGGTCTTCGCCGCTTACCTGAAGCTTCTCATGCCGGTCATCGTTGTCCTGCCGGGCATTGCCGCCGTGATGCTCGCTCCGGGCCTCGAAAAGCCGGATCAGGCCTATCCAACGATGATGCAATATCTGCCGACCGGCATTCTCGGCCTCGTTTTTTCAGCGCTGGTTGCTGCCATCGTTGCGTCAACGGCGTCCAAGATCAACTCGGTCGCAACGATCTTTACGCTGGATTTGTACGCCAAGTTCAAGCCCGCGCGCGGCGTGGCGGTTCAGGAAGGCGACATCGCCGATCGAACGCTGGATCGCGTGCGCGATCCAGCACAAGCCGGCCGGGAGCGCGAGCTTGTGCGCGTTGGCCGCATCACCGCGGTCGCTGCAACGGCTATCGCGCTCCTCACCGCTCGACCGCTCGTTGGTCAGTCCGAGCAGGCCTTCCAGTTCATTCAGGAATTTACCGGCTTCTTCACTCCGGGCATCACTGCAATGTTCCTGATCGGCTTGTTCTGGAAACGCGGCACGGAAACCGGCGCGATCGTCGCTGCGGTCGCGTCCGTCGTGCTTTCCTGGATGGGGTATCAGTTCTGGCCGGAACTGCCGTTCCTCGACAGAATGGGCTTGGTGTTCCTCGCCTCACTTGGGCTCGCGGTGATCGCCTCTCTGCTTACGCCGGCGAAAGCCGAAACGAATCACATCGTCACCCGCGATGTAAGTTTTGCAACGCCGCCATCGTTCAACATCGCGTCGCTTGGGGTGATATTGATCCTGATCGCGCTGTATACGACCTGGTGGTGATTCAGCGGTCAACGTGACGGGTCAAGAACAAACGAAAAGCGCGGCAGGGATTGGTTCCCCGCCGCGCTTCATGAGCATTCAGCTTCCGTTGTTAGGCCTTCTTGTTGGCCATCTTGTCGGAGACCGTGCTCAGGGTGTTGTTGAGCTGCGAGCCGAGGCCCGACATTGCGGTGATGGCGGCAACGGCGATAAGCGCGGCGATCAGGCCGTATTCGATCGCGGTGGCGCCCTTGTTGTCCTTCAACATCTTACGGAATTTCGTCATTTCTGGTCCCTTTCGAAAGAGGAAGCGTCCACTCTTCCCTGTCCTTCACTTCGGCTCTCGAAGTGAGCCACCACTCTAGGTCGAGGAAATTTCGAAAAAGTTAAGACGAAGGAGGCGCAATGCCTTTCATGCCGAATTGCGTTCTCCGGTGCACCGGGCGTGCTCCGTCGGCGTATTCTTCGCGCTGAACGACCGAAATCCTGGCGGGATGAAGGTTTTCGTCGAACTCGCAGCCGACCTCTCCGTCCCGGGCCCACACGATTCGTGCGCGGAGCGCCTCGATGCCCGGTAGTTTGATCAACAATGCGGAGCCTTGTTCGACTTTGTGCTGGACGCTGAGTCGGAAGCCATGTTCCGACAGATCGAGCAGCTGCACGGGGTGAACGGACATGCCCTCACTCTCCAACGTCGCGGCGAAGTTCAGCACCCGCCGGCGCGATCGGCGCTGCTCCTCGCCACCGGGAAGGTAGGCGATCTGGGCAGCAATGGGTCTGGATGCGCCGGTCATTTCGGGAGCATAGGCGAGCGGCCACTAAACAGCCGTTAACGAGTGGCTTCGGCTTTCCTTGATCACCTTCAAGGCCGGGCAAGTGCCGGCGCAGCGACGACCTGAACGATCGCTACTGCACGCGACGGGCGGTCAGGATGCGGACGGGGGCAACGATTGTCTGGCCTTTGGTGTTGGCAGATCGTCCACCCGGGTAGGTCTGGGCGGCGAGGATTTTTCGGACGACAGCCATGCCGCCCACTAGCCGGCCGAATGCGGCATAGCCCACAGATCCCGGCCTCGCGTCGAGATAGGGCGCGGGACCGACCGCGATGAAGAAGTCGCCCATTGCCGTGCCGGGGGCGTTCCGCGCCATCGAGACGGTTCCGTCGACGTGCCTGAGCCCGGTGCGGCTCGTCGGCTCATGTGGG
>JADDQD010000076.1 GCA_016781555.1 Pseudomonadota bacterium | reverse complement strand
GAGCACTGCCTCAGGGAGCCTGTCCGCGAGTGCCAAACGGGCGAGGCGCCGGCTGACCCCGTTCGCCAGCAATTGTCCGGGGGGAAGCGAGAGGCAGAATTCCGTCAGCCGGCGGTCGCCGGTCGGATCCCGCTCGTCGATCCCCCAGCGGGCAAGAGCGCCTTTCCTATAATTGCCGGAATCCCTCGTTTGCAGCATGCGCCAGCGGTTCAGTCTGCTTCCTTCCTCTTCCCCCCCGTTCCGTGCCTCCGCCTGGAAGATGCTCTCGAGTTCCGCCCGCCAGTGGGGACAAAGGAGCGAGAGTTGTGGCGCGCCCACGCCGTTCAACGCATTCCAGAGCCGGGCCGGGATCCATGGAGCGAAGGAAGAGGCCACGACACCCCGCAAGCGCCACCCATTGGTGCCGACGCTGGCTTTGGCTTCTCGCAACCAGCTGCCCCAACGGCCAGTACGAATGAAATCCGCCAGCACCGAAGGGCCACCGGCGCTGATCGTCAGATTCCCCGCCGCGCCGGTGAGCACGATCGCGGCGCCACGATCGCTCGCGGCTTGGTTGACGGCCGATATCCAGGTGTAATTGCATGCCTGGGCGATGGGTTGCTGATGGAGCGTCGCGTCGCTCTGGATCACCTCCAGCGGAGAAAGCCCGTCCGAGCGAAGCACCACATGCTCGATGTTCGGGTACAAAGCGGCCGTTCGAGCGGCATAGCCGCTCTCGTCAGCAATCCGCCGCTTCGGGACCGGGCCCGAAAAGCCGCGCCTGGGCGCCGCGGTGATCGCAATCACTCTCGAATCGGGCTGGACCTTGGCAGCGGTCGAAGCGATCGCGCTGCTGTCGAGGCCCGCGCTGAGATGCGCTGCCACCGTGCCTTGCGATCCCCGGAGACGCGACTTGGTGGCCCGGTCGAGCTGCTCCCGGAAAGCATCGACATAATCGCTCTGTTTTAAAAACCGGATCTCGCCTTTCGGCATGTGCCAGTGGCGCTGCCTGCTGACGCCCGAACGGGTAATTTTCACGACGTGCCCCGGCTCCACTCGCATAAGGCCGCGGAAGAGAGTCTCCGGCGCCCGCCGCCGCGCTCCGGAAAGAAAGAAAGCCAGTTCGCGCGGCTCCACCGCGCGCTCGATGGCGGGGAGCGCGTGGAGGCCTTGCGGCATCGACGCCAGAGCGACGAAGCCATCGCCGACATAGTAATGAAGCGGGCGCTGACCTGCATGATCCCGCGCCAGCGTCAGAGACTGTTCGCGGCTGTCCCAAACGGCGAGAGCAAAATCGCCGATGAGCTTGTCGTACAGCCGATCGCCCCATTTCGCATAGGCTCGGTAGAGAAGCTCAGAATCGCTGATTTCGGCGCCGGCGCGAAGGCTTAGCTGATCCAGCAGCTCGCCGCGGTTGTCGATGCGGACATCGGCGATCATCGCCCATTGACCTGAAGGATCGACGTAGGGCTGTCTGTCGAACCGATCCTCAGGCAAGAGATCATAGAGGGAGCAACCCAGAGCCGCGGTGCCGAGAGCGAGAACGGAGGGACTCCGGCGGGCGTAAGAGCGCTGCGCGCCGAGCATGTGACGGCACGTTTCCGCCAGATCAGCGCCCGCTCCGAAGCTCCAAATTCCCGCCAGAGCAGTCATGGAAGATCAGCGCCAGGGAAGATGCTCATGCAAAATGGCGCCCACCGAAGTGGACGCCATTCGGAAACCGAAAAATCGGAAGGTGTTACGAGCGATCGCTGATCGTGGGATCACCGCCGTCGGGGAGAACCTCACCACCGCCCGCTTCCGCCGCACCAGCACGCAGACGCCGCAGTTCGGGAGCGACCCAAGCCTTGCGCCCCTCTTTTTTCATTTCAACATTATTCGCCATCGTACGCTCCCTTTTATGGCATAAAGCCTGTATTCAACTTGAAACCTCCGCGCAAGCCAAGGGCGTTGCGCGGCGTCGTCTGCCTGACCTCACTATGGGGGATGAAATGCGAATTCAAGGAGAAAGTTGCATTGCTCGGGGGCCCGCGCGTTGGTAGCGGCAGCTCAAACGCCGCTTCTGACGTCACCTGTGTCATAATCGCGACACCTCGATGTCGGACATCCCAGGCGCCCTCAGGAGCCGATGATTGTCTCGGAATGCGCTCTCCCGTGAGTTTTGCCTGATTGCCGCGGGCTGCGAGTGGCCGGCATCATCGGCGCGCGACCAGAGACTCCGTGAGCTTGCGGCTTTGCCGCTCGACTGGGACCTCGTCCTGAAACTCGCGCACCGGCATCGGATCGAAGGATTGCTCCACCGGGCGCTGACCGATGCCGGGGTAGAGGCACCCGAGCCGGTAAGGCTTGCGCTCGCCCGAAGCGCAGCTTCGATCGGGACGCAAAGTCTTTTGCAGAGCGCCGAATCGGCTCGGCTGCGCCGCCTGCTCGGCGAGCGCGGCATCGACTGCGTCTTCCTGAAGGGCGTTGCCCTGGCAGCGCTGGCTTATGGGATGCTCGGCGTCAAACAGGCGTGGGACATCGACCTGCTGGTTCGTCCCGAAGAAGCGGGCTTGGCCGCGGACATGCTTGGACAAGCGGGCTACAGGCGCTCTATCCCGGGAAGTGAAGTGTCCGACGCGATGTTCCAGCAGTGGATGACGATTTCAAAGGAGTCGCTCTGGATCCACGAGAGGAGCGGCATGGTCGTCGAGCTTCACACGGCGCTTGTGGACAACCCCCGCCTGCTTCGCGGAGTGTCGGCGCTTTCCGAAATGCAGCTGGTGCGAATCGGCCCCGGGATCGAACTTCCGACGCTTCGCACCGGTGAGCTCTTCGCTTATCTGTGCGTGCACGGCGCGACGCATGCCTGGGCGCGGCTCAAGTGGCTTGCCGACGTCGCCGCCCTTCTCCGGAAAGCCGGCCCTGAGGAAACGGAACGTCTTTACCGGAGGTCGGTGGAGCTTGGCGCCGGACGGAGCTCAGCTCAGGCGCTGATGCTTTGCGCCCGCTTGCTCGAGCTTCCCTTGCCGCCCAAGCTGGAAACCGAGCTTAAGCGCGATCGGGCCGCGGGTTGGCTCGAGGCGCTTGCCGTCAGCGCGATGTCCGGCCGCGGAGCAACCGAACTTGACGACACCGTCTTTGGGACAGTCGTCATCAACCTCTCACATTTCCTTCTCGGGCGGGGCTGGCGCTACAGATATAGCGAGCTCGCTCGAAAGACGCGCAATCCGGAAGACCAGCTGACGATGCCGCTCCCTCCTTACCTCCACTTCATCTACCCGATCCTTGCGGTTCCGCGATGGGTGTTGCGCAGATACCAGTTGAGCCGCCGCTGACGCGACGAAGTGTCCGCTCCAAAGGCTTTGCTCTACCTGAACTTGGGGCCGACCACCCAGGACACCAGCGAGCGGCGGACGCCGCTCGTGATCGGGAGAACCCGGTGGTGGAAGAAGGAGGGAAATACCAGCACGGACCCGCGCTTGCGGAAGTCGTCCCCCGGAGAAGGATATCCGAAAAACTCGAAGTCACCCCCGCCATAATCCTCTGAGTGGCTCAGCTGGACAACGATCGACAATTTCCGGTCGTAGGCAGTGTCGTTCTGCCAAATGACGTCCTGGTGCCAATCATATTTTCCGCCCTCGGCGCCCAAATATTCGGTGAACTGCACCTCGAGCGGCTCTGTTATGTCGAACCCGAACACGTTGAGATTGGACCGCCTGAAAAACCACATCAGCTGATCGGCGATGTCGCGATCCTCGCCCTCGATGTCGAGCCACCTCAGGGTCGATACGCGCACTTCGGGGAGCATCTGGCCATCGCTGACGTGGTTGCCCACACTGCCTGCCGTGGGCGGACGCTGCATCCCTTTCGATATGATATAATCGCAATATTCGGGCGCGAGGGCCTGGTTCCACGTTTGCCAGGTGTATTTCATGCAGGCCGTCCTTGATGTTCGCCTAGACTCGTTCCCGGTTGGATTGAACCGTGAGTGAGTCCAGTTTCCTTGGTTTGCCGTGCTTTCCGAGCCGTCAGGTGATCCCACCTGACCGACAAGCACTCTAAGCCTTCGGCAGCGCAGTGCCTAAAGAAACTATGGCCCGCAAACAACAAGCTGGCAGCACCGCGATCCGCCAAAGCCGCCCCGGAGGTGTTGACATTCGCCACCCTTCGATCGAACCGCGCTATCCAAAGCCAAGCTGCCGGGTCGCGGGCCCTCGATAACCGAACACAAGCATTGATTGGGACCATCATGAAAACGCAGACCATATTTTGGGTGATCGCCGCCGCCGCTTTGCTGCTGGTGGTGTTCTCCGGCTTTTTTGAAAGGAGACAGGCGGCCCGAAAGAATCTCGATAGACCCGGATGGATCTCCTGGCCGCTCATGCAGGTGCTGGGAGTCATCGCCATGGTGGTTGCGGCCGTACTTGCTCTGAAGGGGTAGAAGGGACCCGCGCCGCAGACGATTGCACGCCAATCGGAAGACTTGCCGAACATGCACCATTACGTCACCAGAGGACCAGTCGGAGCTGAACGAAAATGATTGGGCTCGATCCAAAGCTGCGGTTGACGGCTTTTGCCGGCGGGTGGGAAGCGCATCGCCACCGTCACTGCATCTGGATCGTCTCGCCGGAAGGCTATCAACACCACCACGCCTTCGATGAGGTCGCGGAAGCGCTGGAGGAGGCCTTTGCCGAACTCGGCGGATCCGCTCCGATCGCGCGGCACCCATCCGCGTGGAACGGGCGCTCCCCCATCGTGTTGGGGACAAACCTGCTGCCCGCGATCGGAAGCCCGGCCCTTCCGGAGGGCTCCATCCTCTACAATCTCGAACAGGTGGATCTCGGGAGCACCTGGTTCAAGACGGACTATCTGGCGTTGCTCAGCCGCTACCCGGTGCTGGACTATAGCCCCCGCAACAGAGACGAGCTGCGGCGCATCGGCATATCGCACGCAGGACTGCTCGAGATCGGGTACAGCCCCGTACTGACCCGAATTCCTACGGATCAAGAAAAAGACATCGACGTGCTTTTCTACGGGTCCGTCAACGAACGCAGGGCTCGGATCCTGGATGAACTGAGGAGCCGAGGCCTCCACGTGGTGTCGCTGTTCGGTGTTTATGGCGCCGAGCGCGACCACGCCATCGCGCGGGCAAAGATCGTCCTCAATCACCATCATTACAGGCCCAACATTTTTGAAATCGTGAGGATTTCGTACCTGCTGGCGAACAAGGTTTGCGTGGTCGCAGAAGGCGACCTTGACGATCCTGACGTGAAGCCCCTGGACGGCGGGATCGAGCTTGCAGCCTATGATGATCTGGTTGATCGCTGCCTCGAACTGGTCGGCGACGCTGCACGACGCCATAAAGTGGCACAAACCGGATTCGAGCGGATATGCGCCCGCCGCCAGTCCGACCTACTCCAGCGGTGCGTGCTCGATGAGCAATCTTCCGCAAATGCGGGAGAAGTCGCGTCCGAGAAGAAGATTATCTCCGGTGAATCGTACAGCGGAGGCCGCATTCCTGCCGACGGCATGCGCTTCGTCGGTTGCAGCTTTTCGGGCACGACCTTCATATACTTCGGAGGCGAGGTCCCGATCTTCGACAACTGCCAATTATCGGATGTCACCTTCGATTTCCTGGGCGCCGCGAGAAACACGGCCGAGTTCCTGAAGATGCTGATCCAGCACAAGGTGATAACAGGCCTCTGACAGGGCAACTGGATGAACCTTGATCCACTTGGGATCGTTCTCCTCACAAACCGAGGGATGTCCCCAGCCATGGATGATATGCGAGACCGATCCGGAAACAATGCGGACGCCGGCGGGGCGAGAGACGCTGCAGCGCAGGGTGCGGTGGCTGGAGCCACGGGGAAGAACCCGGACGGCTCCGCGCTGGCGCCGGCCCCGGTGGAGGGAATTACGAAAGAAAAGTAGTCGGGCGGCAGCGATGTGCAGGAGGTCTAAGACGCCCCCTCCTGACCATCTTCCGGGAGAGAAATTACATCGACCCGCGGCCGCGGCGTGAACAGAGCCGGCAGATATCGCGCGAGAAGGAGCAGCACCGTGGGAAGGACCATCGTGTTGAGGAGGTCGTGCATGCTCCCCATGATTTGCCATTGGTGGATGTACGGCTCTTTCTCCATCAGGAGATCGAGAGCCTCGTTCGCCAGCTCCGCCGCGAGAACAGCGAACCAGGGGATCAGGCTGCTGATCGGGCGCCTGGTGAGCAAAGCCGCTCCGACCTGCACCACAAAAGCCGCATAGATGTGCAGCGCATCCTTGTGGACGGTAAAGTCGGCAAGGAAACTCTTCAGGGAAAGCCACAGCATCAGCGGCTCCTAAACGCTGCCTCCCTGCAGAGCCATAGCCTCACCGCAGACTTTGGGGGATCAGCTAGCCCTTCCCTGGTTTTGTTTAACCAGGAAAGGGTCCGGCTTCGTTGGCGTGCCGTGATTTCCGAGCCGCCAGGCGATCCTACCTGACTTGAAATCACTTCGGGCAGCTTTGCTGACTGAGTGCCGGGCATTGGCGCTCCTTGATCCGGCCCAGCAATGCTGCTTTGGGACCGAGATGGTTCTCGGACAAAGTGGTGCGGAGAAAAAGATGAGTTTGCGGGACAGTGGTTTGCGGCGTCGAGCAGAACGCGCGCTGGATCGGCAGCTCGATTACCAACGCAAAAAAGCGGCTCGCGTGAAAGGCCGCGAGCAAGACGTAATCGCCTCAATGATCGCCCATTCGCGCGCCGTACGCGAGAAGCTGGAGAAAGTGCGTCCGATCGCGGCCAATGCCCGCGTGCTTGAAGTCGGCTGCGGCGCCCACGGCGTCATCTTCTTCTTCGGAGCTCAAGACGGCGTGGGAGTGGACCCGCTCGCCGATCATTATGCGGAGCTCTTTCCGGCCTGGCAGAACCGTGCACGAACCATCGCC
>JADDQD010000035.1 GCA_016781555.1 Pseudomonadota bacterium | reverse complement strand
CAGATGGGAAGCAGACGCTCAGGCTTGCCGAGCAGGTAATGAACGCACCCGCGTTCGTTCATCGGCTGTCGTCCAGTAGGCAAGGCGCACATTCGGTGGCGGCTCGCGGCGGATTGTTACCTCAGCGCCTCGCTCCCGTAGGAAGCGCCTGAACCGAGACGCGTTCTTTCGGCCCCAAACGCCAACGTAGGTTTTCCACGGCCAACGCCGGTAAACCGCATGGCCGCTGAAGGCCCATGCAACTTCCTTCTTCGCGACGAAACGCTCCATTCGTGTTCGTTCGGCAATGCATACGATTGTGTCGCCATCCGGGGCGAAATGGGGATCGCGGAAAAGGTAGACATCGAGCGCGTCGGACATACAGCGACGCTACTGCTGCTGCGTCGATGTCCGCAATGGGTCGGACTCGGACCTTCGGCCAATGTCTGAAACGGGTGGGAAGCGGACGTTGAGGCTTCGATGGCGCTGACGTAACACTGACCTATGGAAAACGGCCCTACCCGCGCTGAGTTTTGGAAGGAGTTCATTTCCACCAAGTGCCGGTATCCCGCGCAAGCTCTCCTTCGCGATCAGCTTGGACACGCAGAGTTCACCGATTTCTGCGCGTGCGGGTGCAACAGCTTCGGGCTGCGGATCGATCCGGCCCATGTGAAGCCACTGCTTCCACCAAAAGCCGAACCAAGGAGCGAAGGGCACGTAGCTATCTACATGGCCGATTTCAGGATGCCCCACGAGAAGACCTTGGAGATAGTCATTTTCGCAGATGATCACGGCCACTTGGTTTATGTGGAAGTCGACTGCTGCGCGAACAGCTACCCCGTTCCCGCAGAGGTGGTTGTCGAGGAACCGCCATTCAGTACGTGGGCCACAAAGAGCCTGTTTCTTGAGTCGCAAATGTCCGCAATGGGTTGAACTCGGACCTTCGGCTGAATGTCTGGAAGGGGTGGAAAACGGACATTCCGGATGCTGACGATTATTCGCTTAGGTAGCGCACCTTCGCGTCGCCGCCCTTCTCCTCGACGATGCGCTGAGCCAAGGCCAGACCTTCATCGTTCAATTCGGCCCGTAGAGCCTCCAAGTTCGCGCTGCTGTATCGATCCGGAGCCGCGACTATGGCGGACATGCGTCCATTCCAGTCTAGCAGATCAGCCTTCAAGTCGGGCGACAGGGCGACGGAGATTGCCTCGCGCAATCCTTCGCCTTCAAGCCAAAGCGGGCAAGCTCCTATCGGATCACATCCAAGGACCAGGTATTGCATCGGCATCTCCTGTCCTCGTTGCTAGCCGCCGATCCTGAATGTCCGCAATGAGTCGAACTCGGACCTTCGGCTGAAGGTCTGAAACGGGTGGAAAGCGGACCTAAGACTGCATTTCTCTGACGAGACATGCGACCAGTTCAGCCGCAGGAAGAGCACGAGCGAGTGGCGCGCCCTGCCCTGCCCATTGCGCTCCGAATCCGCCGTCTCCTACCGCCTTCGCAGCAGCATTGAGGGCTTTTCCAGCATCGTAAGTTAGCGGGTAGTCTGGCGGGCATAGCTGCACCCGCTCGGCGAACCTCGTGAAGGCGTTCTGCAAACATCGCGCGGGACGGCCCGAGATTGCTCGGGTGATTACCGTGTGCTCGGCGGCTGGGCTGAACAGGGCTTCACGGTAAGCCTCGTCGGCACTGCTTTCAGGGCAAGCTATGAATGCGGTTCCAAGCTGCGCCGCTACAGCCCCGAGATCAAGCGCGGCTCTGATGCTCTGCCCGTCCATAATCCCGCCCGCAGCAATGACTGGCAGACCCGACCGTCTCACCAGCAAACGGGTGAGTGTAAGTGTCCCGAGACAATCGTCAGATGCGTCGGGATGGAAGGTGCCGCGATGTCCGCCAGCTTCGTAGCCTTGAGCGACGACGGCATCGATGCCCGCTCGCTTCACGACTTCTGCCTCAGATAGG
This sequence comes from Pseudomonadota bacterium, assembly GCA_016781555.1. GTDB lineage: Bacteria > Pseudomonadota > Alphaproteobacteria > Sphingomonadales > Sphingomonadaceae > Allosphingosinicella. The sequence continues at coordinate 4,909 of JADDQD010000035.1, read as the reverse complement.
CTGGTCGCAGTTGCTACAAGGAAGCAACCAGCTTCCCGCAAGGCAGTGATCTGCGCAGCGGGGGGTAGCCCGAAATGGAAGCTGACCACAGCGGGACGAAGATCAACCAAGGCGCGAAGCATGTCTTCGTCTTCGGCGAAGCTCTTGTAGATCACTCGTAGTGCCGAAGGAGGTTCGGCATCGAACTTCATGAACGTGGGGGCGAGTGCCCCTAGCCAAGCAGCCTCGCGTTCCAGATGCTGCTCGGGAGCGCTGTGGACGAACACGTTCACGTTGAATGCTCGTTCAGTGCGGGAGCGTAGTTCGGTGATCATCTTCCGCGCACCTGATGCGTCGGTTGCGCCCACACCGATGGAGCCAAGTCCTCCAGCCTTCGATACAGCAGCGGCTAGGCTAGGTGTGGAGACGCCCGCCATCGGCGCTTGGATGATGGGTAGTTCAATGCCAATCCGGTCAAGCATCTTCGCTCGATGCTATGTTGGACCAATGTCTGCAATGGGTCGAACTCGGACCTTCGGCTGAATGTCTGAAATGGGTGGAACTCGGACCTTCGGCAGAATGTCTGAAAAGCCTTGGGAAAGCGGCCTTAGAACGTGGAAAGCTTCTTCCAGCGTGATTTGATCGGCTTGTTCCGCATGATCACGGTCAGCTCCAACGTATCGCCAACAGCAGGGCACGTGTCTTTCGGCAGAGATATTTCGAACCTGTCCCCCTTCTTAATCTCAAGGCGCCAATCTTCCACTCGAACAACATGAAGATTGTCAGGGCGGAGCCGCTGCTCTTGAATGCTCACCGTTTCAGTGGCTGCCACGGTAACGGGCGTGTTCAGCCAGCCCGGTTCGCCCACTCGCTTCACTATGAACATCCGCCGTCTCCGTCCGTGCCAGCGAGTTTTGCCTTGGTTCTCAACATTGGCAATGGGTCGAACCGGCTTTCGGCTGAATGTCCGAATGGGATGGAAAGCGGACCTAGCACTCCCAAGGCTCGCACAGCGGCGCTAATCTTGGTATCTTTAGCAACGCTGTACCTGCTCTCACCGGAGGCTCAAATGACCTCGTTTCCGAAAGCCTCTGAGCAGGAGAAGCCCACGCTCCTTTGCCCGATTGCAGCGACCGCCAGGATCGATGTTCTCGACGTCATGCGCGGCATCGCCGTCTGCGGCATCCTCGCTGTGAACATCTTCGTTATGGGGACGGTCGGCAGCACTCAGGGTCGCACGTTCCCTGCAAGGTGGGATGCTGACCGGGTCGCATGGGTCGGGCAGCGGCTGCTGCTCGAAGGTCCGATGCGGGGCCTCTTCATGATATTGTTTGGCGCAGGCATGGTGATCATGTTGCGCAAGGCGGAAGGCCCTGACGGTCAGGCGCTGCCGATCGACGTATGGACCCGCCGCTGCCTTGCGCTGCTTCTGCTCGGCGTCTTCCACTTTCTCATCCTGATGTGGCCCGGTGAGATCCTTTGGACACTCGGGGTCGCGGGGCTGGCGCTCCTAGGGTTTCGCACGGCTAAGGTCCGGACCCTGTGGATCTGGGCTCGTGATCATCGCATGTCTCAGCGCGCACAGAGCCTACAACACCAGCACATATGTGAGCACCTACCAGACTGCGGCTCAGGCCGAGCAGGCGAAGACGGCCGGCCGCGAAGTGACGCCGGAGCAGCAGAAGGCGCTGGATGCCGCTGTATCGGCCAAGTCCGCGAACTACCCGACGGAAGAGGCTTTAGCGGAGGAAACCAAGCAGCGGACGGAGCTTCGAAGCCTCCTAAGCTGGAGCGCAAGCGGATGGGCCTACCGGCACCTTGAGATCTACAGCTGGATTGCAGTGGCCGAGAGCCTCTCGTTCATGCTGGTGGGCATGGCCCTGTTCCGGTCCGGCATCCTCACTGGCGAGCGATCCTCGCGAACCTACTGGCTCATGCTGATCATCGCCGGCGGGCTCGGTCTGATGCTGAGAGGAGTGGACTTCGCATGGCAGGCGAGGACTGCGTTCGAGCTGGACATTCACCGCCTGAACCCATTGATGTCGATCCTTCGATCAGCCTGGTATCAGAAGGCGCGTCTCGCGCTCACGCTGGCTTATGTCGCGCTGATCGTGTTGGCGGTCCGGGGCAGCATGAGCGCGTGGAAGGTGCCGTTCCGCGCATTGGGCCGGATGGCGCTGACTAATTATACACTCCACTCCGCTCTCACATCGCTTCTGTTCTATGCATTTGGCTATTTGGGCGCTTTCGGAGCCGTCAGCCTGTTGATGGTGACAGTAGTTATCTGCCTGATCACGACAGCCTTCAGCATGATCTGGCTCAGACACTTCTCGATGGGACCGATGGAGTGGCTGCTCAGGGCGATGGCTTATGGGACCTTCAGCCACGCTAGATGCAGCCAAGCTGCAGCGGTGATCGCCCGCTCCCCCGCATTGTAGGCCGGAGATCTGCAGCTCACCACCCGAGCCCCGTTTTCAGACTTTCAGCGCCAATGTCCGCAATGGGTGGGAAAGATACGGTAATGGGCCGCGCCTCCTGGTTGGAGGAGTGGCTGTCCCCCGGTCATGATGGAACGGGGTTTCAGGTGTGGTGCCTCGGAGCCCCGCAAGCTGATGGAGGACAGCCGTGGAGCATTATGCCGGATTAGATGTGTCGTTGGAACTGACCAGTGTGTGCGTGGTCGATGCGCAAGGTCAGGTGGTGCGCGAGGCGAAGGTGACGAGCGACCCTGAAGCGCTGATCCGCTTCTTGTTCGCGCAGGATCTGGAGATTGCCCGGGTAGGACTTGAAGCGGGTCCGCTGTCGCAGTGGATCCACGGCGGCTTGGCGGCTGGCGGTTTTGAGACGGTGCTGCTCGAGACCCGTCATGTGAAGGCGGCGCTGTCGGCAATGACGGTGAAGACCGACCGGCGCGACGCGCGCGGCATTGCGCAGCTGCTGCGCCTTGGCTGGTATCGGCCGGTGCACGCAAAGTCGGCAAGCGCGCAGGAGGTGCGTTCGCTGCTCACTGCCCGCAAGCTCATCCAGGGCAAGCTGCTCGACATCGAGAGCGGCATCCGCGGGGTGCTGCGCGGCTTTGGCTTGAAGGTCGGCACAATCAGCCGCGGCCGCTTCGAGGCGAGGATCCGTGACCTCGTTGAAGGCCAGGCCATGCTCGAGACGGTGGTCGGCTCGATGGTTGCGGCCCGCTCCGCACTGCAGGCCGAGTTCGCAAAGCTCCACCGGGCGCTGCTTGCCCTCGTGCGTGCTGACCCCGTGTGCCGCAGCTGATGAGCGTCCCTGGCGTTGGTGCCGTCGTCGCCATCACCTTCAGGAGCGGAGTGGATGATCCCGGGCGCTTCCGGCGATCGCGCGATGTCGGGCCTCACTTCGGGCTGACTCCTCGCAAGTACCAGTCTGGCGAGATCGACGTCACGGGCTCCATCAGCAAGGTCGGCGACCGGATGGTGCGAACCGCGCTCTACGAAGCGGCCAGCGTGATGCTAACCCGCACGGTGCGCATGTCGCCGCTCAAGAGCTGGGCGATGGCCGTGGCCAAGCGGCGCGGGTCAAAGAAGGCGCGTGTGGCGCTGGCCCGCAAGCTGGGCGTCATCCTCCACCGCATGTGGGTCGACGGCACCAGCTTCCGCTGGACCAACCAAGCCACCGCTATCGCATAGGAGGAGAGCTTAACAGATCGGGCCGGCAGCCAAGCCGACCCGTAGTCCCACCGCTGGGACGGTGAAGATGGTGAAGCCGCAATGTCCGCAGTCGCTGCTCTGCAAGACGACGCTGGAAAGATAGGCTCACCGCTTCCTCTGACCGTATGATGTGGCAGCTCCAGGCTGACCACGGACAGAAGCAAGTAACCAGCGGCAGGACAACCCGGGCGACTCGACACCATGGCCCATTACAGAAGTGGACATTCCTTTTTCCGGTAAGGCAGCTGGCCCCCGCAGTCAGCGCCCGGCGGGACCCCCTGGTTGGAGAATGCCGCCGGCCATCCTGCCCTCGGCGTCGAGCGCGGCCGACATTATCAGCTCGCCGTTGGCGAATACCAGGTTATAGGCGTCGTCGCCCCTCGCGCCGCGCCCGCGGAAAGTCACCGACTTCAGCTCGCCCATCCCTCTGAACATGGCATGTGTCATGGGCAGGTCCCGGCGGACGACTTCGGCGAACTGCGGAGAGAGCTTGTCGTAGTCGGGCGAGCCGCTCGCCAGCCCGGCGACAAGGCTCCGCAAGGCAGCCTCGGTGCCGGCAGTCGGCACGGAGCTGGGTGCGGCGGGCGGTGCAGACGTGACCCTTGCCGATGGGTTTGTCTGCCCCTCGACGGCGCCAGATGACTGAACCCCAATTATCAGGGCTACTGCGGCAAAAACGCTCATCAGCATTGCTCCTGAGACCACATAAACTCGGTGCCGCGTAATCCACTCGGTCTCGTTTCGTGGGGCGGCCACTGAGCCATCTTCATCGGGCCTAGCATCACCCGGAGGAAGGTCCGACGAGTGGGGTCCCAGCCGACCGGACCGCTCTAACAACTCCACAAGCTTCGCAGCTTCAAGGGATGAGGACAGGCCCAACTTGGCGCGCGCCATCTTCAACCGCTTCTCCACGGCGTGAGGAGAGATACCAAGATCGAGGGCCATTTGCTTAGCAGTCTGATGGCTCAGACAGCGCTTGAGGCATTCCCGCTCTGCTGTAGTCAGGCGCAGGATCGCTGCCCGCTTGCTCTCGTCGATCACTTCCAACCTCATGTCGGCCAACGTAGCGGCTTAAGAGCCGGTACCAACCCCTTCCGTCTGGTACCCCATCGGTGGATCCCATTCCGGCGCGCCGGCGATGCTAAGACCAGCTGATGGTTTGGCCTAAGGCCGATCAGCGTTATCTCGCAGCTTCGCACGTTCTCACTGGGTCGTTAGCAGAAACTCAGCGCGAACGTCTGGAAAGGGTC
>JADDQD010000238.1:1729-6856 GCA_016781555.1 Pseudomonadota bacterium | reverse complement strand
CTCGCCATCACGTCCACAGTAAGGTCATGTCGTGGGTGGCGCTCGATCGAGCAATCCGGTTGTGTGGTGACAATCCTGCCTGGGCTAAGGCACGCGAGGCCATCTTGCAGACCATCCGGGAGCGTGGCGTCGATCCTGATGGTGGGCACCTGGTGCAGGCTTTCGGGCTGCACGAAACGGATGCGGCACTGCTGCTGACACCCGGCCTCGGGCTCCCCTTTGATCAGGCACTGTTCGTGCGCACAGTTGAGGCGGTCGAGCGGGAGCTTCGAGAGGGTGTAGAGGGCGGAGTAATTTTGGAGCACCCGGCCGCCGCGGATCAGAGGTCCTGAGGGCAGATCTCAAGCCCAGTCAGATCAAGCACAAGCTCAGGTGTGGCCGAGGTTTTTCCTGCGGCATGCCTTCAGCGAGCGACCGCCGCAGTGCTCCAGATTTCCTCCGCCCACTGCTCCAAAATTACTCCGCCCTTTTCAAGAGGGCGATTTCGTCTGGCGCTATCGCACACCCGATGGACTTTACGGCGGAGAAGGCGCGTTCCTCATCTGCAGTTTCTGGCTGGTTGATGCGCTTTTATTTGTGGATCGCGGCGAGGAGGCCCGTGCCCTGTTCGAGCGCCTGCTCGGCATGACGAATGATGTGGGGCTTTACGCTGAGGAGATCGATCCGGCGACGGGTGCGTTTCTCGGCAACTTCCCGCAGGGGTTCACGCATCTCGCCCTGATTGGCAGCGCTATCAATCTGGCTGTCCATGCCGAGGGCGGAACAGCAGCTCTCGCCCGGATCTATGCCGAGCGCGTAGAGCGCGCCGCTGAAGTGACCGGCGGGCTAAAGACCCTCGATCATCACCGAAAGCAGGCGGCCCCCGCCTCAAGTGCGTCCGAACTGCCAGATTTCTGGAAGTGAGCCCATCAAGCCGAGATGAAGCCGCCGCGCAAGACCCGGAGAGATCTATGACCAGGAGCTACGATTTGATTGTCATCGGCAGTGGGACGGCCGCGATGGTTGCGAGCAACCGCGCCGCCGCTGCCGGCTGGAAGGTGGCGGTCATCGACTTTCGACCTTTCGGCGGCACCTGCGCCCTGCGCGGATGCGACCCCAAGAAGATGCTGATCACTGGCGCCCAGGTGATAGACGACATCCGCCGCATGAGCACACGAGGCGTGGTCGCACCCGAGGCTCGGATCGCTTGGCGCGATCTTATGGCATTCAAGCGCACCTTCACAGGCCCAGTCCCGGCCAAGCAGGAGAAGAATTACGCTAGTAAGGGCATCGACGCCTACCACGGACACGCTCGGTTCACAGGACGCAACTCGGTCGAGATGGATGGCGAGGGATCCTTTGAGGCCCGGCACGTCCTGATTGCCGCTGGAGCTCGGCCCATGCCGCTCCCGTTCCCCGGTGCGGAGCACCTCGTCACGAACGAGGAATTCCTGGAACTAGAGGAGCTGCCGCAGCGCATTGTTCTGGTCGGAGGCGGGTACATCGCGGCGGAGTTCTCGCACATTGCAGCCCGGGCTGGGGCGAAGGTCACGATCCTGCAGCGCGGTAAGCGCATGCTGACCAACTTCGATGGGGACCTCGTCGATTGGCTCATGGAGAGCTTCCAAGCAGTCGGGATCGACGTGCGCACTGGGCATTCCGTGAACGCCGTCGAGAAGACAAATCAGAGCTTCATCGTTCATGCCCGATCGAAGGACGGCAGTGAAACGACGGTCGAGGCTGATCTCGTAGTCCATGCCGCTGGTCGGATCCCAGATCTTGAGCCGCTCGACCTTGATGCTGCCGGTATCGAGCGGGACGAGCGCGGGCACCTCAAACTCAACGAGTTCCTGCAGAGCGTCTCGAACCCGGCTGTCTACGCTGCGGGGGATGCAGCAGCCATGGGGCCGCCGCTCACGCCGGTGTCGAGCCACGATGCCAAGGTCGCGGTGCGCAACCTCCTTGAGGGCAATCAGCACCGGCCGGATTACCGGGGAGTCCCGAGTGTAGCCTTCACCATCCCACCGATTGCTTCCGTTGGAATGGGTGAGCAGGAGGCACGGGAGAAGGTCCTTAAGTTCCGCATGCAGAGCCAGAAGACCTCGGATTGGTACACGGCCCGGCGCGTCGCCGAGACAATCTACGGGTTCAAGGTGCTGGTCGAGGAGGAAACGGATCGTGTGCTGGGTGCTCACCTGGTCGGCCCGCATGTCGACGAGGTGATCAACATCTTCGGCCTGGCGATCCGGCAGGGGCTCACGGCCGAGGCCCTAAAGACCACTATGTTTGCCTACCCGACTGGCGCGTCTGATGTCGGCTACATGCTCTGAGAGGCGAAGTAGTGCCAATCCCAGTCGTTTTCCGGCCAACCCGAGGAGTAGCCCGTGCCGCAGCAAGCCTATGACCTCGTCGCCATTGGCACCGGCACGGCAGCCAAGAAGGTGGCGCTCGCCACCCGGCGTGCCGGATGGCGTGTGGCGGTCATGGACCATTTCCCCTTTGGGGGCACCTGTGCGCTCAGAGGCTGTGACCCTAAGAAGGCTTTGTGGTCGGTCTCCCACGCCTATGACCTCGCTCGGCGGCTCAGCACAGCGGGGCTGCACGGCACAGAGGGGTTGTCGCTCGACTGGAGCGAGATGGTGGCGTTCAAACGGAGCTTCACCGATCCGGTCCCAGCCAAGCGCGAGGCAGTCTTTCGTGAGGAGGGTATCGATGCCTTCCACGGACGCGCACGGTTCGTCAGCTCCAATGCCGTCGCCGTTGGCGATCACCGTCTAGACGCTCGCCACATCCTGATTGCAACAGGTGCGGAGCCGATGCGGCTGCGATTTCCGGGCGCCGAGCACCTGATGGCAAGCGATGAGTTCTTTGAACTCGATGAGATGCCGGACACGTTGATCCTGGTGGGCGGCGGCTACATCGCTTTCGAGTTCGCGCACACAGCGACCCGGCTCGGCGCAAAGGCAATCATCCTGGAGCGCGAGGATCGCTGCCTAGGGCTGTTTGATCGCGATCTCGTGCAACGCCTTGTCGACAAGTCCCGTCGCATCGGGATCGACATTCGCGTCAACACCGAGGTGGTCGCCGTCGAGCGGACCCCAAGCGGCAGGGTCGTGGTGCAGGCACGCACGAGCGGCGGCGAAGCCCTCAGCTTTAAGGCGGCGGTGGCGATTCATGCGGCTGGACGTGTGCCTGCTCTCGATGACCTAGATCTTCCTGCCGGTCAGGTCGAACGTGACGGCCGCCGGCTGCGGCTCAACCGCTATTTCCAGAGCACCTCGAACCCAGCGGTCTTCGCCGCAGGCGATGTAGCGGCAAGAGGGCCGGCGCTCACCCCTGTGGCATCCCACGATGCGGAGATCGTGGCCGCTAACCTGCTGAATCCTGGTGGTCCTCAGCGCGAGCCGGACTACACAGGCGTGCCAAGTGTCGCATTCACGACCCCGACCATTACCTCCGTCGGGCTCACTGAAGAGGAGGCGCGCGATCAGGGCCTCCGCTTCCGCACGAACCACCGGGACATGACGGATTGGCAAGCGGTTCGCCATGTCCAGGAGGACACCGCCGCCTACAAGGTGCTGGTCGAAGAAGGCACGGATCGGATCCTCGGGGCGCACATCCTTGGTCCTGACGCCGAGAACACGATCAACCTCTTCGCGTTCGCTATTCGGCTCAGGCTAAACGTCCGCGACATGGACCGGTTCATGTCCGCGTTTCCGACCGCCGCCTCGAATGTCTTTCACATGCTGGCGTGAGTGCCGGGAAGGTCAAAGCTATGCCGTTCGATCCATCTCATCCCCTGCAGGGCCAAAAGGCCCTCGTCACGGGCGCGACTTCAGGGATTGGCGCTGCCATTGCCCGCCGGTTTGCCCAGGTTGGCGCCTCCGTCGGCATCAACTATCGCTCCGATCCTGGTCCGGCTGAGGAGATGGCACAGGAGATCCGCCGTGAAGGGGGAGAGGCCCTTCCTGTAAAGGCCGACGTGTCCAGGGAGGGCGACGTTCAGACCATGATGTCTGAGTTCCTAGAAGCCTTCGGACGCATCGATATCGTGGTCCCGAACGCGGGCATCCAAAAGGATGCACCTTTCGCTGAGATGACGATCGAAGACTGGAGAGCGGTCCTCGATGTCAACCTGACCGGCCAGTTCCTGACCGCGCGCGAGGCAGTTCGACGCTTCCTGGAGCAAGGCACTGATCCAAGCGTCTCCCGAGCTGCAGGGAAGGTCATCTTTATCAGCTCCGCCACGAGCTGATCCCCTGGGCGGGGCACGTCAACTATGCGGCCTCGAAAGGTGGCACCATGCTCATGATGAAGAGCCTGGCGCAGGAGGTAGCGGATAAGGCTATCCGGGTGAACGGCATCGCCCCCGGCGCGATCAAGACCAAAATCAATCGACAGGCCTGGGAGACACCGGAGGCGGAGCAGAAGCTCCTGAAGCTGATCCCCTATGGCCGGGTGGGAGAGCCCGACGATGTTGCCGAAGCAGCGGTATGGCTTGCCTCCGATGCCTCAGATTATGCCGTCGGCACCACCCTATTCATCGATGGCGGGATGTCCCTCTTCCCGGGGTTCCGCGAGGGCGGATGAGGACAATTGGGGGCGTGCAGCTCTAAGGAGCAAGGGCCATGATGAACGGGATGATGGACGGCAATATGGGAGGGATGATGTGGGGGATGGGCCTGATCTGGCTCCTCTTCCTGATCGTCCTCGTGCTCGTGGCCGCGGCCTTGGTCAAATACCTCTTCTTTGGGCAATAACATACTTGACTCAGTAGCCGTCAATGGTTAGGGTTCCATCATGAGCACGGAACCCCAAACCCTTGTCGAAGCAATCCGGCACTTTTCCGACCCGGATGTGACGTTGAACACGATGGTGAGCCTTCGTTGGCCGAGCGGCGTGTGCTGCCCGACCTGTGGGCGGACCGACGTTCGCTTCATCAAGACCCGCCGCGTTTGGGAGTGCAAAGAGGTCCATCCCAAGCGTCAGTTCTCGGCCAAGGTCGGCACGATCTTCGAGGATAGCCCGCTCAGTCTCGACAAGTGGTTCGTCGCCACTTGGATGATCGCCAACTGCAAGAACGGCGTGTCGTCCTACGAGCTTCACCGGGCCATCGGCGTCACGCAAAAGAGTGCGTGGTTCATGCTC
>JADDQD010000238.1:0-1621 GCA_016781555.1 Pseudomonadota bacterium | reverse complement strand
CGTCGCGAGAAGAAAATCAAAGGCACGGGCGGCGCTGGCAAGACAATCGTTATGGGTATCCTTGAGCGCAGCGCGACGAAGGGCGGCAGCAAGGTTCGTGCACGAGTCATCGCCAACACCCGCAAGGCCGCCATGCACGAGGAAGTCCGCGCCGTAGTAGCGAAGGGCTCACGGCTCTACACGGATACGGCGGGTGGCTATCGTGGCCTGAGCGACGACTACCAGCACGAGGTAGTTGACCACGCCGTCGAGTACGTGCGCGGGCAGGTGCACACCAACGGCCTTGAAAATTTCTGGAGCCTACTCAAGCGGGGCCTCAAAGGCACTTACGTGAGTGTCGAGCCCTTTCACCTGTTCCGCTACCTTGATGAGCAAGTGTTCCGCTTCAACGCCCGCAAGGACAATGATTATGGTCGGTTCGAGAGTGTGCTATCGTGGGTGACTGGGCATCGCCTCACCTACAGCGAGCTAATCGGCAATGAGCCAAAAACAACCGCAGCTTGAAGATCAAGACGGCAAGGACGAGGAAAGCGACGTTACTCGAGACGGTAAAACGAGCCCTATGGGCAAGTTCAAATCGCTCGCCCAAGGATTGCTCAAGGTAACAAGGGAGCAGTTAGACGAAGAGCAAAAGCGTTACGCAAGTTCAAGAAGCGGCGGTCAGCGCCGCGACCGACTGAAATCCCCCTAGTTATTCATGCTGCGGGCGACTCGGCTTCGCTCGTGCAAGAACGAATTACGTTCGTTTTCGTCTGCCCAATTCACGAGGGTGGATTCGCCATGAAGAACCGCCCGCGCATACGCTATTTGCTCACTACCGCTCTCACGCTCTGGACGAACGATTGAGTATGCTTGCGCGTCCCTTTCATATCCTTTGATATCTGCGAACATGTAGGCCATCCAACCTGCGCGTTCCTTGACTTTGTTCTGCCGTCGAGAACTCATATCTATGTGCTCAATAACGTACAGGCGACCGTTTCGCTGCGAAAACGAAGGGGTATGCATTACATGTCGCCCGAAGACACGCTCGCCCTTCCGAACTGGATGGGGAGTGAGAAGGTTTTCACTATCCAGAAGCTCTGATTGAACGAACAAGTTGGCGATTTCAGAGGCAAGGTCGAGTTCTGTGTCTTCCGCGTCAGCCCAGTCAAATGCCTGAACAACTCCCTCCCCAATAACGAGATTGTAGAGAAACTGGCAAACATCCTGATGGTCGTCTGAGCCTGTATCAGTGACCTCGCCCCCAATCTGGACATAATAGTTCGGCGTGACGGCTTTCACGATAGCGTCAATATCTCGGGCGCGAATTTTCGTGCGCCAAAACTCGCGCCACTGGGCATAAGCTGCCGGATGGCTGAACAGCTTACCAAGCTTCCGAGCATCGAAGGTGCCATCATCGCGCTCGCCCACGAAGCGAGCGGCAACCGCGCCATTCAGAGATACGATGACTCCGACATTGCGGGGCTCATTCCTGAATGGGTCATCAATGTATTTGGCAATCCAATAAGAAGCGCTCATGGCGTCACCTTGGGAAGCTTAGGGAAGCTGTTAAGGTTGTTGTTGACGATATCCCCGACCTCTGAACGTCGTTTCTTCATGAAGTCGATACATTCTGCTTTTT
>JADDQD010000094.1 GCA_016781555.1 Pseudomonadota bacterium | reverse complement strand
ATCACCCGGACCACAATGGCGGCGAACGCGGTCATGAGAAAGCGTTGCAGGCCGTGATCGAGGCTTATACGCAGCTCAAGTCGCGTCCCGCTTTTGCAGGGGGGACCACACAATAATTACGTGGCTCGCTTTCTGCGCCTGACCCTTTTGAGAGTTTGAAATGGCCGATTTAGCCAATGTGAAACCCGACAGCCGTACCGCCACCGTTCTCGATGCGCCGGACAAGGTCGTAAAGGTCCGCGACCTGTTCGGTATCGACAGCGACATGGAAGTGCCGGCGTTCAGCGAGGCGGACGAGCGCGTGCCGGATCTCGATCCCGCTTACGTTTTCGATCCGGACACGACGCTCGCGGTCTGCGCCGGGTTCGGCAAGAACCGGCGGGTGATGGTGCAAGGCTATCACGGAACGGGCAAGTCCACCCATATCGAACAGGTGGCGGCACGGCTCAACTGGCCGCTGATCCGGATCAATCTGGACGCACATATCAGCCGGATCGATCTTATCGGGCGTGATGCCATCGTGCTTCGCGAAGGGCAGCAGGTTACCGAGTTTCGGGAGGGCCTTCTGCCCTGGGCGCTCCAAACCCCGACGGCGCTCGTGTTCGACGAATATGATGCAGGCCGGCCGGACGTGATGTTCGTCATCCAGCGCGTGCTTGAAACGGAAGGCAAGCTCACGTTGCTCGACCAGAACCGGGTGATCCGTCCCAACCCCTGGTTCCGCTTGTTTGCGACCACCAATACGGTCGGGCTTGGCGACACGACGGGGCTCTACCACGGCACGCAGCAGATCAACCAAGGCCAGATGGACCGCTGGAACATCGTGGTGACGCTGAACTACCTGCCTGCCGAAACGGAGGCGCGGATCGTGCTCGCCAAGTCCGGCGAATATGACCACGAGGGCGGGCGCCAGGAAGTCGAGCGGATGATCAAGGTCGCGCAATTGACCCGGCAAGGCTTCATGAACGGGGACATTTCAACCGTGATGAGCCCACGTTCGGTGATCAGCTGGGCGCAAAATGCGCTCATCTTCGGCGACGTGGGCTTCGCCTTCCGAGTGACGTTCCTGAACAAGTGCGACGAAGCGGAGCGGCCGCTTATCGCCGAATATTATCAGCGCGTCTTCGGGAAGGACTTGCCGGAAAGCGTGGCGGCAAGGGCGGCGTGACGAGGCTGGGAAATGCCGCCGGACGATAATCCGCTCGAGGCCTTTCGCCAGGTCCTGACGGGCGCGTCGCGGGCGATCGCCGCCGAGCCTGAAGTGGAGCTTTCCTTCACGGCAGAATCGCCTGGCGTTCAGGGTAAAACCATCAAGGCGCCGATGCCGGGGCGGACGCTCGCGCAGCGGGACGTTGCCGAGGCCCGCGGCTACGCCGATGCGGCTGCGCTTAGGCTGCGCCACCACGACACGGGGCTCCATGCTCGCAGCTCACCCGCCGACGAGCTTGCACGGGCCGTTTTCAACGCCGCGGAGCAGGAACGCGTCGAGGCGCTTGGCGCGCGGACGATGGCAGGCATCAAAGCCAATCTGAACAGCGTCACCGAGATGCGGATGCGGACAGATCCGATCACCCGGGCGCGAAACCGCGCCGAAGTGCCGCTCTCGACCGCGCTCGGGCTGATCGTCCGAGAGCGGCTCACCGGCCAGGCCCCTCCCGAGGCGGCGCGCCAGGGGTTGAAGCTGATTTCCGAGTGGATCGAGGAAAAAGCCGGCGCCGACCTCGATGCGCTGGGGCTCGCGCTCGATGACCAGGCAGCGTTTGCGGCGCTGGCGACCAAGGTGCTCCAGGATCTCGATCTCGTTGAAGCAGATCTCGACCCCGACCAGGATCCGGAACAGGGCGACGAAGCGGAAGGGGAGAATGAGAGCGAGGCTGAGGAAGGCGAAGACGACAAGGAGGAGGATGGCGGGGGCGAGGGCGAAGCCGAGATCCGCGTCGAGCAGGGCGAGAGCGGACAGGACGAGGCCGACACTCAGTTTTCCGAAGAGGAGATGGCGGAGGGCGAGGACGGCCTGGGAGAGGAGGGCGAGCAGGGGATGCTTCCGGTCCGCCCGAACCGGCCGCTTTCCGATCTGCCCCCGCAATTCGATTACAAGGTTTTCACGACCCGGTTCGATGAGATGGTCGAGGCGACCGAGCTCTGCGATCCCGAAGAGCTCGGTCGGCTGCGCAGCTATCTGGACCAGCAGCTGGTGCATCTCCAGAGTGCGGTGACGAAGCTCGCCAACCGCCTGCAGCGGCGGCTTATGGCTCAGCAAAGCCGAAGCTGGGAGTTCGACCAGGAGGAGGGGCTCCTCGATGCAGCGCGGCTCGCCCGTGTCGTGGTGAATCCCGCGCAGTCGCTGTCTTACAAGATCGAGCGTGACACCGAATTTCGCGACACCGTTGTGACGCTGCTCATTGACAATTCGGGCTCAATGCGTGGCCGGCCGATATCGATCGCTGCGATTTCGGCGGACATCCTCGCCCGGACGCTGGAGCGTTGCGGAGTGAAAACCGAGATTCTCGGCTTCACGACGCGCGCCTGGAAGGGTGGGCAATCGCGCGAAAAGTGGTTGAGCGAGGGCCGCCCTCCAAATCCGGGCCGCCTCAACGACCTGAGGCACATCATCTACAAGAAAGCGGACGAGCCCTGGCGGCGGGCGCGGCGCAACCTCGGACTGATGATGCGCGAAGGCCTCCTCAAAGAGAATATCGACGGCGAAGCTTTATTGTGGGCGCACAATCGTCTCATCGCCCGCGCCGAGGAGCGACGCGTTCTGATGGTCATTTCCGACGGGGCACCCGTCGATGATTCGACGCTTTCGGTAAACAGCGGGACCTATTTGGAGCGCCACTTGCGGCAGGTGATCGGCTGGATCGAAGATCGCTCCCCGGTAGAGCTCATCGCCATCGGGATCGGTCACGACGTGACTCGTTACTACAGCCGGGCCGTCACCATCATGGACGCCGAACAGCTTGGCGGCACGATGGTCGAGCAGCTCGCCGCACTTTTCGACCAGCCCTAGATTTTGCCCGGAAGGAATAGTGGAGAAATAAGTGGGGCCCGGCGCTGGTACAGCGCCGGGCCCCGCCCTCGTTAAGCGACTAGACGGATTGGTTCAGACCGGCTTAGTAGCTGCGGCGGCAGGAGCTGCGGCCGAGCTTCCGGCCGAGAATGGCCCCGCCGGCGCCGCCAGCAACAGTTCCGGTGACACGGCTGCCGCGGCTGTCGATCGCGCGGCCGAGCAGCGCGCCGGCAGCGGCGCCGAGAATCGTGCCGGTGGTGCCGGAGCAGCGCCGACCGTTGTTGAAGCTGCGCTCGGAAGCGGAGCGGCCATAATAGCCATTGTCGTGCGCCTGAGCAGCGGCAGGAAGGGTCGCAACAGCGGCAGCGGCAGCAGCGGCACCCAGGGTGATCTTCTTAAACATAACTAGCTCCTCTTCGTCGATGTTGCGGCGGGGCCGGGGAGGGGTGCTCTTTTCGAAGCAACACGCCACGCGGCTCGTCGTTGGATCCCATATGGCGTGATTCGCTTGAGCCGAGGCTGAATGCACCCGTCAGCCAATGTTCATCAAAAAGCCTCTGTGGATTAACAGCGAGACAGGTTAGACGGCGCCGCATGCGCATCCTGATCGCAATCGCGGCTTTTCCGCTGCTGACGACCTTCGCGCCGCTCGCGCTGTTCAACGAAGCTGAGCCGCCAGCGCGCACCTTGCTAGCTTTCACCCGCGTCGCCCTCGACGACGACGATGGTTCGTTACGGCGCGTCGGGCGCCTGCTCTATCTCGATGGTTGGTCGATCCGCAGCAACGACGCCCGCTTCGGCGGTATCTCGGCGATGCACGTTGAGGACAAGGATGTCACCGCCCTCAGCGATGCAGGCTTGGTGATTCGATTTTCGCTCGGGAGCGAAGCAGCGTCGATGTTCGCGCTCAGCGCTGGCCCCGGTTCTACATCGGAGAAAAGAAACAGGGATTCGGAATCCCTGGTTGTTCGCAAAGACCGCGCTTGGGTCGCGTTCGAGGGTGCGAACGAAGTGTGGCGGTACTAGATCCCGACCTGGCGCGGACTCGCGTCGGCGGCGCCGGTCGCCATGAAGAAGTGGCCCAGCAATGCGGGGAGCGAAGCGATGGTGCGCCTGCCGGATGGGCGCTTCCTTGTCTTCTCGGAAGGCAGGCAAATCAGTGGCGGCACCGAAGCTGTGCTGTTCAACCGCGACCCTTCGGAACCGCAAAGCGAGGGGAGGACGATCACCTATCTGCCGCCCAAAGGCTATCGCATCACCGACGCGGCCTTGCTTCCGGACGGACGAATGCTCTTCCTCAACCGCCGCTTCGCGCTGACGGAGGGAGTTTCCGCCAAGCTTACATTGGCGCCGCCGCTATCCAAGACACCCGGCGCAACTCTGACTGGGGTGGAGATCGCCCTTCTCCGTCCGCCGCTGACCGTGGACAACATGGAGGCGCTGAGCGTTACGCGCGAAGGTGGGCGCACGATCGTGTGGATCGCGTCCGATGACAATTTCAACCCGCTGCAGCGAACGCTACTGCTGAAATTCGCGTTGGTCCAGTAAGCGTAAGGCTCGCCGCGAGGCGGCTGCTCAGGTCTCGACGGCAGGCTGCGCCTTGGCAATCTCACGCTTGAGCCGGCGTGCCTTGAGGCTCAGCTTCTCGTCCGAGGTCTTCGCCAGCCAATTGTCCAAGCCGCCGACATGCTCGACCGAGCGCAGGCCGTTCATGGAAACACGCAACTTGACGCCACGGCCGAGTGCGTCCGACAGTAGAGTCACGTTTTGCAGGTTCGGCAAGAAGGTCCGCTTGGTCTTGTTGTTCGCGTGGGAAACATTGTGTCCCACCAGCCGGCCCTTGCCGGTCAGTTCGCAAATGCGCGACATCGTATCTCGTCCTGGATTTGGGGCACGCATGTCCCGGAAAGTCGGCGCAATTAGTCCGTGAAGCGGCATTCGTCAACTGCTGCGATGGTTCGTTGCGGCTGTGCAACCGTTCCGGAGAAGCCGCGTTGACACGTGAGGCGCAAGTGCCGCCGTGGAGACACCGTTATGCGACGCTTCATCCTGGCCATACTCATCATCGTAGTGGTCGTCTTGATAATCGCCGTGATGACGGGCTTCATCACTCTGACGAGCCAAGGCGGGTTCAAAGCACCTGAAGTTAATGTCAGTGCCACGCCCGGCCAAGTTCCAAGGATCGATGTCGACACGAAGAAGGTGGTTGTCGGGACAACCGAAACCAATGTCGGCGCGCCCGCGATCGGGATCGAGCAATCCACCATCAAGGTGCCAGTGATCGGCATCAGGGACGGCGCCGGAGAGGCGGGACAGAACGCCGCGCAGAACGGCCAGTAGGGGGCGCGAACAATGCCGGGCTCGGTTCCTCCCAGCGCGCTGGTTGCGGCCCTGTTTCTGCCTCCGCTTGGACTGTTTTTAACGGAAGGCGTCACTCGGAATTTCTGGATATCATTCGGGCTGACCTGCTTCGGCTTTGTCCCAGGCATCGCCTTCAGCTTGTATGTTCTGCTCAACCGAAGGGCGAGCGGGACGGCATAGCCTGCGCGCGGCTCGGCGACTAATGGGCGGGACGATGCCGTTCCCTTTACCCGAACCCATGCGCGTGGCGCTTGAGCAAGCCGAGGCCGCTGCGCAGGCGGGCGAAGTTCCCGTTGGCGCAGTTATCGCACGACGCGGCGAAGTGATTGCGGCTGCGCCAAATGCGATGCGGACAGAAAACGACCCGACCGCCCACGCCGAGATGATGGCGCTCCGCGCCGCAGGCCGGGCGCTCGGCACGTCCCGCCTCGACGGCTACGATCTCTGGGTGACGCTCGAGCCCTGTGCCATGTGCGCCGGGGCCATCGCGCTCGCCCGCATAAAGCGGCTTTATTTCGCGGCGCCGGACCCCAAGGGCGGCGCCGTGCTCCACGGACCCCGGCTGTTCGCCCAGCCCACGTGCCACCACGCGCCGGAAATCTACCCAGGCATCGGCGAAGGGCCCGCGGCGGCGATGCTGCGCATCTTTTTCAAGGAGCGCCGGAGTTTTTGAAGTCTCAGCCGCCGCAGCCGCTCAGCCTTACAAGCGCTTGAGCGGCAGCAGCCAGTCGTATGTCTTTGTTACGAGTTCAGGCACCGGCTTTCCGTCTGCGTCTGTTGCCGGCTTATAACGGAAGCGCTTTTCAATGAGGCGGCAGGTCGTTGAGTCGAGATCGGCATTGCCGCTCGATCTCGTCACGCGGCAGCCGCCGACGCGGCCATCCGTCCCTACCGTGAAGCGCACGGACACGGTCCCCTCGGCTCCTGCTCTGATTGCACGGCGGGGATAGTCCTCGTTGAGGAGCTTCCCCCGCTCAAGTTGGGCGCGGGTGCCGCCGCCTCCACCGCCAGGACCCGTGCCCGAACCGCCGCTCCCCGTGCCGGAGCCCTCGCCGCCGCTCCCCGTGCCTGGCGCCTTCACGGTGGAGGCGCCCGCGGTGGGATCGTTCCCCGGCCGCGGTGTCGGGAGCGGCGCCGAGACCAGGGGTGGCGGCACTTCAAGCCGGATCTTGGGGGGCGGTGCTACAACCGGAGTGGCTTCGGACTTAAGGTTGGGGGGCGCAGCAGCGCCTTCCTCCTGGGTACCTGCGGCCTTGGGTGCGGGCTGTTCCTCGAGCGGCGGAGGCAGGATCTGCTGCACGTCGAAAATTCTCAAACCCTCGCTGAGGGTCCGTCCCACATCGAATGCGAGACCGGTGATGAGGGCGTAGCCAAGCACTGCATGGAGGGCGACCACGCCGAGGCTCGCCTTGATCCGGTCGCGATCCCACTTTGGGCCGGCTTCCGACATCGCGCATCCAGTCCTGTCCGCCACGAACAAGGGCGCCAGGTTTCCCCGGCGCCCCATTCATTAGGTTGGCATCGATCAGCCGCCGGCACCCGTCGCCGGAACGATGCGGATTTCGACGCGGCGGTTCTGCGCGCGTCCCGCCTCGGTGGCATTGTCCGCGATCGGCTGCGTCTCGCCGTATCCTTGGGTGGCCATTCGCGCCCCCTGAACGCCGCGGGCCGCCAGATAATCGGCGACGCTACGCGCGCGGTTTTCGGACAGCGTTTGATTGTACGCGTCGCTGCCGACATTGTCGGTGTGTCCGTAAATGTCGAGCAGCGTCTGCGGATAAGCCGACAGCGTCTGTGCGACCTGGTCGAGCGTGGGCCGGAACTGCGGCTGGATGTCAAAGCGGTTGAACGCGAAGGTGATGCCGGCGGGCATCCTGAGCAGAAGCTCGTCGCCCTCACGTTCGACGACGACGCCGGTACCTGCAGTCTGGCGGCGAAGCTCGCGCTCCTGTCTGTCCATATACTGGCCAACCGCCGCGCCGGCTATTGTACCGATCCCGGCGCCCACGATCCTTTCGGTCCGGTCGCGCCGCCCGCCGACGAGGTCCCCCGCCAGATAACCGGCCACGGCACCGGCCACGGCGCCGATTGCGGTGCGGCCTTGAAATTCGCGTTCGCCTGTTTCGGGATTCGTTACGCAGGCGGTGGTCGCGAGAAGGGCCGCAGCCATGGCGGCTCCGGTGATAGGCTTGGACGCAAACATACGCATTCCTTTCCCTGGTGGGTAAATCGAACCGGCGGTTAACCGCCATTCCAGACGCCTTGTTCCACAGCGGCGTTGAACCTGACCTGAGGAACTTGTTGTAGGCCTGAAAGGAACGCGGCTAAACAAGGTCGCAAATCATGCCCCCCTCAGCCCCCCTGATGCCGTTTCCCTGGTTCGATGTGGCCGTGATCGCATTCCTTATTGCGCTGAACGGCGTCTTTGCCTTGTCGGAGCTTGCGATCGTCTCGTCTCGTGAAGCGCGCCTCAAGGCGATGGTGAACACAGGACGCGCGGGCGCTCAGACCGCACTCGACCTCGCGGCAAATCCGGGCCGCTTCCTTTCGACCGTCCAGATCGGAATCACTCTTATCGGCATTTTGGCCGGCGCTTATTCGGGAGCGAGCCTAGGCGGGCCGGTGGCGCAGCGCTTGATGCGGCTGGGCCTCTCGCCGGAAACGGCGCAACCGCTCGGATTTACGCTGGTGATCGTGCTGACGACCTACGCCTCGCTGGTGGTGGGCGAACTGGTTCCGAAGCAGATTGCGCTTAGAGCTCCGGAGCGGATTGCGGCGGTAATTGCGCTGCCGATGCTTTGGCTGGCGCGTGCGACGGCGCCGGTTGTGTGGCTGCTCGACCGCACCAGCGCGCTCATCTTCCGGCTGATGCGGTTGCAGCGCGACATGCAGAATCGAGTCACCGCCGAGGAGCTTCACATAATCGTCGCCGAGGCGCACCATGCCGGAGTTCTCGAGGAAAGCGAGCGCGCGATCATTTCCGGTGTGGTCCGGCTAGCTGACCGACCAACACGCGAGGTGATGACGCCGCGCACGGACGTCGACTGGATCGACGTGAATGCCGACGTCGACTCGATCCGGCAGAAATTGCGGGAAACGCCGCACAGCCGGCTCCCCGTGGCCGAGGGGTCCGTGGACAATCTTGTGGGGGTGGTTCAGTCCCGCGACATCGTGAAAGCGTTCGTCGATGGCAAGCCGCTCGACTTGAGAAGCCTGATGCGCCAGGCGCCGGTCGTGCCGGATCAGATGGATGCGATGGATGCGCTTGCGGTGCTCCGCGTCGCAGAAGTGCCGATGGCGTTCGTTCATGACGAATATGGGCATTTCGACGGTCTCATCACCCCCGCCGATCTGCTGTCGGCGCTCGCCGGATCCTTCGCCTCCAACGCCGACACTGACCCGCCCTTCGTGGAGCGGGAGGACGGCAGCTGGCTCGTGTCCGGTTCGCTATCGGCGGATGCGCTGACCGATCAATTGGGGATCACTCTGCCCGAGGACAGAGATTATTCAACGGTGGCTGGGTTCGCGCTGTCGGTGCTGAAGCATCTTCCTGAAACGGGCGAGCGCTTCAGCCACGGCGATTGGGATTTCGAGATCGTCGACATGGATGGACGCAAGATCGACAAACTGATCGCCACCATAGCGATGCGCTGACCGGCAGGGCCGGCCACGTCTCCCCCCACTTCGGAGCTCGTAGATGGATGCTGAAACAAGTTCAGCATGACGGCTGGTGGACGTCGACCCGGTTCCCGAACCCTCAGGCGTTCCCGAGCTTGCCGAACCGGGCTTCAAAGCCGTCGCGGTCCCCGCGCGCCAGGTAGGCGGCTTGCTCCACCACGCGATCCCGCTCGAGCCGCCCCTTGAACGCACCGAGTTTGGCATCGAGGATGGTAACTTCGTTGGGGCTGAGACGGGCGATCTGCTCAAAACGAATGATCCCGTTTTCATTGAGCTTCTGCGCGAGCTTGGGGCCCACGCCCTTCAGCATCTGAAGGTCGTCCGGCACGCCTTCAACCCGGCCTGCAAGTTCGCTGTGTGCTCTGATGCCAAGCACTTCGCCGGCGACGTCAGCCACGGCGGCGGCCCCTTCATCGGCAACACCGCGGCCCTCCACTGTGTCGATGCCGTCTCTGATCGGCCGGTTGCGCATATAGGGGCGCACGGGCGGCGCGGGCGGCGCGGCCGGAGTGCCGTCGACGCGCTCGGTCTTTTTGAACGACACCTTGTTCCTGCCGGCCCGCACGTAACGGAACATCCACCAGCCGGCGACGAAGCCGATCACCACGGCTATGATGATCGGGATGATATTGGCCTCGATTACGGTCATCATCGCAGATGAAAATCCTTGAAATCAGAACTAGAGGTAGCTGTCCTTCTTCGGACGGCCGAAGAAGAGCCAGGCGATGCCAACGCCCACCAGATACGCGATGGCAAGCGGTATCAATGTCTCAAGCAACAGCGGCATCAGCGGTTCCCTCCCCGCCCGGGCCGCGGCGGATTCGCCCATTGCACCGCGGCAATGCCCTCAACTGCGCCGACTCGATCATTCAGGCCGGGAAACTGACCCATGCCCTCTCGCTGGAAATCGTCGGCCTGGCCGGACAAAGTCGCTGTGCGGTTCAGCGGCTCCCGGCCGAGGCGCACCTCGATTCCGGTGACCTCGCTCTTGGCGACTTCCGATCGCGCTTGTGCCTCCAGTCGTGCAATCAGCGCTTCGCCGTTTCCGACCGGCCCATGATAAATCCACCCCATCAGCAGAACGGCCGCGAGCCCGATCAGAAATTTTACCGCAGGCGACATCTTTATGTGTCTCTGGCTGGAGAGGAAGAGGCCGCTATTCCATAGCCGCGTCGCGGCCCGCAAGAGCGAAGCGCACTATAGCGCCCGAGCGGTTTCACGCCAACCTATGTCGCGCCGATAAAAACCCGAAGGAAAATCGACGGCTGCAACGGCCCGGTAGGCTGCACGTTGGGCCTCCGCAACGTTGGGCCCTGTTGCCGTGACGGCAAGAACGCGCCCGCCATTCGCGATGATGGTCCCGTCTGCCAGAGCCGTCCCCGCGTGGAACAGCTTGGCACCGCTGGCGGCGGCGCCTTCCAAGCCTTGGATGCTCCCCCCCTTTTCTGGAGCGTCGGGGTAACCTTTGGCAGCCATGACCACGGTGAGCGCTGCGCCGGCGGAAAAACGAGGGGGAGGCACTTCGGCAAGCTTTCCCCGTGCCGTGGCCAGCATGAGCTCGAGGATATCGGATTCGAGCCGCATCATCAGCACCTGGCATTCAGGGTCCCCGAAGCGCGCGTTATATTCGATCAGCTTCGGGCCGTCCTCGGTCAGCATCAGGCCCGCGTAAAGCACGCCGGAATAAGGCGTTCCCGATTTGGCGAGCGCGCGAACGGTCGGTTCCACGATCTCGTCGAGCGCGCGGCGCTCGAGTTCCGGCGTGAGGATGCTTGCCGGGCTGTATGCGCCCATACCGCCCGTATTCGGGCCCGTGTCGCCGTCGCCGACGCGTTTGTGATCCTGTGCCGAGCCGAATGGAACGATGGTCTGTCCGTCGGTTATCGCGAAAAAACTCGCCTCCTCACCGGTGAGGAACTCCTCGATGACCAGCGCCGATCCGGCGCGCCCAAAACCGCCGTCGAACATCGTGCTGAGCGCCATCTGCGCCTCATCGGCGGTTTGGGCGATGATCACGCCCTTGCCCGCAGCGAGTCCGTCGGCCTTGATGACCACTGGCAAACCAAACTCCTCGAGCGCCGCTTCGGCAGCGAGCCTGTCCGACGCGCGAGCATAACGCGCGGTCGGTATGCGGTGGCGGGCGCAAAGATCCTTGGTAAAACCCTTGGATCCTTCGAGCTGCGCCGGGATCCTGTTCGGTCCAAACACAGCAAAGCCCATGGTGCGCAGATTGTCGGCCAACCCATCGACGAGCGGTGCCTCCGGTCCGATGACGACAAGCTCGACCGAATTCTTGAGACAGAAGTCGACGGTGGCGCGATGATCGGCCGGATCGATGTCGACAAGCCGGGCATGTTCGGCAATACCGGGATTTCCGGGCGCGGCGAACAGCTTACCGAGCTTTGGCGATTGCGCGAGCTTCCACGCCAGCGCATGTTCGCGCCCGCCCGAGCCAATCAGCAGGACATTCATGAACGCTTTCCCTCCAACAGAAGACGGGCTGTTAGCAATCGCAACGCCGGGGAACAACGCGCCGGCGCTCTCGGTCTCGGAGCTCTCCTCCGCCCTTAAGCGAACGGTCGAGGACGCATTCGCGCTGGTGCGCCTCCGCGGCGAGATATCGGGCTTCAAGCGCCACGCGTCCGGCCACTGCTACTTCACGCTGAAGGACGAGCGCGCCTGCATCGATGCGGTGATCTGGAAGGGGTGCGCTGCCATGCTGCGGTTCCGTCCAGAGGACGGCATCGAGGTCGTGGCCACCGGCAAGATCACGACTTATCCCGGCCGATCCAAATATCAGATCGTCGTCGAGCGGCTGGAGCTTGCCGGCCAGGGCGCGCTGATGGCTCTCCTCGACAAGCGCCGGCGCGCGCTGGCGGCCGAGGGCCTGTTCGACGACGGGCGCAAGAAGCGGCTTCCGTTCCTCCCGCACGTGATCGGCGTCGTGACTTCCCCCACTGGCGCCGTGATCCGTGACATTCTCCACCGGCTCGCGGACCGCTGTCCCAGCCGCGTGATCCTTTGGCCGGTGGCAGTACAGGGCGAGGGAGCGGCGGCACAGATCGCGGCCGCCGTGCGGGGATTTGACGGGATGGCCGCATCCGGATCGGTGCCACGGCCCGACCTTGTCATTGTTGCCCGGGGCGGCGGATCGATCGAGGATCTTTGGGCCTTCAACGAGGAAGAGGTGGTGCGTGCCGTTGCTGCCTGTTCCATTCCCATCATCTCCGCGGTCGGCCACGAGACCGATACGTCTTTGTGCGACTTCGCGGCCGATGTTCGCGCACCGACACCCACTGCGGCCGCCGAGATGGCAGTGCCCGTCCGATCGGAGCTCCTCGCCCTGGTGCGCGAAATGGGGCTTCGCTCCTCCCGGTGCGCTGCGCGGGCGATCGAGCGCGGCGGCGAGCAGCTTGCGAACAGCGGCCGCCGCCTGCCCGCGCCCGAGGCACTGCTTGCCCCGCAACGGCAGCGGCTTGATGATCTTTCCGAACGCTTGCCGCGCGCGCTTGGGCAGCAGCTCAGCCTTGCCCGCGCAGAACTCAGCGACGCGGCGGGAGCCCTCAGGCCCTCGGTCCTGCAGTCGGGGCTGCGGCGCGGACGAGAGCGGCTTCAGGCCGTGCGGCTCGATCCTGCGCTGGTAACCCGGCGCATCGATGAAGGGCGCCGCATGCTCGACAGCCTCTGGCGCATCGCCGCTCAGGCACACCCCGACAAGCCACTGGAAAAAGGCTATGCGCGGGTCGAAGATCGCGATGGCCGGACGCTGATTTCGGCCGAGGCCGCACGAGGCGCGGCTCGGCTCCGGCTCGTTTTCGCGGATGGCAAGCTCGACGCCAATGTCGGCGAACCTGTTGAGCGGCCGCGGCGCGCGGCTTATGCGCCCAAGGCCGAGCAACCGAAGCTGCTTTGAAGGAATCGTTGCCATGCTGATGTCGAACAAGGGCCGCCCGGCACGGCTGCACTACATGGCGGGGACCTTTCGCGTGCTGAGCCCCGGCGACCACGTGATATGCGCCATCACGGGGCAGCGAATCCCGATCGAGGACCTCAAATACTGGAGCGTCGAGCGGCAGGAGCCCTATTCGTCTGCCGAAGCGTCGCTGGAGGCCGAGAAGCGCCGGACATGAGGATGGACGTAGCGGCGCTCGCCGCTGCCGTGGCGCTGGTCACCGGATGCACGGCGGCGAGCCAGCCGGACTCTGCTCCTGCTCCTCCCCGGAGCGCACCCGCGCCAACCGTGACGAAGCCAAGTGCAGCAGCGCCGCTGGAAGCGCCGGGCCGCTTCTCGTTCGAGGGGAGGATGGAACAGGGCGGGCTTATGATCGGCACTGCTCCGGCGGGAACCGCGCGGTTGAGCTTGGATGGTAAGCCGGTCTCGCTTGGGACCGATCGCCGCTTCGTTCTCGGCTTCATCGCGATCAGCGCCCCCGGGCCAATCTCGCTGCCGAGCTTCGGGACGGGCGCGTGGTCAGCGAGGATCTGCGCATTGCGCCGAGAGTGTGGCAGGTCGAGCATATCGGCCTGGCGCGGCGGCAGGGGCTGTCCACCGAGGTCTATCGCCGAATTCGCGAAGGGGAGCTTGCGCGGATTGCTTCCGCGCGGGCTGCGGCGACGCAGAGCCAGGGCTGGCAGCAGCGCTTCGTCTGGCCCACGGTGGGTCGTATCAGCGGCCGGTTCGGCTCACAGCGCGTTTATCGCGGCGAGGCTGCGGCTTTTCATTCGGGCGTAGACGTCGCTGCCGGTGCGGGCGCGGCCGTGGTGGCGCCCGCCGACGGTGTGGTTGTGCTGTCACCACCGCCGAGGTTCAGCCTGGAGGGCAACCTCGTGATCATCGACCACGGCATGGGGCTGAACAGCGCCTTTCTCCACCTTCAGCACAGCAATGTCAGGGAAGGCCAGGCCGTGAAGCAAGGGCAGCTGATCGGCAGCGTTGGAGCGACTGGCCGAGCGACGGGGCCGCATCTCCACTGGAGCATGAAGTGGCAGGATGCGCGCATCGACCCGCAGCCCCTTGCGGGGGCAATGCGGAATTAGACCCGTTCCCGTTCATGCTGAACCGGGGACGGGTCTACTTCACCTTTGAGCGCCGTCTTTCCGAGGCGTCAGGTGATTCCAACTGACTAGAAAACACTTCATCGGAGGCGCTGAACGCGAATAGCCACCTGACCCTTGATGTTGGCAAGGTAAGAGCCGAGAGCCGCCTTCCGGATTTCGATAGGGTGTCCGGGCTTTGGCGAGATCGGCAAGTCTCGACTATCCATCTGGACCCAAGAAGCGCCGTCTTCGAGCCGCAATATCCATTTTCCGTATGGGGTCTGGTTGGCGGCTTTGATTGTGCTGGAGATGCGTGACACGCCCTCTTCGCCCGGGGTGTCGCTGCCGAATAATCCTAAGTCGGGAAGAGCCAGTCCGAACAAGGTCTTTCTGGTTCGGTTGAGCTGCTGCCGATCGACGATGACCACGTCCTTGCGTGATTGCGCGGCAGCAAGGTTGGCGACTTCCCGATCATAGCAAGTCAGGCGCTCCCGCCCATTCGCGATGTCGCGGCAGTTTGTCAGATTTTTTAGCGCGTCAGACGGCGGTGCCTTCGTCGCCTGCGCGAGGGCCGCCGTAGCGGAAGCGCTCCCCGCACTTAGCGCCAGCACTATCAGCACAATCCAGTTCATCTGAAACCCTTCCGCCTCTGCCGCAGTGCAAGGCTAGTGCAGCCAAAGGCGGCTGCCAATCCGTCCATTAGGTTAACCCGCTGAACTGCGGAGCCATCCCGTGACCGCATAGCGCCGATAAGGGACGAACGGCGCGACGTAGCTGACACTGTGAGGCTGTGGCACCTCGAATATGTTGAGTGCATTGAACCGGGGCGTGAATGCCTGGTCGACATGACCATCGCGGCCGTGGAACATCAGCAGGCCTCCCCAATCGGCACGCCAGTCAGCGGTGAGATTGAAGACGTAGGCTGCGATCCGGTTCTTACCTTCTACCGCGTCGTCATGCGCGGTGAGGAAGTGGTGAGGGCCATAGGCTGTTGCCTGAGCATCTGCGAACCGGATATCCGAACGTCCGGTCACGGCCTGCAGGAATCGCAAGGATCGCTCGGACGAGAGAAATCGTGCAAACTCCGCGAGTGGAGTGGCTTCATTGGCTCTGTCGGCCTCCAGATCCGGAACCCGGATCGTTTCGTATCGGAATTGGAAGCCGTGGCGGGCGCGCTGGTAGATGGCCGTGTCGAGCTGCGTCTTCTGATCCGTACTTAGTGCCGCTTGCGCGGAGCGGTCCAGTTCGAACAGTTTTTCGCCCTCGTTGATGACGAGGCGCCAATCCTGGCGATGTCGCAAGTGTGCGAGAAGCCGCTCGGCTCCAGCCGGGGTCAGAAAGTTCGGAATGTGGACTCGCTTGTTCAGCAGGAACTCGCCGGCAAGCTTCTCCTCGTCAAGCCGCGGGTTCAACGCGTAGCCTTCTGCGGCCGCTTCCGACGTTCCGATGTCGTGCTGCTTGCTCGCGCGGGGGATCCTGGCATTCACGGCTGGAGAGGTATGCTGGCCTCTCCTGGCGGTCAATGGGCGCGCCTCGCACGAGCCACCGGCATTTCAGCGACGGCGTGCGGCAGTTCGGATCGGGGGCGAGGGCGGATCTTTTTG
Organism: Pseudomonadota bacterium; assembly: GCA_016781555.1. Lineage (GTDB taxonomy): Bacteria > Pseudomonadota > Alphaproteobacteria > Sphingomonadales > Sphingomonadaceae > Allosphingosinicella. The sequence goes on along the minus strand of JADDQD010000094.1, from coordinate 2,826 downwards.
CAGCGAAAAGTTTCTGCTATCCGCCTGGCATGGCAGCAACCAAGGTGACTTTCGGAGCCAAGCAAGCACGCGCTACTGCTCAAGCAGCGAGCCTCTTCGATACCCCGGTCATCGTCGACCAGCTGCACGATGCAGAGGAGATGAACGCCGCCCTGAAGGCCGTCATCACCAAGCGGATGAGCCAGGACGAAGGTATCACCATCTCCAACGTCGGCGGTTGGCATTCAGACACTCGCATGCTCGAATGGGGTGGCGAGGCGGCTTTCGCCCTCTGCGAGAAGATGATTGCGACCGCCGATCGCTTCACCGTCGACATCAAGGCGAAGGACCAACCGCGCTACAAGTGGCTGCCCGAAATGTGGGCCAATGTGTCGCCTCCGGGTGCGTCCAACGGCCAGCACTCGCATCCCGGATGTTTCTGGTCGGCGGTTTACTACGTCGACGATGGTTATGGAGGTTCGGCCGATCCGAATCTCGGCGGCGAACTCGTATTTTTCGATCCCAGGATGCCGATGATAAGGATGAACGCACCGGATTTGCGTTTTCGCAGACCAGGTCAGCCTCCGGACCACGACGAGAATAGAATGCGGCCGGCGACCGGCAGATTTGTGATATTCCCATCTTGGCTCAACCATGCCGTGCGCCCGTACAACGGAAAAGGGCGGCGCATTTCGATCGCGGTGAACCTGACGGCCTATCCACTCCCAGCAGCGAACCGCAGCTGATCTGAATTTCCGTGGTGAGCAGTTTGTCTTTTGGAGTGACCCACATGACTGTCAGCGGGCGCAATCGCTGCAGAAGCCATGACCGGCGGACGGGATCATCAGGCACAAACGTCAAAATCGCAAAGCAAGAAGCGTGAACGGGCCCGCTCCCATCTTCGAGCTCAACCCCGGGCTAGATCGGGCTATGCTCCGCCGTCAGTTCGCCGCCGATGGGCGCCTCCAGATAAAAAACCTGCTCAGCCCGCAGCCTGCGCGGACCGTCCACGACGTTCTCTCGCGTCAGACGCATTGGGGGCTCGCCTGGCAAGCGGGTGAGGATGGGCCGCACGGCGTGAGTCCGGAGCAGCTTGGAAAGCTCGCGTCCGCGGAGAAAGTGGCGATTGGAACCAAGGTGACCGGCGCCATGCGGGGGCGGGACTACGCCTTCCTATATGCCCGCTATCCCATGCTTGATGCCTATCTGGAGAAATGGGCGGAGGGCAGCCCCCAGGACTTGCTGCTCGAACATATAAACGACCAGCCGTTTCTCGATCTCGCCCGAGACGTCACAGGCATTGCTGAGTTGATCAAGGCAGACGCCCAAGCGACCCTCTATGCGCCAAATCAGTTTCTGGCTGTTCACGACGACAGCCAAGTGGCCGAAGGCCGGCGCGTCGCTTACGTGATGAATTTCTGCGCGGAGGAATGGAGGCCGGACTGGGGCGGGTATCTGATGTTCTACGACGAGGACGGTGATGTCATTGCCGGCTTCAAGCCGCGCTTTAACGCCCTGAACCTCTTCCTAGTGCCTCAAAAGCACAACGTGACTTACGTGCCCCCATTCGCGCCGGTGGCACGCTTCGCGATTACCGGTTGGTTCCGCGACCGCTGATCGCCGCCGGATCCTTCATACCCAAGGGCTGTAGGGGCGCTGGCGTATCCACCGCGACGCAAGCCATTTAACTCCCGCAAGCACCGGTAATCCGGCATGGCGGGTACGATCATCGCCTCGTCCATCGAGGGTGGTGTTACGGAAAAGAAGCGCGTCGCCCTCATTCCCGCGGACGGTGATTCCAAGCTCGGTGAAAACGGTTTCACCCCCCGCATATTCAGAGTTCAGGTAGAGAAGCATGGTCGATTCGCGCTGATTGTCCGCACCGGGAAGGGCGTCTACGTGGGGCTTGTACTGCTGCCCGGGCGAGTATCTCAGAATATGGAGGGGTTCCCCCGAGGCAACGTCCGTTCCCGTTGCCGCTGCAATCCGCCGATTGATCGCGTGGATCACGAGATCCTCATCCGCAGGGCCGAAATTCATCCCCGCGGAGTTGCGGACAGGATGAGGCACCTGCCTGCCGGTGCGAGGATCAATGACCGAAGAGGGCCGTAACGCCGGCTCAGCGGCCGTACGCAAGTAGCGGCATTCGGACGGGAGCAGAAAGCCGCGGAATATCCGCACGGGCGGCGCCTCGTTCAGCACCTCGGCTGTTTCTGAGCCCGTCTCGGGCTTCATCTCGCCGAGTACACGCAGCTGCCGCTCGGATTGCGGATCGTGCGGGGCAAGGCCCCGAAGCACCTGTTGCGCCCGATCGGGATCGCTGGGGCAGCCGGTGCCATTGCCGATCAAATTAGCCCACATACGGGCCGCCTCTATGCTCCCGGCTTGACTTCCCTTTTCGAGCAGCTCGTGCACGGCGGCGAGATCGCGCGGGCCGTAGAGACCAAACAGCCTCCAATTCGCCAGCGCCAGAAGCGCGTCGGGATCGCCCGCGGAGGCGGCTTGCTCGACGGCCTCGACAGCCTCCCGCTGCTTCCCGCTGCGGGCGAGTTCCTGCGCGCGCTTCATCACCGACATGACCGCAGCTTAGTTGGCGCCGCTGGGCCAGGCAATCTCGCCTCCGGTACGGCGAAGCAATCAAGGTGCCTCATCCGCTCGTGAAAGGCCGCTTGCGGCTCAAGGACTGTGATGTTTTTGCTACAGCTCGTTCCGCGAATGTTGCGAACGCGACGCGCCGCATTGCGTCTTCGCGCAAAGCTGCCCTAGACGGGTGCTATGAAAGCGGCACTGCCGTTTTTGTTGCCTGGCTGCGGTGCGCCACTCGAATACGAGGGCATCCGGAAGCTG
>JADDQD010000066.1 GCA_016781555.1 Pseudomonadota bacterium | reverse complement strand
CGGCTGAGGGCGCGGAGCCGCTCGATCCGGACTGCGCCCCCGCCAGGACGGCTTACCAGACGAATGGACGCGCGCGCATCAAATGCCTCCTCCGCTCGAAGAAGTGCGGCAGCAACAGCATCGGCAACCGGTTTGACGGGCGTGCCATCCGCAGCCGCCAATCCCTCCAGTATCGGGCGCAAATGGCCTTCCCCGCCGCTTATGCCAGCGGCTGACAGGTCGGCGAAGACCGAAGCGTTGCCGGCCGGCGGCGCAATGGCGTAGCGTCCGCTGATCCTGGCCGCGCCAGTACGGTACCCGCCAACGATCGCGCTGCGCGCTGCCAAATCCATTCGGCCGCGCAAGTCCTTGGCTCCGCCGTCAAAGGAGATCCGCCCCTCAAGGCTGCGCAGCACATTGCCGCCGCTTTCAAGCTCTGCAACCGCGACGCCGGACGTGCCGCGGCCCGCATCGAAGCCGGGCGAAAGCGTCGAATCCAACGTGAAAACCGGCTGAACGAGCTCAACGCCTTCACAGGCAAAGCGTGCGGCTTTCAGCGGGCCGCGAAAGCTGGGGCGCTCTTCTTCCGTTTTCACCTCTGCAAACAGAACGGGCGCATCCAAGCGGCAATCATCGCCGAAGACGAGCTGCCGCGAGGCAGCGGCGATTTTGCCTTCGAAGCTGAAGGCGAGATTGCCCTTCCCTTCGATGCTGGCGCCGATCACGCCCGCCGGAGTTTGGAGGCGTATCGAAGCATCGGCCAGGTCCATGCGTTGATTAGGCAGACGAAACGGCCTTCCGGTCGGCGGAGGCATCAGCTTGTCGAGCTCGCCAAGGCGGAGCTTGCCGTTTTCGAGACGTCCGAACAAGCGCACGCCCCGGGCGGTGATGAGGCTCGCGCGGACCTGACGCCAGCCCAAGGCAACGTCCACCTCGACCGAGCGGGCAGTCAGGTCTGGATGCTGTGGGTCACCGATCACCAGATTTTCAATGCGCTGCGTTCGAAATCCGACGCGCGTCACCGTGTAGCTTGCCTCGACACCGCGGCGCTCGAACTCGCGCTCGATGAACCTAGTGGCGATGCTGATCCGCGCGAGCCAGATCGTGAGCACGGCGATAACGACGACGAGAATGAGCGATGCAGCGAGGATGCGGCGATTCGACATCCGCCGCCTCACAACACGCTCTTCGCCGCCCTCGCTCATGTGCGTTTAAACAAACCGGAAAGCCGCTGCACGAGCATCGAGGCAGAACATTGGATCCAAACCCTCACCAAGCCACTAACGTTCCGCCTCCGTCACCTTCTTCGGCGGCCTTGTTGCCTATGGGCAGCTTGAAGCTTAATCCATCCGGAATGGCCGAGCTGAATTCCGACGGAAGCGGTCACCGCGCTCGGCTGCGCCAGCGATTGTTCGAGGGTGGGCCCGACGCTTTGCTGGACCACGAGCTTGTCGAATATCTGCTGGCTTTGGCGCTTCCGAGGCGGGATACAAAGCCGCTCGCGAAAAAGCTGATCAAAGATTTCGGCGGCTTTGGCGCGCTGCTGTCGGCGGACGCCGAAGCGATTGCGCGGATCGGTGGCATTTCCGAAGGCGCAGCAGCAGCGCTCAAGATCGCCCAAGCAGCGGCGCTGCGACTGCTCGAGGAAAAGACCAAGGGTCAGCCCGTGCTCAGTTCCTGGCAGGCGCTGCTCGATTATCTTCGCGCCGACATGGCGCACAACCCGATCGAGCGGGTGCGGGTTCTTTATCTCAATTCCAAGAACGTCCTCATCCGCAACGAGCAGATGTCTGAAGGGTCGGTCGATGAGGCGGCGGTCTATGTTCGCGAGGTGGTCCGGCGGGCGCTGGAATATCAGGCGACCGCGATCATCCTCGTCCACAATCATCCAAGTGGAGACCCGCAGCCGAGCCAGCAGGATATCAGGCTGACGCGCGAGATCATCGAAGCTGGCCGGCATCTCGGCATCGCCGTTCACGACCATGTCATCGTCGGTGCACGCGGGCACAGCAGCATGCGTGCATTGGGATTGATTTAGGACTTGCTGCCTAACCCCTTGCTCAAGGCACGGCTGCAGGTCGTCCCGAGTTCTTATATTCTCAGAGCCGCCTCACGGGATCTTGGCGGCCATCGGCGCGATGCAAAACAAAAAGGGCGGCCGAGGCCGCCCTTTCGTCATCGATCCGCGGTTCTTAGCGCGGCGTGCCGGCGCCGCTCTGGATGAGCGTGAGCATGGCAGCATTGAGGAGATCCGATGCTTTCATGCCCTGATCGCCACCACGCAGAACGCGCTCGACGCGGCTGGCATCGCCCAGCACTTCGCCCGCAACGTCCATGAGATTGCCGCTGGGGCCGCCCATGCCGGTGAAGCCGTTGCTCATCGCTGCGCCGCTGCCGGCCGGAGCGCCCGTCCACGCGCCAGCCGTGGCAGTTGCAGTCGTGCTTTCAGTGTCGCTGGTGCCCGTCATCGCGCCGCCCGTTCCGGTCTGCCCGGTCATGGTGCCACTGGTTTGCGTTTCACCGCTCATCGTGCCGGTCCCCTGGTGGTTCATGGCGCCGGTCCCGTGATGCTGGGTGGTGCCGTGGGTGCTCGTCGCCGTGCCCTGCGTGCCGGTGGCGCTCTGTGTGTCGGGAACCCCATCGGTGCTGCTTGAGATGGCATGGCTGTTCGTCGTTCCCTCGGTGCCGCCGATCGTGTCGGTGCTTCCGGCTTTGGCCGCGCTGCCTGTCGTGGCGGGGGTGCCGTGCTGGGTTCCGTGCTGGGCGGTACCCGTGCTGTGACCGGCATGACCTTGCGTCGTGGTCGCGCCGGTGCCCGGCTGAGCAGCCGCGCCGGTATTGGCGTTGACCTGCGCCAAGGCAGGGCCTGCCAGCAGCATAGCGCTGGCAAGAAGGATTGGTTTCATCATCGAAGATCTCCTGGTCAAGGGTTCGGCAGTCAAATCAACTGGCAAATCAACTAAGTAAGACGCCAACTTCAGCCCCGTGAGCCCGCAACGACAACTCCTCAGGCGGGCCGCCCGTTCCTCCGCTCCGTCCAATTGAAGCGCCGCCACGTCTTTGCTACCCGCGCTCCTCCCCAACAGAGACAGGACCTGCCGATGATCCCCCGTTACTCGCGCCCCCAGATGAGCAGCATCTGGGATGCGGAGACCCGTTTCCGCATCTGGTTCGAGATCGAAGCGCACGCCCTCGACGCAATGGCGGAACTGGGGACCGTTCCCAAGGAAGCCGCTGAGGCCGTTTGGGCGCGGGGTGCTTTCGAGGTCGAGCGGATCGACGCAATTGAAGCCGAGGTGAAGCACGACGTGATCGCGTTCCTGACGAACGTTGCCGAACATGTCGGCCCGGAAGCTCGCTTCCTCCATCAGGGCATGACGAGCTCGGATGTGCTCGACACCTGCCTGTCGGTGCAGCTCGCCCGCGCCTCCGATCTCTTGATCGACGATCTGGACCGGCTGCTCGAGGTGCTGAAACGCCGTGCCGAAGAACATAAGATGACGCCGACGATCGGCCGGAGCCACGGCATTCACGCCGAGCCGGTAACATTCGGGCTGAAGCTTGCATTTGCCTATGCAGAGTTCGAGCGCGGGCGCGCGCGACTGGTGACGGCACGGGAGGAGATCGCAACCTGTGCGATTTCCGGGGCTGTTGGCACCTTCGCCAATGTCGATCCGCGGGTCGAAGCCTATGTGGCGCAGAAATTGGGCCTGAAGGTCGAACCCGTCTCGACGCAGGTGATCCCGCGTGATCGGCACGCGATGTTCTTTGCCACGCTTGGCGTTATCGCCTCATCGATCGAGCGACTGGCGGTCGAGATCCGCCACCTGCAGCGCACCGAAGTGCTGGAAGCGGAGGAATATTTCGCGCCTGGGCAAAAGGGGTCCTCGGCGATGCCGCACAAACGCAATCCGGTGCTGACCGAGAATTTGACCGGGCTCGCGCGCATGGTCCGCGCGTATGTGACGCCGGCGCTGGAGAATGTGGCGCTCTGGCACGAGCGGGACATCAGCCATTCGTCCGTGGAGCGCTATATCGGCCCCGATGCGACGGTGACGCTCGACTTCGCACTCGCGCGGCTCGCGGGCGTGATGGACAAGCTCGTCGTCTACCCCGAACGCATGCAGAAGAATTTGGATCGGATGGGCGGCCTCGTCCATTCGCAACGCGTGCTGCTGGCACTGACGCAGGCAGGCGCCAGCCGCGAGGATGCCTATCGGCTAGTCCAGCGCAACGCCATGCGCGTTTGGGAATCCGACGGACAGCTTTCGCTGCTCGAGCTTCTGAAAGCCGATCCCGAAGTCTCCGCTTTGCTGCCGCAGGACAAGCTCGAGGAAAGCTTCGACCTTGGCTACCACCTGAAGCATGTCGATACGATTTTCGAGCGTGTGTTCGGAAGGTGACCGCGCGTCCGTTCAATCGCCTTTGCACCAGCTGAACGCTGGACCGGAGTGTCTGCCGGCGAGATTCAGTGCCGGTGCGGCTTGCCGCCTTGCGCCTGTGGCGCTTGTTTGGGCGGGTTCCTGAGGCTGTTGTAGACCGCTTCGACGAACTGGTCGGGTTTGATGAAGCCGCTGGGCATTCCGTACCGCGCCGCCGGCGCCGTCGCCCGGATTTGCGCGAGCGTTCGGTTGGCTTTGATCCCGGCGGCAACCTTGCCGCGAATATCGACCAGCATGTCTCGGTACGCGACAAGATTCTGGCGGGTGGCCACTGGGCCGTGACCTGGGATGATCCGCGTCGACGCATTCGCCAATTCAAGCCCCCGGTTGGCGGCAGCGATGACGCCGTCGATCGAGCCTCCCGAGCTCAGATCAACGAACGGAAAGGATACGCGGTGGAAGAAGGTGTCTCCCATGTGAAGCACGTTCGCTCCTTGCCAGTGGACGAGCGAGTCGCCGTCGGTGTGCGCGTCGGCGACGTGCACCACGTGGACCCTGTCCCCGTTGAGGTGGAGCGACACGCCATCGGCGAACGTCACGACGGGCAGCGCTTCCTTCGGCGAAGGCGGCACTCTCCTGTTCATGGCCGAGAGGAACTGCTCCGTCGACATCCGCGCGCGGACATTGTCGTGCGCCACGATCACGGCGCCGCGCTTTCCCAGATTCTCGTTCCCGCCGGTGTGGTCGAAATGCCAATGCGTATTGATCACAAAGCGAACGGGATCCGGATCGACCGTGGCGATGGCAGCAAGGATCCGGTCCGTCAGCGGGGCGAATTGATCGTCGACAATGGCGTTGCCGTCCTCGCCGTAGCTCAGCCCGATATTGCCGCCGGCGCCGAACAGCACCGCAACGCCCGGCGCGATCCGCTCAACCCTGATCTCGACCTTGGAAAGGTCCTGCTGCGCGGCAGCGGGCGCGGCGGAAAGCAGTAGCGCGAGGCCGAGAAGTTTGGATCGCATTCGAATATTTCCTGTCCTGGCGGGGCGAGCGGCGATCCTCGGGCTCGTAAGCCGTGCGGCCCCTCCATGGAAGGGCCTTTGGTCAGCCGTCTGCCAACCCTTCCCACATGGTCTTGAGCTTGGTGAAGAAGCCGGTCGATGCCGGGCATTCGTCACCGGTTTCCGTTTTTCGAAACTCCTCCAGAAGCTCTTTCTGGCGGGCCGAAAGCCTGGTCGGCGTCTCTACCTCTACCTCGATCACCATGTCACCATGCCCGCGACCGTTCAGGATCGGCATGCCGGCGCCGCGCTGACGGAGCTGCTTGCCGGACTGAATCCCGGCCGGAATCTTGATCTCGTGCCGTTGCCGGTCGAGGCCAGGAACTTCGATGACTCCGCCAAGTGCGGCCGTCGTGATGCTGACTGGGCAGCGGGCGAAAAGCGTGGTGCCTTCACGCTGGAACACCGCGTGGCGGGCAAGATGGACAAAGATATAAAGGTCTCCGGGAGGGCCGCCACGCGCACCGGCCTCGCCTTCGCCCGACAGCCGAATACGGGTGCCTTCGTCGACGCCTGCGGGCACGCGGACGTGGAGCATGCGCTGTTTTTCGCTGCGCCCTTCCCCACGGCAATAGTCGCAGGGCTCCGCGATCACTTCCCCCGCGCCGCGGCACGTCGGGCAGGTCCGCTCCACCACGAAGAAACCCTGCTGCGCGCGCACTTTTCCCCGGCCGGCGCAGTAGGTGCAGCTACGGGCGCTCGTGCCGGGCTTGGCGCCGCTGCCGCTGCAGGGGTCGCAGCAGACGCTGGTGTCGATGCGCAGCTCCACGTCCTTGCCGTGAAAGGCATCCTCCAGCGTAATCTGAAGGTCGTAGCGCAGGTCGGACCCACGCAGAACGTTCGCGCGTGGATCTCCCGCGGCGCCGTTCATGAACTCGCCGAAGATATTCTCGAAAATATCCGAGAACGAACCGAAATCCTGGGCACCGCCGCCACCCATGCCGCCGTTCCGGAAGGCCGCATGCCCGAACCGGTCATAGGCTGACCGCTTTTGCGGGTCCTTCAGGCAGTCATAAGCTTCGCTGATCGCCTTGAACTTCTCTTCGGAGACCTTGCAGCCCGGGTTGCGGTCCGGGTGGCACTCCATGGCGAGGCGCCGATAAGCTGTTTTGATCGTCTTCTCGTCCGCAGTCCGCTCGACCTGGAGAAGCTCATAATAGTCGGTATCAAGCATAAAGTCCCCGGCACACAAAAAAGTACGGCTCCCGTTCGCCTCCAGACAAAGCTGTCGCGAACGGGAGCCGCTCTTTCATGCCTTAGCCCCGGTTTTCGTCGTCGACCTCGGAGAACTCGGCGTCGACCACTTCCTCGTCGCCGCCGGCTTCGCTGCCCTGGGCAGCTTCGGCGGATGCGCCGCCAGTCGTGTTCGCCGCCTGCTCCTTCTCGTAAATGGCCTGGCCGAGCTTCATCGCGACTTGAGCCAGCGCCTGCGCCTTCTGATTGATTGCGTCGGTGTCGCCGCTCTCAACCGCGCTACGCGCTTCGTTGATTGCATTCTGGATGTCGCCCTTCAGCGAAGCGTCGACTTTGTCGCCATGCTCCTCGAGCTGGCGCTCCGTGGTGTGAATGAGGCTTTCGGCGTTGTTCTTCGCCTCGGCCGCCGCACGGCGCTTCTTGTCGTCTTCGGCGAACTGCTCTGCGTCCCGGACCATCTTGTCGATGTCGGCATCGCTCAGGCCGCCAGAGGCCTGGATCCGGATCTGCTGCTCCTTGCCGGTGCCCTTGTCGCGGGCCGAAACGTTGACGATGCCGTTGGCGTCGATGTCGAACGTCACTTCGATCTGCGGGACGCCGCGCGGCGCCGGTGGGATGCCAACAAGATCGAACTGACCCAGCATCTTGTTGTCCGCCGCCATTTCCCGCTCGCCCTGGAAGACGCGAATGGTCACCGCATTCTGATTGTCTTCCGCCGTCGAATAGACCTGGCTCTTCTTGGTCGGGATGGTGGTGTTGCGATCGATCATCCGCGTGAAGACGCCGCCCAAGGTCTCGATACCGAGCGACAGCGGAGTGACGTCGAGCAGGAGAACATCCTTGACGTCGCCCTGGAGAACGCCGGCCTGAATGGCCGCGCCCATTGCAACCACTTCATCCGGATTGACCCCGGTGTGCGGCTCCTTGCCGAAGAAATCCTTCACCACCTCGCGGACGCGCGGCATGCGAGTCATGCCACCGACCAGGACCACTTCGTCGATCTGGTCCGCCTTGATCCCGGCATCGGCCAGCGCCTTGCGGCAGGGCTCGAGCGTACGCTTGATGAGATCGCCAACGAGACGCTCGAGGTCCGCACGGCTGATCGGTTTCACAAGGTGCTTCGGCCCCGTCTGGTCGGCCGTGATGAACGGCAGGTTCACCTCGGTCGTCTGGGCGGAGGAAAGCTCGATCTTGGCCTTTTCGGCGGCTTCCTTGAGGCGTTGCAGCGCCAGCCGGTCGCTCCTAAGATCAATCCCCTCGGCCTTCTTGAATTCGTCGGCGAGATAATCGACGATCTTGGCATCGAAGTCCTCACCGCCGAGGAAGGTGTCGCCATTGGTTGACTTCACTTCGAACACGCCGTCCCCGATCTCGAGGACCGAGATATCGAACGTGCCGCCGCCAAGGTCGTAGACCGCAATAGTCTTGCCGTCCTGCTTCTCGAGCCCGTAAGCGAGTGCAGCAGCAGTCGGCTCGTTGATGATGCGAAGCACGTCAAGGCCCGCAATCTGGCCGGCATCCTTCGTCGCCTGGCGCTGGGCGTCGTTGAAGTAAGCGGGGACGGTGATCACCGCTTGCGTGACGTTCTCGCCCAGATAGGCTTCGGCAGTTTCCTTCATTTTCTGAAGAATGAAGGCGGAAATTTGCGAGGGCGAATAATCCTTGCCGCCGGCGTTCACCCAGGCGTCGCCATTCGGGCCGCGCGTGATGCTGTAGGGAACGAGCTCGGTGTCTTTCTTGGTCACCGGATCGTCGAAACGGCGGCCGATGAGGCGCTTCACCGCAAAAATCGTATTGTCAGGATTGGTCACCGCCTGGCGCTTGGCCGGCTGCCCGATCAGCCGCTCGCCGTCCTTGGTGAACGCAACCACGGAGGGGGTCGTCCGCGCGCCCTCCACATTCTCGATGACCTTCGGCTTGCCGCCTTCCATTACGGCAACGCAGCTGTTGGTGGTGCCGAGGTCGATACCAATTACTTTTGCCATAGATTCCTCATCATGCCCCAATAGAATTCATGCTCCGCGCCCCCCACAACCAGGCACGCGAAGTGTTTCGGAAGCGATATAGGGAGGCTTTGCATTGCGACAAGAAGCCGCGCGGCCTAAGGCGCAGCCATGCGTGTCCTCCTTGCAACAGCGACCGGATTGGCGGCGCTTGCCGCCTGCAATCGCGCACCCGAAGAGCCGGAGGTGAGGGTGCAGCGGGCCGCCGTCACCCTGCCCGCCGTGGCCGGACGCCCGGGAGCGGCTTATTTTACGCTCAAGACGAATACTTCACCCACCAACCTGATCGGTGTGACGAGCCCGCTCGTGCAGCGGATCGAGCTCCACGACAGCGGCACAAAGGGCGGTGTCAGCCGCATGATTCCACTGGATGAGACTGTGTTTCCCGCACGGGGGATTCTGGAGTTCGAGCCCGGCGGCAAGCACGCAATGCTGTTCGGGATCCATTCGTCCGTGAAGCCGGGCGGCACGATCCCTCTCACCTTCACCTTCGATCCCGCACCCGCCGTAACCGTCGAGGCGGAAGTGCACGCGCCGGGCACTTTTGGAGCGCACTGACCGGGTGGCCGAAGATCCAGCAAAGTCGCGGCCGCTGACGGTGGGCGAGCGGGCGCTCGCCGTCACCATCTTCGGGACGGCGATCGACTACAATCCTGTCCGCATCGTCCGGCGCGCCTGGTGGCCGTTGCAGCCGCGCAACATCGTCATGGCACCTTGCGGAAACATTCACATCCACGGCAAGAGCGAGCTCTGGTCCGACGATTTCGCACGCGAGCGTCCGCTGCGCCAGGGCCTCTTTATCCACGAAATGACCCATGTCTGGCAGGCGCAGACCCGTGGCAAATACTACCTGCCGTTGATGCGACATCCCTTCTGCCGCTACCGCTACGAACTGAGGCCGGGATGGCCCTTCGAGCGCTACGGACTGGAACAGCAGGCAGAGATTGTCCGCCACGTATTCTTGATGCGAAACGGCCACAAGCCTGCGGCTTCCCCGCCACTCGCCCGACTTGAACCGTTGCTGCCCTTCTCAGCTAAGTGAGTGTGGAGAAGCCGGCATATAAGTTGCTAGCAATTTCGAAGCTTGCTCGAGCGTTCGCCGTGGGCGAGGGGCGCATGTTGCACCCAATCAGGGCCCCTATTGGGTCCTCGGGTCGCGCCGAAACTCGGCGATACGGCCGTCGCTGCGGAAAACGCAGACGAAACCGCGATCCTGCACTTGATACGGATCTTCGATGGTACCGCGCACACGCATCGTCCTGCTACTGTCTTGCTCTACACGAGTGATGGCGACGCGGCCATGGCGCGCCGCACGGCCACGGCAGGCCTCAGCCGCGGCACGCCCGAAATCCTCGTCCGCGTAACGCCGCTCGCCAGCAGCTTGGTTGACCAGGTCGGCCACAACCGGTGCAAGACCAGCATATTGGCAGCCTCCAAGAGCCAGGCTGCCCGCGAGGAGAAGGGGCAGCCATGTCTGGCGCATTAGCGTCTCCGAAAAAAAAGTTTGTCCGTCCGAAGGCCTACCGAAACCTCCTCGGAATGCAAAACGCTAGCTCTGAACAGCTGTTCCGGAATCCGGCATTCGCCGCGGCTCCGTGGGGGCTGCAGGCTCGACGTCGCGCGTCTGGCCTCGTGGTTCTGGAGGTCGGCGCCTCAAACTGGCCGTCACCCTGATTCGCGCCTGTGTGTGGCGGCGATGCCTCTGGAGGGTCAAAAGCGGGCCAGCGCACAGATTCCCGGGCGACAAGTAACCAAATCGAAGGTCCCTCCCCCGTATTTAGAACCCTCGGACCCAGCTCAACATTGCTTGCCGACAAACCGGCTGGCGCGCGAAGGAGAATTAGGTGGTGGTTGCGGCATCGGCCATAAGGGTGATGGTCGTGGATGACGACGAAATGATGCGCAAGCTGACGCGTCGGACCCTGGAGAAAATGGGTTTCGCGCAGATCTACGCAGCGAAGGACGGCGCAGAAGCGTTTGAGCTGGCCCGTTCCCAGCACCCTCACGTCATTATCTCCGACTACGACATGCCTACCATGCACGGCCTCCAGTTCCTGAAGGCCATCCGTCAAGATCCGGGTCTGGAGAAGACCGGGTTCATCATGCTGAGCGGAGCGGCAAATGGTGCCGTCATAAAGAAGGCGAAGGAGCTTGGCGCGGACAGGGTCGTGATGAAACCCTTCTCCGCCGCCGACCTAAAGCAGAAGCTTGAAGCACTGGTTCACGAGCTCACCGGCTCCAGCATCGAGTGGACGACGCCCCACTGACTGCATGTTTCCCAATCCTTGCTTCAGGCTTTTCAAGTGGCTGGGGCAAGGCTTTGGGATGTGGGCGTTCACTTGATTTTCCCGAAGCGCAGCAACGGCTCATTCGAGGAGAGCGGCTCGTTCATGGCGGCACGCCTGTTGCGTGTGACCGCGTCTGCAGGTGGAAATCATCAGAGCCTGTCCAGCATGCGCAACCGCGCTTGGGGCAAGAATCGCCGAGGCCTGCCGGCTAAGCTTTGCCATTCCTCCAGGCCGTGGCAACGGTGCTTCTGGAGGCAGTTTCATGGATGATGGACTTCAGGTGCGCACGCGCATCCTTTTGGCGGGGGCATTGCTCGCCACGTTCGGCGTGGCGCTGGGCGCGTTCGGCGCCCACGGGCTGCGGGAGATGCTTGATCCGCTGCGGCTCGGCTGGTGGGAAACGGCCGTCCAGTACCAGATGTGGCACGCACTTGGGCTGCTCGCGATCGGGGCCGCACCAATGCGGCGCCTCGGCAACGCAGCATTGCTGCTGGCGGCCGGCACTGTTTTGTTCTCAGGGACACTCTACCTCATGGCGCTGAGCGGAGCGCGATGGCTCGGCATGATCACGCCGGTCGGGGGAGCGCTGATGATCTCCGGTTGGCTGCTTCTCGCGTGGCGGCTGCGAAGCGAGTCGCGGGGCGAGCCGGGATAAGGCTGGCGCTGGCGCGCACGATCTGTAAAATGCAGCCTTAGGACCCATGCCTGGCTTGCACTCCTTTTATGCCACCCTGAACGTGTCTCCGGATGCGGATTGGGTGGTGATCGAAGCTGCCCACAAGGCACTGATGAAGAAATATCATCCCGACTGCGGCGCCGACGCAGCGAACCTCCGCCGGGCGGCAATGGTGAACGAAGCGTTTTCCGTCCTGAAGGATGCGAGGAAGCGCGGCGAATTCGAGGCGCGGACTCTTCCGCCGGATCCCATCCGGCAAATGCCCTTCGAGCGCGGCTTCGTTGCGGGCGGGCCAAAACCATCAGCGAACCTGAAGATGGTCGCGTGGAGCGGCTGGCTGACCGCAATCGCAGTTGGCGTCGCCCTTGCAGCAACGGTGAAGGCGCGGGAGGATCGCCAGTCATATGCCCGCTATGTTGAGCCAATAATCCAAGAGGCGGAGAAAGGTGCTCCGGCCGGCGCTTCAACCGACCTGTTGGGGCTTGGCGGCACTGCGGCTGTCGCCGCACCGGTCATTGGAACGGCCCTGATGCCGGCGAGCCTCCAAAGGCCCACCTCCTCCGATCGTACGCCGCCGAAGCGCTTCAGCAAGGCGCCAAAGCAGCGCAAGGCAGCGCCCCGCCGCGTTCGGACGCGCGACCGAGGGTCAGACGACCGGGAATTCCTGGAGCGCGAAGGCTATATTTATTGAGCTCCCTCACACCCGTGCGACGGGACTGAAGATGAGTTCAAGCGTGCTCCAGCCCTCTTTGTGCTTGTCGGCCGGGAGACGGACGGGCGCGCACCGCATAACGGCCAAGCCGGCGGCTTCGGCCATCTTTCCCGCATAGGGGCTGTTTGCCGGGGTTACGCCCGCCTGCGAAAGCACCACGGGAAGGCCGACCAGACCGCCGTCCTCCCGATACTGCACTCGCAGACGCGTAATGATCTGCTTGCCGCTGCTGGGAACACGCGGCGAGCGATAGCAGCGCTTCACCTGCGCCGCCGCATCTCGGGCTATTTCGTCGAAAGCGGCAGCACTGATCGAAGCCGGCACCTGTTTATGGCCGCAGCTGGCGACTGCGAGACTAAGCAAGGGCAGGAAGAGACGAGGGAGCATGACAGGTCGATACGCATGAGCACGCGAGAAGAATGAACCTTCCCGCGTCTTCCTCAAGTTACGGAATTCTATGAACTTAGTAGCAGTCAGGCCTGCTTGGCAACCCCGACCAAAGCAGGCCGCAACAGGCGGTCCTTGATCAGATAGCCTGGCTGCATCTCCTGCACGATCGTGCCGGGCTCTGCCTCCTCGGTTGGGATTTCAAGCATCGCCTGATGCCGGTTTGGGTCGAGCGGCAATCCCACGGCTTCGATCCGCGTGATGCCGTTCCGCTTGAACGCGTTGTCGAGCTCGCGTGCCGTCGCCTCGATCCCGGTCAGCAGGGCTTTCACCTTTTCATCCTGCCGCACATCCTCGGGCACGGCTGCAAGCGCCCGATCGAGGTTGTCCTTCACGCTCAACATGTCGCGCGCAAAGCCGGTAGCTGCATAGCTGGCGGCGTTGAGCTTTTCCTGCTCCAGGCGCCGCCGCACGTTCTGGGTTTCGGCCTGAGCATAAAGAACATGCTGGCGCACTTCCTCCAGCTCTCGTTCGAGCTGGCCGAGGCGGTCCAGATCCGCCGCGCCCCCGTCGCCCGCGCTGTTCCGCGCCTCGTTGCGCATCTCTTCAGCCTGTTCTTGGATGGTTTGTTCGTCGTTCATGCCAATAATCTCGATAGTGCCTGTGCTGTGAAATCAACCATGGGAACGACTCGCGCATAGTTCAACCGCGTTGGCCCGATCACGCCGACCACGCCGACCACCTTCCCCTCGCCATCGCGATAAGGCGCCGCGATAACCGAGGACCCCGACAGCGCGAAGAGCTTGTTTTCGGAGCCGATGAATATCTTCATCCCCTGCCCCTCGCGGGCGCTGTCAAGAAGCCGGGCGATTTCTTCCTTGCCTTCAAGCTCTTCCAGAAGCTGGCGAACGCGCTCGAGATCGGCAGCGGCCGCTTGGTCGATCAAATTGGCTTGGCCGCGGACGATCAGGATGGGCCGCGAGGCGCCGTCTTCCGACCAGATCGCAAGCCCCCGCGAGACGAGCTCCTGCGAAGCCCGGTCGAGCGCGGCCTTTCCGGCATGGATCTCCTCCCCCATGCGTGCTCGCGCCTCGTGAAGCGTGAGACCGGACAGGCGGGCGCTGACGTAATTTCCTGCTTCCGCCAGCGCAGTCGCGCTGACGCCCGCCGGGAGCCCGATCACTCGGTTCTCCACCGAGCCGTCGCTGCCCACCATCACCGCAAGCGCTTGGCGCGGTGAGAGCTGGACGAAGCCGAATTGGCGAAGCACCGGCTCGCGCTTGGGCACGAGCACGATTCCGGCACAGGCCGAAAGGCCGGAAAGTACGGCAGTCGCCTGCGACAGCGCTTCTTCGATCGGGCCGCCGCGCCCGATGCGGGATTCTATCGTCGCGCGCTCCTGCTGGCTTGGCTCCGCCGCCTGCATCATGCCATCGACGAAGAGGCGCAACCCGCTTTCGGTCGGGATCCGGCCGGCGGAGGTGTGCGGATGGCTGAGCAGCCCGAGTTCCTCAAGATCCTGCATGACATTGCGAATCGAGGCCGGCGACAGATTGATGCCCGGCAGCTTGGATATCGTGCGCGAGCCGATCGGCGCCCCGGAGTTCAGATAGCCTTCGACGACCTGCCGAAACACGTCACGGGCGCGCTCGCTAAGTTCGTTGACGGGTGTCTGTACCATGGCGCGGAATGTAGGCAGCCCACTTCGCCGCGTCACCCTGAACTTAACGGCTTTCCTTATGCGCCCGCATTCCACTCGGCTTCCGAAAGGCTCCAGGGGGTTCGCATTGGAGGGGTGGCATCACGAGTGCTGGCTAGCTAAGTGCCGGGCCGAGCGACACGAAAGGAATGACATGCGCCCATCCGGCCGCGCGCCCGATCAGATGCGGACGATCATCATGGAGCCGGGCTTTACCCGGCATGCGGAAGGAAGCTGCCTGGTGAGCTTCGGGGAGACGCGAGTGCTCTGCACCGCGAGCGTCGAAACAAACCTCCCCCCTTGGTTGCGCGGCAAGGGCCGGGGATGGGTGACCGCAGAATATGGCATGCTGCCCCGCGCAACGCACACGCGAGGCGCTCGGGAGGCGGCCAAGGGCAAGCAGTCGGGCCGAACTCAGGAAATCCAGCGATTGATCGGCCGCAGCCTCCGCGCCGTCGTCGACCTGGAACGCTTGGGCGAACGGCAGATCACGCTCGACTGCGACGTCATCCAGGCGGACGGCGGCACTCGAACTGCAGCCATTTCGGGCGCATGGGTGGCCCTTCGGATCGCGGTCAACCGGCTCCTCGCCAACAGACTGATCGAGGCTGATCCAATTCGCGAGAAGGTGGCCGCGGTCAGCTGCGGTATTCACGGCGGGGCCGCGGTGCTCGACCTCGACTATGTCGAAGATTCTGCAGCGGGCGCGGACGGCAATTTCGTCCTGACCGAAAACGGCAACATCGTTGAAGCCCAGGTTACCGCCGAGGGCGCGACTTACGACGAGGAAGGGCTGCTTCGCCTCCTCCGGCTCGCCCGGATCGGCTGCGCAGAAATCTTTGCCGCGCAGGAAAGAGCGGTGCACGCATGAGATATCTCGAACCCGGCAAACTCGTCATCGCGAGCCACAATGAAGGCAAGGTCCGGGAAATTCGCGACCTGCTCGGGCCCTATGGGATCGAGCCCGTATCGGCGGCGGAGCTTGACCTTCCCGAGCCGGACGAGATCGGCACCACCTTTGTCGACAATGCCGATTTGAAGGCGCGCGCGGCGGCGGATCTTTCCGGCATGCCCGCAATCGCCGACGACAGCGGACTGTGCGTGGAGGCGCTCGACAACCGTCCCGGAATTTTTTCGGCGCGGTGGGCGCTGGTGGATCCCGTCGTCCCACCCGAAGCGGAACCCGGAGAGGTGCAGGGCAAGCGCGACTTCGGCCTGGCCATGCAGCGCGTCCATCACGAGCTGGAGAAGCTCGGACCGGAGGTCAACCGCAACGCTCATTTCATCTGCGCGCTCGCTGTTGTCTGGCCGGACGGGCGCAGCGAGTGGTTCGAAGGGCGGGTGGACGGCATCCTCGTCTGGCCGCCACGAGGCGAAAATGGCTTCGGCTATGATCCGATCTTCCAGCCGGCAGGCTATGACGTCACCTTCGGGGAAATGGACCCGGAAGAGAAGCACCGCATCAGCCACCGCGCGGAAGCGTTTCGAAAGCTCAAGGCAGCCTTGATACGGGAATGATCCACCAGCGACTCGCTTCTTCGTGCGAAGGCGAGGTTCTTTCTGCCCAAACAAGCGAAAGAACTCAGGCCACGGAAAGAACCCGCGCGGCAGAAACAGGGCTGGCGCTCTACGTCCATTGGCCCTTTTGCGTTTCGAAATGCCCTTACTGCGACTTCAACAGCCATGTCCGTGCCTCAGTCGACCAGGAGCAATGGCGTACGGCATTGCTTCGCGACCTCGCGCATGAGGCGCGGGAGGTGCCAGGACGGCCGCTCACCTCCATTTTCTTTGGAGGTGGAACGCCTTCGCTGATGCCGCCGGAGACGGTCGCGGCGGTTATCGAGGCCGCGGAGCGGCATTGGGGCTTCGCGCCAGGGGTTGAGATCACCCTTGAAGCAAACCCGTCGTCGGTAGAGGCGGCCCGCTTCGTAGATCTGGCGTCCGCCGGAGTGAATCGCGTGTCGCTCGGCCTTCAGGCGCTCGACGAGACCGCTTTGCGCTTCCTCGGCCGCGCGCATGACGTCGCTGAAGGGCTTGCCGGCCTCGAAACGGCGCAAAAGTGCTTCGGACGCGTCAGCTGCGACCTCATCTACGCTCGGCCGGAGCAGAGCGAGAGGCAATGGCGGCAAGAGCTTGGGCAGGCGCTCTCCTTCGGCACCGGCCATCTGTCGCTCTACCAGCTGACGATCGAGCCCGGCACCCGCTTTGCCGCGCTCGCGGCCAAGGGAGAGCTTCCACAGGCGGATCCGGACCATGCGGCCAGCCTTTACGAACTCACCCAGGTAATGACGGAGCAAGCGGGGCTAGCTGCATACGAGGTTTCCAACCATGCCCGTCCCGGGCAGGAAAGCTGCCACAACCTCGCTTACTGGCGCTACCAGCCATATGTCGGCATTGGGCCCGGTGCGCACGGGCGGCGCGACGGCAGAGCGACCCAGCGCCACAAAAAACCGGAAAATTGGCTGACGGCCCTCGGACGAAACGGCCACGGCATCTCGGAAGAAGTTGAGCTTGGTTCGGCCGAACAGGCCGTGGAAGCGCTGTTGATGGGGCTGAGGCTTCACGAAGGGGTCGACCTCGCACGCGTGGCGGCCATTGGCCAGGCGCCGGTGGAGAGCCTTGTCGATCGTGGGGCCATCCGGGGGCTGGTCGCGCAGCGGCTCCTGACGGAAGAATTGGGGCGGCTCCGCGTCACTCCGCAAGGAATGCTGCTCCTGGATGCTATCCTTGCCGAAGTGGTTCGCGCTTAGGCTAGCCTCCTCCCCACCTAAGGGGTCGGTTCAACGGGAGAAAGAAGTGGCAGCGGGAGAAACGGGCGTGAATCCCCCTGCGCCCACTTCAAGCACTTCGAGCTGCCGTTCGGCCACTCCGTCAGCACCAAAGCGGAACGCGCCGTCGACACCCATGAAGCCTTGCGGATCGCGGAGTTCCCTTTCCGGAAACGGCCCGCCTTGGCGCCATTCGTTGCTGATGCGGACGCTGAGCAGCACCGCGTCATAACCAAGGCTTCCGAGACGGTATGGCGTCTTGCCGTAGCGGGCCCGATAGCGCGTGCGGAGCTGATCGAACATGCCGTTGGGCACGCTCGCGAACCAGGCGCCGCGCATTGGAACCGACCCGGCAAACGCCGTTTCGTTGCGCCAAAGTTCGGTTCCGAGGATGCGCGCCTTGTTTGAAGGGCCACCGCGAATCGTCGCTGCCGCGGACATGGCGATACGGCCGTTGTCGGCGATCAGCACTGCATCATAGGGTCCTTGCGCGTTGAGGCGAATGGCCGCGGAGCGCAACGCTGCGGGCGTGCGTCCGAACGTCTGAGTTGCGACCAGCCGACCACCCGAGCCTTCCACGGCCCGTGCTAACGCCTGCCCCGAACGTACGCCATAATCTCCTTCCGGGATGAGGCCTGCGAAGCGCTGCACGCCCTGCCCGCGGGCATAGCTCACCACCCGCTCGATCGACTGCCCGGGATTAAACCCCATGATGTAAACGCCGTTACCCGCGACGCTGATGTCATTCGAAAAAGAGATAACGGCCACCTGCGCCCGGCGCGCGAGCGGCGCGACTGCACGCGCGTCCTCCGCAAGGAGGGGCCCGAGGAACAGCCGGTTTCCATCAGCAAGCGCCCGCTCGGCCGCCGCAGCCGCACCCGCACTGGT
This sequence comes from Pseudomonadota bacterium, assembly GCA_016781555.1. Taxonomy (GTDB): domain Bacteria; phylum Pseudomonadota; class Alphaproteobacteria; order Sphingomonadales; family Sphingomonadaceae; genus Allosphingosinicella. The sequence goes on along the minus strand of JADDQD010000066.1, from coordinate 396 downwards.
ATCGTAAACGGTGAGCTGAATGCGCTCGCCGCGCGCATCGGCCAGAGCGAGATTGGCCGCATTGGAGATGGAAGTTCCAACGCCGCCATTGGGCCCGGCCAGCGGCACAAGGACAGCCACCTTGTGCGGAGCCTGGAGTGTAAGCGGTGCTTCGCGCTCCAGATTCGGCGACGGCAGCGATGCTGGCTGCCGGCGCGAGCCGCCCGGCACGATCTGGCAGCCGGCGAGAACGAGCGCGAGGCCTGCTGCGCCGGCAAGCCGTAGAAAAGAGCGCCGCGCTTGCGGGCGGTGCGAATGCTCTGCCATGACGATTATCCCATGAGCGAAAAACTGGCACCGGGTCTCTACATCGTCGCAACGCCGATCGGCAATCTTTCCGATCTCAGCCCCCGCGCG
>JADDQD010000288.1 GCA_016781555.1 Pseudomonadota bacterium | reverse complement strand
GGATCACCATCAAGGCGCAGACCGTGCGCCTCGATTATCAGGCGAAGGACGGCAATCGCTACGTCCTCAATCTCATGGACACCCCGGGGCACGTCGACTTCGCTTATGAAGTCTCGCGGAGCCTCGCCGCCTGCGAAGGCGCGCTGCTCGTGGTCGATGCTGCCCAAGGCGTTGAAGCCCAGACGCTGGCGAACGTCTATCAGTCGATCGAGCACGACCACGAGATCGTTCCCGTGATCAACAAGATCGACCTGCCCGCGGCCGAGCCTGAAAAGGTGAGAAAGGAGATCGAGGACATTGTCGGCCTTCCCGCCGACGATGCCGTGCTGACTTCGGCCAAATCGGGCATCGGTATCGATGAGGTGCTGGAAGCGATTGTTACTCGTATCCCGCCGCCCAAGGGGGACGCGCAGGCGCCGCTCAAGGCGATGCTGGTCGACAGCTGGTACGATCCCTATCTCGGCGTCGTTATCCTCATCCGGGTGATCGATGGGGTCATCAAGAAGGGCCAGAACGTCAAGTTCATGGCCGGCGGCACCACTCATCTCGTTGACCGCGTCGGCGCCTTCCGCCCCAAGATCGAGAACCTTCCGGAGCTCGGGCCCGGCGAAATCGGCTTCATCACCGCCCAGATCAAGGACATCACCGAGACCCGGGTCGGCGATACCATCACCGACGCGCGCCGGCCCGCGGCCGAAGCTTTGCCGGGCTTTCGCGAAGTCCAGCCGGTGGTTTTCTGCGGCTTGTTTCCCGTCGACGCCAACGACTTTGAGAAGCTCCGCGAGTCGATCGCCAAGCTCCGCCTCAACGATGCGAGCTTCAGCTTCGAGATGGAGACGTCGGCGGCTCTGGGCTTCGGCTTTCGTTGCGGCTTTCTCGGCCTCCTCCACCTGGAGATCATCCAGGAGCGCCTCACGCGCGAATATGATCTCGATCTCATCACGACGGCGCCGAGCGTCGTTTATCGCATCCACCTGACGCACCCCGATCCGCAACGCAACAGCCTGATCGAGCTCCACAATCCGGCCGACATGCCCGATCCCAACCGGATCGAAATGATCGAGGAACCGTGGATCGAGGCGACCATCTACGTGCCCGACGAATATCTGGGCTCGATCCTGAAGCTCTGCCAGGACCGCCGGGGCATCCAGAAGAACCTGACCTACGTCGCCGGCCGTGCGCAGCTCACCTACGAGCTGCCGTTGAACGAAGTGGTGTTCGACTTTTACGACCGGCTCAAGTCCATCTCGCGCGGTTATGCCAGCTTCGATTATCATCAGGTCGGCTATCGCGAGGGCGACCTCGTCAAGATGAACATCCTCGTCAACAACGAGCCGGTCGACGCACTCTCGATGATCGTCCATCGCGATGCGGCCGAAGCGCGCGGCCGGCACATGTGCGAGCGCCTCAAGGACCTCATCCCACGCCACCTCTTCAAGATCCCGATCCAGGCGGCGATCGGCGGCAAGGTCATCGCCCGCGAGACCATCGCTGCGCTGCGCAAGGACGTCACGGCAAAGTGCTACGGCGGCGACATTTCGCGCAAGCGCAAGCTCCTCGACAAGCAGAAGGAGGGGAAAAAGCGGATGCGGGAATATGGCTCGGTCTCGATCCCGCAGGAAGCTTTCATCGCTGCTCTGAGGATGGGGGAAGAGTAAGCCAGGCCGGCGCCACTCCTTGCCGATCGCCGCTGGCGTCATTAGCTCGGGAGCAGTTTTTGGAGTGCTGCCCCCCGTGTTCCTGTCCCGCTTCGCGCGCCGCGCCCTCATCTTTGGTTCGCTGCTGATCGCTTCCTGCTCGGATATCGTGCCGGACGCCGGACCACGAATGGTGGCGCCGGTGCTGCTGACGCCGGACGCGCGCGACGTGCACAGCTTTGCCCGGCCTGAAGTGGCGCGGGTCACGCACGTGGCGCTCGACCTCGTGGCCGATTTCAACGCCAAGCGCATGGCGGGGACCGCGTCGCTGGACGTAAGCGCCGCTCCCGGTGCCGAGGAGATCGTGCTGGACACGAAAGGGCTGGAGGTCGCGTCGGTGACGGACGGAGCCGGGCGGCCGCTGCAATGGACGCTGGGCCCGGCAGACTCCGCGCTTGGCGCGCCGCTGACGGTGCGGCTCGGCGGGGCTGAGCGAATCCGCGTCGCCTATCGGACCGCTCCGCAAGCGGCTGCGTTGCAGTGGCTTTCGCCGGAGCAGACGGCAGGCAAGCGCCAGCCCTTCCTGTTCAGCCAGGGCCAAGCCATTCTCAACCGGACCTGGATCCCGACTCAGGACAGCCCCGGCATTCGCCAGACCTGGGAAGCACGGATCACCGTGCCCGAGCCGCTGCGCGTGGTCATGAGCGGCGAGGACCTGACGCCGGAGGGTGAGAAGGCAGCAGGGGGCGGGCGCGCTTACCGCTTCCGCATGAGCCAGCCGGTTGCGCCTTACCTCATCGCCCTCGCGGCGGGCGACATCGCCTTTCAGCCGCTCGGACCGAGGACCGGAGTTTATGCCGAGCCCTCAATGCTGACAGCAGCGGCAAGCGAGCTTCAGGACACCGAAAAGATGGTGTCGGCGGCGGAAGCGCTTTACGGTCGCTACCGTTGGGGCCGCTACGACATGATCGTGCTCCCGCCCGCTTTCCCGTTCGGCGGCATGGAAAATCCGCGGCTCACTTTTCTGACCCCGACGATGATCGCGGGCGATCGCTCGCTCGTCTCACTGATCGCGCACGAGCTTGCCCACAGTTGGTCCGGCAACCTCGTCACCAACGCGACTTGGGCCGATTTCTGGCTCAACGAGGGGTTTACCAGCTATTTCGAGAGCCGCATCATGGAGGCGATGTACGGGCCGCAGCGCGCGGCGCAGCTGGTCGCGCTCGGGTGGAATGACCTTCAGCGGACGATCAAGGAGCAGGGCGGCCCGGCCTCCCCGGCAACGCGGCTCCATCTCGATCTTTCGGGCAAGGATCCGGACGAGGGGCTGAACGACATCGCCTATGAAAAAGGCGCGGCGTTCCTGCGCACCCTCGAGCAAGCGGTCGGGCGCCAGCGCTGGGACGCTTACTTGCGCTCCTATTTCGACCGGAACGCCTTTCAGCCGATGACTGCCTCCATCTTTCTCGCCGATCTTCGCAAGAACCTCATTCGGGGCGATCAGGCGCTGGAGCAGCGGCTGATGCTCGATCGCTGGGTTTACGAGCCCGGAATCCCCGCCAATGCCGTGCCGCCGCCTGGCCAAGCCTTCGCCGCAGTGGATCAAGCAGTGAGCGCCTTTGCCGCGGGCGGCCTCGTCTCCGCGCTGCCCTTCAACGGCTGGAACACGGCCGAGCGGCTGCGCTTCCTCAACGCCATTCCACGCGACCTTCCCTCGGAGCGGCTGGCCGAACTCGACCGGAACTTCGGCCTGTCGGGGACTCGCAACAGCGAGGTCCTGTTCGCCTGGCTGAAGCTTGCGATCGAGAATCGCTACGCGCCTGCCGTGCCCGCGGTTGAGCGCTTCCTCACCAGCATGGGCCGGCGCAAGTTCGTGGCGCCGTTGTTCGAAGCGCTGGTCGCTGAAGGCGCTTGGGGGCGGCCGATCGCTACGCGCATCTATGCGCAAGCTCGCCCCGGATACCATTCGGTGACAACTGGAACCGTCGACAAGCTGCTGGCAGGGAAGTCCTGATTCGGCTTGGTAGCGGCGCAGCTCTTCTGTCCAGCTGGCCTCCTCACGCGCGGCGGCGCAACAGCGCCGCCAGCCCCAGGAACAGGGCCGCGGCAAGCGTGTCGGCGATCCAGTCCACATAGTCGCCGTCGCGGTTCAAGGCGGGGATGGTCTGAACGACTTCGATGAGCGCGCCGAAGGCGGATAGCCACAGGCCCATGCGGATCAGCGACGCACGCGGATATGCGGCGGCCGCAAGCGCTGCGAGGACGCTGAAGGCGAGGATGTGCTGGATCTTGTCGGAAGGATTGCCAGGGAGCCGGGGCGGCATTGGCAGCACCGCCATGATGAAGGCGAACGCAAGGGCAGCCCAGAACAGCAGGGGCAAGTAGCGGCTGAAGCTCATCGCGCGGGCTCTAATCGGCGCCTGGCGAGGAGGCAATCAGGGGGCCCGGCGCAGGTCGCTGTTGGTGAACGGCTAAACCTTGATCAGGTTGGATCAGCCTGATCCGTGAATCAAGGTCTCCACCAAAGGAAAAGGACCTGATTCAGCCGAAATCGTGACCCTGGCCTCTTCTCAGAACGAAAAACGGGATCGGGGCCGGTGATCCGTGAGGGTCACCAGCCCCGCCCCCGATAAGCCACCCGAGGGACCACTCGTGGCGGTGAACCGGCCTACAGCGCCGTACGCACGCCGCCACGAATGGCGCAGCGAGCTATGCACTGATTCTGTTGAGAAACTGCTGAATGCCTTCGACAGCCGACGTTAAGGCGCCGCTTGACCCGTAGCTTGGATGAAGCAGCAGAAAGGACGGCAAGCGCGCGCAGGGGACTAGTGCCCGGAACAATAACATATGATATGCGGTTGCTTCCAAAGAGGAATCGAGCATGCTCTCTTACCCCGTCCGTCTCACCCCCACTGCAACCGGCAGCGTGCGCGCCTGCTTTCCCGACGTGCCCGAGGCGGCCACCGAGGGCGCAAACGAGGAGGACGCGCTAAACCGAGCCAAGTTCGTTCTCGAGCAGGCTTTGGCCGGTTACCTCATGCACGGTCGAGCCATTCCTCAGCCCTCGGACATCTGCGGCGCCCCCTTCATCGAGACGGCGAAGTTCGCCCCGGGCGCTGCAGAGGCCGTTGCGGAGGAACCGGTGGAGCAATCTGCAGGGTAAGCGAAACAGGATGTCACCGCTGCGAGTGCCTGATCGGCTGGGGTCGAAGCGCTGTGCGCCTCCGTCGAACTGGTGAACTAGGCTTTCGAATCGCCGCGGCGGTTCAGCCTTAGTTTGGCGAAATGCCGCGCGCCGAGGCTAAATTCAGGCGGCGCCTAAGGCCTAAGAAACTCATTCACTCTGCCGCGTTCGTGAGCGTGCGTTCCGGTTCAAACCGCCGCACTTTCCTGTTTCGACACCAGAGTTCCAGCGGTTGCGCGCCCACATGCCCAGCGGCGAGCCGAACGGCCTCGGCATCGTCGGCCGCTTCGATTTCGTCGAACGACTCGATGTGGCCGCTGCTGCGGTTCATCGTGTAGAGACGATAATAGTCCATTGGAGCCTCCCCAGTCAGGCAGGAAGCGGGGAGAGTTCGGTGTCTCTCGTCGCCAGCGCCCAAGTTCAACTGGCTGGTCGATGACGAACCCTACATCGTTTCGAGCTGATGTTTATCTCTTCGATGACGCTGGGGGCTGATTGTGGCCGAACGAGCACGTTTTCGGGACGTCCGGTCACTGCAGGCGGTGAGACTTCGGGCGCGGGCTCCTCCCGTCCGGAACACGAACGCGGATGGCGTGGTTTTCGCGAACGTAGTTGGTCGTCGACGGCTCTTTCGGGGCTCCAGGGCTTTGAAGAAGCGAAGCGGCAGAGTGATGGAGCAGTCAATGACTGAAAAGCAAGAAGGGCCGGGGGACATCCCGACGACAGAGCGCATGCGCGACATCGGCTCGGCAATGGCAAAGAGCATGGTCCAGAAGGTAACTGGCACCGAGCATCGAGAGCAGTCGGGCGCGGGATGGCAGCTCACGGAGGCGGAGGTCCAGGAACTGACGCAGGACTGGCCGGCCCCGCCGCGCAACGCGGTCGCGCAAATGCTGAAGCAATACGGGCCGCCGAACGAAGGCACCCGGTTCCGTCTAATCTGGTACTATAACGGCCCGTGGAAGCGGACGGAGGTCACACGCGACGAGATCGCCCACAATTTCCCAGCGCCCCACACCGATTACATCACCTGCTGGATCGACTATCGCGTGCCGGTCGAGCTTGCTGACGAGATCACGCGCTACGATGGCAGCTGCCTCATCGACCGGACTGCCGGGGAGGCGGGCGCACGCTGCGACAGCGAAGCGGCCAACATGATCACGTTGAATTTCATGCACGAGATCGTGACGGGTCAGCGCAGCGTGGAAGATGCAAGGCACGCTTATGCCGAGCAGATGTCGGCCTACATGCTCGGCCGTCCAGCGCCTTATGCAGAGCGGTTGCTGTTCGATCCGCCTGTGGGCGGTACGATGGACCCAGACGAAGGACTGATCGCCCCGCACATGCGCCATCAGGTGGGTGAAAAAGCCAGGGATCTGATCGGCGGCGGCGACTGATGCGGGCCAGTTCTTTGCTCGCTACGTTGCTGCTAGTTGCGATCGGCGGCTTCGCGGCACTCCATTTCGCCGAGCAGGCTGAGGAGCCGGCGCCCTTTGTCGCCACCACCCGCGCGGCGCTTGGCAAGGCAGGCAACGTCACGCTCGAGAAAGCGGCTGATTACTGGCTGGCTACGGCCGACAAAAAGGAGGCGGGAGACAATGTGCTGGGGAGCGGGGCCGCGCTAGCCGTCGCAATCCGGCTTGGACGGATTGAAGCGATGAGGAGCGGCACTCGGCCGGTGCCGGACAGGCTGAAACGGCTCTTCAGGAAGCATTATCCGGATGAGGTGCTGGACGAGGCGCGCTGGACCGTGGCCGAACCGGGGAGCCGGCTCGGCAGGGTGCTGGCGCGCTGGCCGGTGCGGGAGGGGGCGGTGACGCTTGGCAACATCATCGTCTTCAAGACCGAACGGGCTTCGAAAAACCGAGGACTTTTTGCACACGAGCTCGTCCATGTCGGCCAATTTGATAAGCTCGGCATCAACGAGTTTGCGCGCCGCTACGCCGACAACCCGGCTCCCATCGAGGAGGAAGCGCGAACCAAGGCACGGCGGGTGGTGCGCAGATTGTAAGAGGTCACTCTCCGTCACCGGCGTGACGCCGGCCGGTCTTGAGCGGGCGGAAGTCGAACAGTTCGGGGCGGTGGTAGTGGCCGGTCACGTCGAGCGTCATGCTCTCCTCGCTGGCCCGCCGGAGATCGAGTTCCGCCAGGAGGATCCGCGGCTCGTCATACACCGGCTCGATGATGTACTTGCCGTCCGGGCCGATGATCGC
>JADDQD010000161.1:2498-7013 GCA_016781555.1 Pseudomonadota bacterium | reverse complement strand
CCTTCCACCGCAACCAAAGTGGCTACCGATCGCGCAAAGCGGGGATCTCGGAGCCTTCGGTGGAAGCGTCGACCGATGACGAAGCCGCGCCGTGAATCCTTTGGGCTGGTGCCTCCGAACACCTTCTCGGCCTCAATGGCGGTCTCCAGCTTGCCGGTAGGGTCGATGAGCAGCCGCCCGACCAAGCGCCTGCCGACTCGCTTGAAGTAGGAGGCCGGGAGGACGCGCGACATCCCTCCATCGGCGGCTGAAACAGCGACCCGCGTAGCACGATTTTCCGCAGTTCGGCCTCCGCAAAAAAATAACACTTTCGCCTAGAAAGGCAATCAAGACCGACCTCTCCCTGAAAATGACGGGTCGCCATATCTCATGTCCTCCCGTCCATTTGGTCTGCCCAATCGAGGCGGGCGAGTGCCTCCCGAATGTTGTTCTGCTCGCCGTAAGTGCGGCCAGCCACGTCCCGAAGAAGGTTCAGGGCGTCACAAGCCAGAGTATCCCCCCTGCTTTCACCGAAGCGAAGCACGGCAAGGACTCGCGCCCTGTCATCGGTGTTCGGGGCTTCGATCAGGCTCCGCACGAGTATAACGGCGGGAGTTGCGGGCATCGCCCGAAGATCCTCCAGCCTTTTCCGTGCCGCGCGGATACCGGGAAAGATGTAATCGAACTGCTGCCGCTGGCAGGCGCGGAGACTCAAGCGGGCCTCACGTCCTGCCTTGTTCTGCGGCTGCTGCACTTTGCACTTTGGGGCGGTCGGGAGCCGGACAACCTTCTGGCCTACGGTCGCGGCAAGGTCGAAGGTGGGGAGCGCCGAAGCGCTCCCGTTGGTGTTGGGCTTGGTAGCCATCGCTCATGCCCTCCCCTTCGAGAGAAGGCGGCGAGCGTCGGCCATCACTGGCGCAATCGCTTCCTCGCTCCATGGCGTTACGCTGCCGTTATCGCAGGCGTCGGGTCCAAAGAGCGTTTCCAGCTTCCACAACAGCGCCTCGCCATCGGGAGCCGGGGTGCGGATGAGATCCCACTTCGCATTGTAGCTGGCTTCGTCCAGCCGGTCGTTGCGCTCGGCTGCCTCGGTGTAGCTGGTGTTCTTGCCGTGCTCTTCGACCTTCCGGCGAAACTCCAGCACGCTGTCCAGGGCGGCGCGGCGGCGCTCCTTGGTTTTCCGGTTCTGCTCCGGGTCAACTGCCCACCACGTCTTGTTCTCGCGGGCGAGGAAGTCCTGCCATTCCTGCTCAACGTCCATCCTGTAGGCGATGTGCAGCCGATTATGGCCGAAGCCGTTGAAAACAGAAAGCTGGCGGAAGTCGATGCTGTCCATGCTGGGAAAAGAGGCGAGATAAGCCTCCTCCAACCGCTCAAAGGCGGCGTTGTCGGCCTCGGCTGCTGCTTTCGCCCGCTGATAGATCGTGAATGCTCGATCCCATGCGGTGCGATCCTCGCCAGTGGTGGCAGCGGCAGGGATGCCAAGCGCCATCATGGAGACGGGAGCGCCAGCGAGGCCGGCAAGGGCAGCGCGGCGGGTGAGTTCGCTCTTCATCGCTCAGCCCTCCGCAAAGAGGGCGACAAGCGCCGCAATGAAGCCATAGAAGGCGAAGGGTGCCCAAACGGGGGCGTTCGTGGTAATGCGATTGGTAGCCATAACCGTATCACTCCGGTTGTTGGTCAGGTCCGGAGGGCGGGGCCTAATCCGCCCTTCGGGCCGTCAGCCGATTAGCTGACTGTCACAGAAGATGACACCTGTTTCCCCTTGCGTCAAGGGGCCATTTGCATTAAATATGACAGCATGAACTTGACGCAGTGCAAAATGGCTCGCGCGGCCCTTGGCTGGTCGCGGGCAGAACTGGCGACCGCTGCCGCTATTGCCGCTCGAACTGTAGCCCGCTTTGAGGATGGGGAAACCGTCCAGCCTGAAACGGTCCAGGCCATGCGCCGCGCCTTTGAGGATAGCGGCGTTCGTTTCGTGGACAACGGCAAGCTCGCTGGCGGCGTTATACCGCCTCGGGAGATCGCTCTATGAACCAAGAAGGGCTGCGGCGCACCGCAATCCCGGCGACGGTAACCTGGCTGATCGGTTGGTACTCAATCAAGCGAGCTGAAATAGACTTATGGTTCTCGTGGGCAGCGGCGACGCCTAGCTCAACGTGTGCAGATGTGCTGCAGGGTCGGCGACTTTCGGAGTGCCTGAGGCTGGGGATCGGCGGTGACTTTCCCGGAAAGTTCGGCCACTACTGGGGCTACGTTGGTGAGACTTCGTCGGTTTGGTGGTGGCTGGCCGTCCCTGTCCTAATATGGGTGACGCGATACCTGCTGCCGTGGGTACTTGAGGGTTTCCACTCCGATCAATGAAGGTGAGTACGCTGCGAAAGCGCCTCCATGTCAGCCTGGCTTCAGCGGTCGTCCTCGCTGCCTGCGACACGGGCGCGGCGAAAACTGAGGGCGGCCACAGTTCTTCGCCTGCTGCCGGCGCTCGCTTCTCCTGCACTCCGATCAAGGTCTATGACGGTGACGGGCCGATCTGGTGCGCTGAAGGGCCTCGGATCCGCCTAGCCGGGATCGCGGCTCGAGAAATGGACGGAAGCTGTCGGGCTAACCAGCCCTGCCCTGCTGTCTCGGCCGAAGCGTCCCGCGATCATCTGGCGGCGCTCGCAGGGCGTCCTACTGGACGAAGCGAGCAAGGCCATATCCTCGTGGACGGGCCAACGCTCTCCTGCATCTCCAACGGCTCGGCAGGCGGTAAGCGGGTGGCTGCCTGGTGCCGATCGCCCACGGCTGGGGATCTTAGCTGCCGGATGGTGCGGGATGGCTATGCGCTGCGGTGGGATCGATATTGGCGGGACCATCGCTGCTAGGTCTGAGCCCCTTGCCTCTTGTGTAGGTAAGTTCCAAACTTCTGTCATGGCTCACGCAACCCCTAAGCAGCTCTCCTTGTTCGATGACCCCTCGTTTTTTGAAAGCGCAGACTTGGAGTTCAAGTCTGCCAAGGGTGGGCTGCCCGGGAGTTTCTGGGAGACGTACAGCGCCTTCGCCAACACGAACGGCGGCACGATCTACCTCGGCATTGCTGAAGTGGAAACCGAGCTGGACGTGCACGGGGTGGCGAAGCCCGAGAAGATGATGGGAGACCTCTGGAATGGCCTCAATAATCGGGGCAAGGTCAGCGCCAACCTTCTCAAGGCCGACGATGTTGAGGTTGTCGATATTGGTCGGGTAAAGGTGATCAGGATTGGTGTGCCGCGAGCATCGCGTTCCGAGCGGCCTGTCTTCCTTAACAACGATCCGCTGGGGCACACCTTCCGCCGCGACCATGCCGGCGATTACCGCTGCACTCCGGAGGAGGTTCGGCGCATGTTCGCCGACCAGTCGGCGGAGCCAGCCGACAGCCGCATATTGCCTGATTTTTCACTTTCTGACCTGCATTCGCAGAGCATTCAGCAGTATCGGCATCGTTTCGCAGCAACCAGTCCAAGTCATCCGTGGCTACTTGAAGACGACATCAGTCTGCTCAAGAAGCTGGGCGGTTGGCGAAAGGACCGATCCAGCGGCTTCGAAGGGCTGACGGTAGCAGGGTTGTTGATGTTCGGGCGTGAAGAGGCGATCCGGTCTCCTGAGGGGCTCCCGCAGTATCATCTCGATTATCGGGAGCGCCTTAGTGAAGATCCCAATGAACGGTGGACCGATAGATTCACGCTGGATGGCACATGGGAAGGCAATTTATTTCAATTCTACAGCAGGGTTATGCCGCGCATAGCTGCGACGTTGAAGGCCCCCTTTCAACTCGATAGCAATCTGTACCGATACGACGAAACCGCAGTAGGGGCCGCCCTACGGGAAGCTATTGTAAACTCGCTGATCCATGCGGACTACAGCGGGCAAGGAGGGATCGTCATCGACCGGTACGCTGACCGAATTGAACTTTCCAACGCGGGAACGCTGCTCCTATCGCATGATCAGCTGCTTCGTGGGGGGATAAGCGAGTGCCGCAATAAGTCTCTCCAGCAAATGTTCCAGATGATGGGTGCGGGAGACAAGGCAGGCTCGGGCTTGGACAAGATCAGATCGAGCTGGGCGGATGCCCGTTTTCGAGCTCCGAGCCTTCAGGAGACGCAGCGTCCAGATCGCGTGAGACTGTTCCTGCCCATGATTAGCATTTTGCCGCAGGGAACGATCGAGGCTCTTCGGGAGCGCTTTGGAGAGATGCTAGACACACTCCGGCCCGAAGAAATTCAGATACTGGTGATGACTTCCGAAGAGGGGGCCATCACGAATCAGCGCCTTCAAGAGGTGCTGACTATCCATCGCACGGACCTTACGAAGATACTTCAAGGGTTGGTGAAAGACGGTTTCTTGGTGCGGATCGGATTTGGCCGCTGGACACGGTATGAGTTTTCACAGCCCGAAGCGGGTTCCACTCTTGCGCCGCTAACGGCAGCTAATGACGCAACCTTTGACGCGACCTTTGACGGAACCAATGACGCGACCTTTGACGGAACCAATGACGCGACCTTTGACGGAACCAAT
>JADDQD010000161.1:0-2371 GCA_016781555.1 Pseudomonadota bacterium | reverse complement strand
GCAAGCAATGAGGGAACCCCTGACGCGACCCCCTACCTCGAGCGTGCTTTTGATAGCACTTCACTTGAGCAGAGGGATCCGCGACAGTGGGTCGAGATGTGGCAGCGAACGGCGGGCATCCGTGAGCGTCGGCGCGCTTCGACGGCAGAGCTTAGAAAGGTCGTGCTAGACCTCTGCAGAGAAGCTGGGTGGCTCACGCGGGATGAATTAGCGCGACTGCTGGCACGAAATGGGGCAAACATCCGCGACCGCGTTCTCAACCCGATGGTGGCCGAAAGATTGCTGAGGTTGCGGTACGAGAGCAAGAACCATCCTGCTCAGGCATATTCCCTTCCTGAGCAGACCAGCGGAACGACTCCTCTCTCGGGACCGTCAGAATGATCGTCGTACGCTGCCAGACCGCAGGCAAGCCATGCCGAACCCTTAGAGTGCCTTCTCACATCTCTTCGCATGGCTGACCATCGTCCGCTGACCCGTTAGGGCCCACCGGCTACGCACCAGGTGTATCGGTCCAACGCGCTTAATCCAGCTTCAAGTTGCCCGGCTTAAAACTCATCAGGCCTCATCCCCTTCTTCAGTGCTTGCTGCCGAGCCGCTTCGTCCCTCTCAGCCTTTGTCTCTTCGTTCGATGCTTGCGCTTCGGCAGAACTCTGTCGGTATGAGACCGTGAGCTTCACCGCGTCCGGGCTGTCTGCTTCCGAGCAGGACACGGCCACATGCCTTTCCCTGGGGTGATGGACTCCGTCCGCACTAAGGACTGTCAGAGTTCGCATGCTGTCCAGGTCTCCCACGGGGACAGGGAAGGCTTTGAAGTCTGGGTGTCGTTCGCGAAAGGCGGCACTCACGCCCCGCGCGTCTCGGGCGCATTCCATGAACGAATCGAACTCTCCGCCCGTGCGATAGAAGCGAATGGCGTTGATCCCGGTTACCGCTCCGCGTTGAGTCTCCGCCTCGATGAGCGAGAAGAACCCTTCTCGTTTTTGATACCAGTAAGCAGGCCATCGCAGCGGCGAAAAACCACGCTTTTCTAGCTCTGCCTCAGTCTCGCCAAATCGTATTCCAAATGCCCCTGTGATGGGCTCTGCGGCTGCCGGGGCACCAAGCAGGCAAGCTGCGCCACAGGTCGCAATCGTGGTCCAGCGAACCCAACTCAGTCGTGGCGCCGATCCCATAGCGAGCCTCCTGTTGGATGTGGTGGTATAGCCTAACCTCCCTTAGATCGCCTTGCTAGTCGGCTGGCCGCTGCTAAGGCGCACCGCTGCTAGAGGGCGGCGCACAGAGCCAGGGGCAACGCCTGTTGACAAATGTTGACGTTCAGCAGGGCTCACGCCTGTTACAAATGTTATGGTTCCGCTTGTTGGGAAATGTTGGGATCGCGCCCGCCATGGCGCAAGCATCCGTGCTGACCCAGCTTTAGCAACTTTAGCAGCTTTAGCAGCCTCGTCCGCTGGCCTGAGCTATGACCGTCCTAAGGTCGTCACCGAGGGGAACGTCCAACTCACCCGCCAACCCCAGACTACTAGGGAAAACTAGGGTTGCGGAGGCTGTCGCGGGCCGCTCCTTAGCAGCCTCGCCGACCTGAGCTGTTGGCCCTATTGGCCCTATTGGCACTAATGGCCACGGGCGCGCTTTCCGTCCGTGCCCTCTCTATCTGCCAGGGACGATCTCTTTTTCGCTTTTCGAAACCGAATGAGGGACGGAATGATGGACGAGGATCGGGAGAGGCGGGGAAAGCTAAGGATTCTCAGATAGTTGTGCTTAGCCGCTGGCGGAGACGGAGGGATTCGAACCCTCGGTAGGGAATTTATCCCTACGGCGGTTTAGCAAACCGCTGGTTTCAGCCACTCACCCACGTCTCCGCTAAGCGCCGAAGGGCGGGCTATAGCGAGGCCCATGCTCCTGTTCAACATGTGTCGCGCCATCGTCCGGGCGCGCAAAGGACTCCGCTCGCCGTCCGTTCATTGCGCAGCAAGCAAGAAAGGCATTAGCTCAGCCCTTCAGCGGGTTCGGGGGAATTCCAACCATGATCAAGTATGCGTTTCTGAAGCTCGCCGCCGTTGCGGGCCTGGCCTTCGCGGCACCTGCCGCCGCGCAGATCCAGACGATCGATCCAAACAAGGCAGGAGAATATGAGCCTGCAGCGGCCGGGGAACAGACACGCGCCCCCGAGCCCGAATACCAGCCGGCCGAAGCCAGCAACAGCGAAGCGCCAGCGCCCGGCGTTTCCGCGGCACCCCCCCTTTCCGCTGCACCCGCCGCCGGCAGCGCCGCCGATCGCGCGAGCCAGGCAGCGGGCGGGCCGGTCGCCAAGCAGGACGTGTTCAAGGCGGCCGAAAGCCTGTTCGGCAGGGGCGCCGAGGGATTGGCCGAG
>JADDQD010000002.1 GCA_016781555.1 Pseudomonadota bacterium | reverse complement strand
ACAGGCTTCGACAGGCTCAGGGCGAGCGGGTCGGAGTTAGCGCAGTCTGCTCTAGCCGCCGCGTTTCAGCGTCTCGCGCGCTATGACCAGCTGCTGGACCTGGCTGGTACCCTCGTAGATGCGGAACAGGCGCACATCGCGGTAGAGCCGCTCGACGCCATAATCGGCAATATAGCCGGCACCGCCATAGATTTGCACCGTCCGATCCGCGACTCGGCCCACCGTCTCGCTCGCAAAATATTTCGCAGCGGCGGCCTCCATGGTGATGGCTTCGCCCGCATCCTTTTGAGCGGCGACCTCAAGCACCAATGCCTTGGCGGCCATGGTTTCGGTCTTGGAATCGGCGATCATGGCCTGAACCAGCTGGAAATCGGCAATCGGCCGACCAAACTGCTTCCGCTCGCTGGCGTAAGAAACGGCATCCGCAATCAGGCGCTCGGCAATGCCGACGCAGACGGCGGAAATGTGAAGCCGGCCGCGGTCGAGGACCCGCATCGCCACTTTGAACCCCTCGCCCTCCTCCCCCAACCGGTTAGCTGCCGGAACGGCCACATCGTCGAAAATGACGTCGCAGACATGGGCCCCCTGCTGGCCCATTTTCTTCTCAGGCAAACCCACGCTGAGCCCCGGAAGATCGGCCGGTACGAGGAAGGCGGAAACCCCTTTGGCACCGGGCCCGCCGGTGCGGGCCATCACCGTGAAGAGTGATGCCTTGTCCGCATTGGTTATGTAGCGCTTGGTGCCGGACAGGCGGTAAACGTTCCCATCGCGCACGGCCTTTGTCTCGACGGAGGCACTGTCGGAGCCTGCGCCGGGCTCGGTGAGGGCGAAGCTGGTGATGACCTCGCCCCTCGCGATCCTCGGCAGCCACTCCGCTTTCTGAGCATCGCTGCCGGCCATCACCAAGCCTTGGCTGCCGATACCGACATTCGTACCGAAGACGGACCGGAATGCGGGCGTCGTCCGCCCCAGCTCCAGGGCCACGCGGACTTCCTCGGACATGGAAAGGCCGAGACCGCCATATTCCTCTGGAATCGACAGCCCGAACAGCCCCATCTCGCGCATCTCGCCGACGATTTCGTCCGGGACCTCGTCTTCCCGGTCGACCCGGTCCTCGAGCGGGCGAAGCCGTTCGGCGACAAACCGGCGGAGCGTGGCCAGGAGCAATTCGAAGGTTTCGGAGTCTAGCGACATGTGCAGCGCCTCCGCTTAATAGCCCTTCAGCCGGGCCAGCTGATCGGCGTGATAATTGGGATCCCCGAACAGCTCGTTCAGTACACGATCGCGCTTCATGTAGAGGCCAATATCATATTCGTCGGTCATCCCGATCCCGCCGTGCATCTGCACCCCCTCCTGCACCGCAAGTGTCGAAACCCGGCCGGCTTTCGCCTTGGCCACGGAAACCATCGCTTCTGCCTCGTCGCTACGCTCGTCCAGAAGCTGCTGCGCCTTCAGCGCCGACGCGCGAGCGATCTCCAGTTCTGAATAAAGGTGCGCCGCGCGGTGCTGCAGCGCCTGGAACTCGCCGATGAGGCGGCCGAACTGCTTCCTTTGCCTGAGGTAGTCGAGGGTCATGTCCGTCGCCCCGGAGGCGAGGCCGACCATTTCGGACGCGGCACCGGCGCGGGCGCCGTTGAGAACGCGGGACAACGCGGCCGCGCCCTGCCCCACTTCCCCTACCACGGCATCGGCATCGATCTCGACATTGTCGAGCTCGAGCCGCGCACCGATGCTGCTGTCGGCGAGCCGCACCCCTTCGACGGAGAGACCCCGCGCGCCCTTCTCGACAACGAAAAGCGTCAGCCCCTCGCGCGCCTGCGCGGCAACCACGAAGAAGTCCGCCGACGCGCCTTGGACCACGAACTGCTTGCGCCCGGAAAGGCGGAAGCCGTTGCCGAAGCGCTCGGCCTGCATGCTGATGGCGTCGGGGCGGTGCTTCGGGCCTTCGTCCACCGCCAGCGCTGCGACGGTTTCCCCGGACAATATGCCCGGCAGCCAGCGTTGACGCAGGGGCGACCCGCGGAGCGCCTCGACCGCTCCGACGGATGTAGTGAGGAACGGCGACGGCGTCAGGTTGCGGCCAATCTCTTCGAGCACAATGCCAGCCTCGACGTGGCCGAGCCCGAGCCCGCCATCCGCCTCATCGACCAGGATCCCGGTGAAACCCATTTCCCCGAACTGGCGCCAGAGAGCGTGGCCGAACCCGTCCTTGCAGTTCATGTCCCGATACTTGCGCAGCTGGCCGGCAATTGACCCTTCCGAGGCCATGAACTCCCGCGCCGTGTCGCGGAGCATCGTTTGATCTTCGTTGAAAAACAGCGGCATTGGTCAAGCTCCCGGAAGGTCGAGGATGCGCTTGGCGATGATGCCGAGCTGAATCTCGCTGGTGCCACCCTCGATCGAATTCCCTTTGGTGCGGAGCCACTCGCGAGCGGGTTTGCCGCCGCGGGAACGCTCGCTTTGCCATTCGAGCGTATCCGAGCCGCCGGCCGCCATCACCAGCTCGTGACGCTTCTTGTTGAGCTCGGTCCCGGCATATTTCATCATCGAGGGCTGCGCCGGGTGGGCGAGCCCAGCCTTGAGTTCGTCGATGAACCGCTCCGACATGGCGCGAAACGCTATCGCATCGACATCGAACCGGGCGATATCGGCGCGGAGCATTGGATCGGTCATACACCCTTGCGCATCGCGCCCGACCATCTCGACAAGCGTCTCCCCGAGCGAGGCAGCCGCGCCGGTGCCAAGCCCCATGCCGCTGATCATCTCTCGCTCGTGGCCCAGGAGATATTTGGCGACGTCCCAGCCTTTGTTGATCTCGCCGACAACCTGGTCCTTTGGAACTCTTACATCGTCGAAAAAGGTCTCGCAGAAGGGAGACAGGCCGGAGATGAGGAGGATGGGCCGGGTTGATACCCCGGGCGTGGCCATGTCGAACAAGAAAAAGCTGATGCCCTTGTGCTTGGGCGCAGCGAAGTCGGTCCTGACCAGGCAGAAAATCCAATCGGCCTTGTCCGCATAGCTGGTCCAGACCTTCTGGCCGTTCACCAGCCAGTGATCGCCCTTGTCCTCCGCCTTGGTTTGCAAGGAAGCAAGATCGGATCCGGCATTGGGCTCCGAATAACCCTGACACCAGCGGATTTCACCCCGGGCTATTTTCGGGAGGAAGCGCTTCTTCTGCTCTTCCGTACCGTATTTAAGGAGCGCTGGGCCAAGCATCGAAATGCCGAAGCTGTAAAGCGGGTTGCGTGCCCCGATTGCTGTCATCTCCTGGCGGAGGATCTTGGTCTCCGCCGGAGAAAGTCCACCGCCGCCATAATCCTTCGGCCAGTCCGGGACGGTCCAGCCCCGCTCTGCCATGAGTTCGAGCCAGCGCTTCTGCGCGTCATTCTTGAAGACCGCATTGCGGCCGCCCCAGCACAAGTCGGTTTCATCGCGCACCGGCTCGCGCATCTCCGGCGGGCAGTTCGCTTGAAGCCAGGTGCGGGTTTGAAGGCGGAAGCTCTCCAGGTCGCTCATGACGGCTGCTCTCCTCTTGCACCATGCTCAATGCAGAGCTGTGGCTTCATGATCAAGCGCAACGCTATGGCGGAAAAGCCTTATTTCTGACAGGGAGGAGCGACACAAAATTTGGAGATCGGGGCCGCATGGACTTTGACCTTACGGAACGCGAGGCTTTTTACCGGGACCGCGTCAGGGACTTCGTCGAGACCGAGATTCGACCCTGTCGAAAAGTTTATAAGGAGCAGCTCAACGCCGGCGATCGCTGGCAGCCGATCGACATTATCGAGGAGCTGAAGCCGAAGGCCAGGGCCGAGGGGTTGTGGAACCTCTTCATGCCGCCGGGACACGCGCTTCAACATGTCGACGACACGTTCGAATTCGAAGGGCCGCGGCTTACCAACCTCGAATACGCGCTTTGCGCCGAGGAAATGGGGCGCGTTTCATGGGCGTCGGAAGTGTTCAACTGCTCCGCGCCGGATACCGGCAACATGGAGGTATTCCACCGCTACGGCACGAGGGCGCAGAAGGAACAATGGCTCGGCCCGCTCATGAACGGCGAGATACGTTCGGCCTTTTTGATGACCGAGCCGGCGGTTGCATCGTCCGATGCCACCAACATCCAGTGCGAGATTCGGCGCGAGGGCGACGAATATGTCATCAACGGCCGCAAATGGTGGTCCTCGGGCGCGGGAGACCCGCGCTGCAAGGTGGCCATCGTCATGGGAAAGACGGACCCTGAGGCGCGCCGCCACCAGCAGCAGTCGATGGTGCTGATGCCGCTCGACGCAGCAGGAGTGACGATCGAACGGCCGCTCACCGTCTATGGCTATGACGATGCACCGCACGGGCACATGGAGATCGCGCTCGACAATGTCCGCGTGCCAGCCTCCAACATGCTGCTTGGCGAAGGACGAGGCTTCGAAATTGCGCAGGGGCGGCTCGGCCCCGGCCGGATTCACCATTGTATGCGCACCATCGGCGCGGCCGAGGAGGCTTTAAAGGCGATGGTGAAGCGGCTGCAAAGCCGCGTCGCCTTTGGCAAGCGCCTGTCCGAGCACTCGGTGTGGGAGCAACGGGTCGCGGCGGCACGGATCGACATCGATTGCTCGCGCCTGCTGTGCCTCAAAGCCGCGGACATGATGGACAAGGCCGGCAACAAGGCCGCGAAGCTTGAGATCGCGATGGTGAAGGTGCACGCTCCCAATATGGCGCTGCGCATCATCGACGATGCCGTCCAGGCCCATGGCGGCGCGGGCGTCAGCCAAGACTTCGACCTTGCTAAAAGCTGGGCCGGCATCCGCACGCTGCGGCTCGCCGACGGCCCGGATGAAGTCCACAACCGCGCCATCGCGCTGATGGAGTTCGCGCGGCATGGGGAGTGAGGCTGGTAAACAGGCCCGGTGGGAATCGGCATGAAAGCAGCCATCCTCCATGCGCCCCGAACAGAGCTGGCGGTCGAGGAAGTCACCGTCGCAAAGCCTGGAGCCCGCGAGGTGCTGATCCGAACCAAGGCCTGCGGCGCCTGCCACTCCGATCTCCACTTCGTCGACGGCGCCTATCCGACGCCGCTGCCGGCGGTTCCAGGCCATGAAGCGGCAGGCGTGGTCGAAGCGGTCGGGAGCGACGTCACTGCGATAAGGCCCGGCGACCACGTCGTCACCTGCTTCTCAGCTTTCTGCGGCCGCTGCGAGTTCTGCCTGTCGGGGCGCATGTCGCTCTGCGTGGACCTCTCCACAAAACGGGCCAAGACGGAATCGCCGCGCCTGTCGCTCCGCGGGACCCCGGTGCACCAGCTGCTCAATGTCGCGGGCTATGCCGAGCAGCTGCTGGTCCACGAAAACGCCGCCGTGGCGATCGATCGCGACATGCCACTGGACCGCGCCGCCCTGATGGGATGTGCGGTGGTCACCGGTGCCGGATCCGTCTTCAACACGGCCGCCGTGCGCCCCGGCGAGGACGTCGCAGTGATCGGCTGCGGCGGCATCGGCCTCGCGGCGATCAACGCGGCCCGCATCGCAGGGGCGGCGCGCATCATCGCGATCGACCCCGTTCCGGCCAAGCGGAGCCTGGCGGAGCGGCTCGGCGCCACGGACAGCTTCGATCCCGCCTATGAAATGGTGAAGGAGAAAGTGGTCGAGCTCACCAAGGGCGGGGTCCACCACGCCATCGAGGCAGTCGGGCGCATCTCGACTGGAGAGCTCGCACTCTCGATCCTGCGTCGCGGCGGCACCGCAACCATCGTCGGCATGATGCCGATCCGCGAATCCCTGCCGATGCGCGCGATGGACCTTCTTGCCGAAAAGAAGCTCCAGGGGTGCCTGATGGGCTCCAACCGCTTTCCGATCGACATCCCCCGGCTGGTCGACTTCTACTTGGCGGGACGGCTCGATCTTGACAGCGTCATCGCCGAGCGGATTCCCCTAGGCGGCATCAACAATGCCCTCGGCAGGCTTCGGACAGGCGAGACGGCGCGCTCGGTCGTGATATTCGACTGACGGCCTTCGACAAGGAGCAAAAGAATGTCCCTCTTCGACCTCAGCGGCAAAGTGGCCGTGATCACGGGCTCCTCGCGGGGTATCGGGCGGGCGATTGCCGAGGCGATGGCTGATCAGGGCGCGAAAGTCGTCATCTCGAGTCGCAAGGCAGAGGCCTGCGAGGAGGCAGCGCGCGGGATAAACGACAAGCATGGTGCCGGCAGCGCGGTCGTGGTTCCTGCGAACATTTCGTCAAAGGAGGCACTTCAGAACCTCGTCAACGAAACGCGTCGGCAGCTCGGGCGCATAGACATCCTCGTCTGCAACGCGGCGTCGAACCCCTATTACGGCCCGATGTCCGGCATCAGCGACGATCAGTTCCGCAAGATTCTTGAGAACAATGTCATTGCCAATCACTGGCTGATTCAGATGGTTGCTCCCGAGATGATCGAGCGGCGGGAGGGATCGATCATCATCGTATCATCGATCGGCGGTCTGAAAGCGTCCGCGGTGATCGGAGCTTACAACATATCCAAGGCTGCCGACTTCCAGCTCGCCCGCAACCTCGCGGCGGAGTTCGGGCCGCACCAGGTTCGCGTCAACTGCATTGCGCCCGGGCTCATCCGGACCGACTTTGCCCGCGCCTTATGGGAAAATCCGGACACGCTAAAGGCGGTGACGCGGTATACGCCCATGCAGCGGATCGGCGAGCCGCACGAAATCGCCGGCGCAGCGGTTTTCCTTGCTGCCCCTGCCTCTACCTTCATGACCGGCCAGGCGATCGTCGTCGATGGTGGTTCTACCACTGGGGCCGGGCTGTGACGGGACGCCTGGAAGGTAAGGTCGCGATCGTGACGGGTGCCGGGTCCGGCATCGGCCGCGCCACGGCCAAGCTGTTCGCGGCCGAAGGCGCGAACGTCGTCGTCGCGGACCTCAATGGCGAGGATGCAACGGCGGCTGAGATCGGCAGTGCGGCGCTTCCGTCCCGGGCGGATGCCGGCAACGACGAAGACGTTCAAGACCTCGTCCAGGCAGCGCTCGCGAAGTTTGGCGGCCTTGACATCATGTTCGCCAATGCCGGGGTTTCTGGAGGGGTCGCGAGTATTTTTGAACAAACGGCCGAGGATTGGGAGCGCATTTTGCGGGTGAACCTCATCGGGCCGTTCCTCGCGATCAAGCACGCCGCGCCTGCGCTGAAGTAGCGCGGCGGCGGCTCGATCATCTGCACGGCCTCCGTCGCCGGGCTTCGCGCGGGCGCCGGCGGGCCGGCTTACTCGGCCTCCAAGGCCGGCGTCATCAACCTCGTCCAGGTGGCCTCGACGCAGCTCGCCGGGGCCAGGGTCCGCGTGAACGCCATCTGCCCGGGTCTCATCGAGACCGGCATGACTCGATCGGTTTACGAGTGGGCACGGGCAAACAACAAGGAGGATCGGATCGGACACCTCAACCCGCTGAAGCGGGGCGGCGTGCCGGATGAGATTGCGCATGCCGCGCTTTTCCTCGCCTCCGAGGAGGCGAGCTACGTCAACGGCCACGCTCTGGTCGTCGACGGCGGGCTTTCCGCCTCGCACCCATACAACGTCCAACAATATGGCCGCACGGCCGTTTGAAAACGGAGACTGAGATGAGCCCGATTTCCACCAGGCGCCACGGCGAGGTTCTGATCGTCACGTCCAACAATCCGCCGGTAAACGCGCTCGGCCATGCCGTCCGTGAGGGGCTGGTACGCGCAATGGACGAAGCCGATGGCGACGATGCCGTGAAGGCAGTTGTGATCATCTGCGAAGGTAACACCTTTTTTGCGGGCGCCGACATCACGGAGTTCGGCAAACCGATGCAGATGCCGATGCTGCCGATGGTGGTCGATCGCATCGAAAGCTGCACCAAACCCGTCGTGGCGGCGATCCACGGCACGGCTTTTGGCGGGGGCCTCGAGGTCGCGCTCGCAAGCCACTACCGAGTTGCTGTTCCTTCGGCCAAGCTCGGCGTGCCCGAGGTGAAGCTCGGCCTGCTGCCCGGAGCGGGCGGAACGCAGCGGCTGCCGCGCATCGCAGGTGTCCAGAAGGCGCTCGAAATGGCGACCAGCGGAAACCCGATCGGGGCCAAGGAAGCTTATGAGATCGGCCTCGTCGATCGGCTGATCGAAGGAGACCTCGAGCAGCATGCGGTCGCTTACGCAGCCGAGGTCATGGACACACGGCCGCTGCCCAAGAGCAGCGAGCGTGACGACAAGCTGCACGAAGCGCGGGACAATCCCGCCATTTTCGACGAATTTCGCAAAGCCAATGCGCGCAAGTTCCGCGGGTTTGAAGCGCCGGAATCCAACATCAGGGCCATAGAGGCGGCCGGTCGGCTCCCCTACAGCCAAGGGGTAATGGAAGAACGGCGCCTGTTCATGGAATTGATGAGCGGAACGCAGGCGCGCGCGCAGCAATATTTCTTTTTCGCCGAACGCAAGGCGTCCAAGATCGAAGGACTTGCGGAGGATACCCGGCCGCGTGACATCCGCCGGGTAGGCGTGATCGGCGCCGGCACCATGGGCGGCGGGATTTCGATGAACTTCCTGTCGGCGGGCATCCCGGTCACTATCGTCGAAATGGCTGAAGAAGCGCTCGACCGCGGCACCGGCACCATGCGCAAAAATTACGAGGCGACCGCCGCGAAAGGGCGGATGACGGCCGCGCAAGTGGAACAAGCAATGGGGCTTCTGCGGCCGACGCTCGACTTCGGCGCGCTCGCCGACTGCGACCTCATCATCGAGGCTGTGTTCGAGAACATGGACGTCAAAAAAGATGTCTTTGGCCGGCTCGACAAGATCGCAAAGCCTGGCGCAATCCTCGCCTCCAACACCTCCTACCTCAACATCGATGAGATCGCGGCGGCGACCTCACGACCTGAAGACGTGCTCGGCCTGCATTTCTTCTCGCCCGCCAACGTCATGAAGCTGCTCGAGGTGGTGCGCGGTGCCAAGACGGCGCCGGACGTGCTTCTCACCGCGATGCAGCTTGCCAAGAAGATCAGGAAAGTGGCCGTGGTGGCCGGGGTCTGCTTTGGCTTCATCGGCAACCGTATGCTGATCCCGCGGCAGACCCAGGCCAACAAACTCCTGCTCGAGGGCGCCACGCCCGAACAGATCGATCGGGTCCATGTCGAGTTCGGAATGCCCATGGGTCCCTTTCAGATGGCCGACCTCGCTGGGGTCGACATCGGCTGGCATCGGGATCCGAACCGAATTGAGAATATCCGCGACAAGCTGTGCGCGATGGGCCGCTGGGGCCAGAAGAAGGGCGCCGGCTTTTATGATTATGATGAAAAGCGGCGCCCCTCTCCCTCGCCTGTCGTTGCCGAGCTAATCGACGAGTTTCGCGCTCGCGCAGGGGTCCAAAGCCGGGAGGTGACCGATCAGGAGATCGTCGAGCGGACGCTCTACACGATGGTGAACGAAGCGGCGAAGATCCTCGAGGAAGGGGTCGCGCAGCGCGCCTCCGACATCGATGTGGTCTGGGTCTATGGCTATGGCTGGCCGGTTTACCGCGGCGGCCCCATGTTCTGGGCGGATACCGAAGGGCTTCCTGAGATCCTGGGCGGGCTGCAGCGGCAGCAAGAGCGCCTGGGCCCGGACTTCAGCCTGTCCGACCTCCTCGTCCGCAAGGCGGAAGCTGGGGAGAAGTTCACGCGTTAACTGCTTCGGGAGCGCCACGCCGGCGGCTGATCGAGTGGAACAGGAGGTTCCGCCATGAACGGTTTGAGGGTCGGAGTGGCGGCCGCTTCGCTCTTGATTTCTGGCTGCGCCAGCTTCGGGCAGGGGCAGGAAACAAGGGCGGCATCGGAAGAGACCGCGATCCGGGCTGTTATTGCCGAGATGCAGGCAGCCTGGAATCGCGGTGACTTTGTCGGCTACATGCGCGGCTTCAAGAATCCGGATGTCGTCTTCGTCTCACGGGGGGAGTTCCAGAGAGACTGGCAGGGGACGCTCGATCACTACATCCGCGATTATGGCGGCGCGCCCGAGCGCCGGGGGCAGCTCAGATTCTGGGACATCAGGATCGAAATGCTTGCGCCCGACGCAGCGCAGCTCATCAGCCGCTACAAGCTTGACCGGCCGCACAACCCGCAGGACGGCATCAACACACGCCTGATGCGCAAGGTCGGCGGCCGGTGGGTCATCGCGCTGAACCACGTCTCGTCGAAGGAGGCGCGCTGACACTTCCGCCCCTTCAGGGCCTTTATTTTTCGGTTCTTGCCATGAGATCGATCAGCTCCTGACGCCAGAACTTCGCCCATGTGTGCGTACCGTGGCCGCGCGTGTCGCTGGTGGCGCGAAGAAGGATATAACGGGCGGTTTTCATTCGGCGGGCGGCATCTTCGGCGATGCCATATTCGGGCGGGTTGATGAAGTCGTCAGCAGAGTTGACCCAGGTCATCGGCACACGGATTCGCTCGAGCTGCGGCCATGGATTGTATGTTCGCGAAGCTTCGAGCTGGTAGATGAGATCGTTCGCATCACGGGTCTGGACATCGCGGCTGATCCGCTCCGTGATGTAAGCATCGGCAACGGCGCGCGTCGGGTAGGCCTTCTGAAGGTAAAGCGGGGCGAAGCCGGCGATCTGCAGGAGGCTGACGGCGGTCCTCAGCCCTTGCAGGGGCTGCGAGCGGTAGTTGCCCGCGGCCCAGGCGGGGTCCTGCCGAATGCCTTCAACTGCCGCTTTGCGCCACATCCTGTTGTGACCGGCGATCTCAGCGGGCAGGCAAGCCATCGGCATCATCGCCCGAGCAAAGTCAGGGTGGGTCTCCGCCCAAACGAAGCCGTGCATGCAGCCCATCGAGGTGCCCATCAGCAGCCGGAGCTTGCGAACTCCCAAACGTTCCAGCATCCGCCGCTGTGCTTCGACCATGTCGTCATAATCGTAAGCCGGAAAGCGCATGCGCATCCCGTCGCTCGGCTTCGATGATTTGCCATGACCAATATTATCGGGGAGGATCACGTAATAGCGGGTGACGTCGAGCGGCTGGCCAGGCCCGAACAGCTCATCGGCGAATTGCGGCTGGAGAAACTGCCGACCCGAGCCGCCGGTGCCATGAAGCACCATCACTGCATTAGTGACTTCCCCCTTCTCATCGCGCCGCGGCGTGCCGAGGGTGGCGTAATGCATGCGCAGCTCCGGAAGCTGCTCCCCGGAGCGAAACTTGAAGCCGCTGAGAATTGCCTGCCCTTCCTTCAGCTGATCAGCAAAAGGCGATTGCGCCAAGGCTGGCGCGCCAAGAACAAGCGCCACGAGGGCAGCAAGGCGGACGAGCAGAGTCATGTTCGGGTCTCCTTGACCACGATCTAGGCCTTGCTCAGGCGCGTTGCCAAGCGGTTCTCCCCGTTCAGCCGCCGCTCAGCAAAGATGGTAAATAATCTGTGAACAGCGGATCCCCCCTCCGGCGCGCTCCGCAGCTTTTGCATCTTGGAGTTTTGAAACATGCTCAAGAAGATTATCCTTGCTGCCGCAGCGCTCACTGCCACGGCCACGGCGCTGCCGGCCGCAGCTGAAGCGCACGGCTATTACGGCTCACGTTACTCGCGCTACGATGGCTACGATCGCGGTTATTACAACCGTGGCTATTCCAGCAGCGGCTATGGATATCGCGACCCTTATTACGGCCGCGGCTCATACGGCAGCAGCTATGGCTATCGTGATCGTGGCTATTACGGCCGCGGCTCCTACGGCAGCAGCTACGGCTATCGCGATCCTTACTATGGCGGCAGCTCTTACGGCAGCCGCTATGGCTATCGTGATCGTGGCTATTACGGCCGGAGCTACTCCCGCTGCGGCAGCGGCACCACGGGCACAATCGTCGGCGGCGCGGCAGGCGCTTTGCTGGGACGCTCGATCGGACGTGGCCGCGGCTTTTATCGTCGCGGTGGTGGCACCACGGGCGCAATCATCGGCGGCGCTGCGGGCGCGCTGGTCGGGCGCGAGATCAGCCGCCGCTGCTAATCGAACCGGCGATCGGCGTTGAAGAGACCCGGCGGGTAAACCGCCGGGTCTCTTTGCATCTGGCATCCAACCAATCCGGTGACCACATTCGAGCGCGAACAAACGGCGGAAGCCAGCATGGACCCAGGGCAGCTTAGCCTTTTCGAAGCGTCAGCGCCGCTACCCGAGGGCTTCGAGTATCGTGCCGGCTTCGTGTCTCCCGGGGAGGAGCAGGATCTCATCATAAACCTGTCAGGGCTGCCGTTTCGGGAGTTCGAGTTCCAAGGCTACCTTGGCAAGCGGCGCGTGGTCTCGTTCGGGTGCCAATACGTGTTCGACGGGACCGGCCTCAGGCAAGCTGATGACATGCCGGAATTCCTGCTCCCGCTGCGGGAACGCGCCGCCGCCTTTGCCGGACTTCCGGCGGAAGAGCTCCAGCATGTGCTCCTCACCGAATACCGTCCTGGCGCTGCGATCGGCTGGCACAAGGACCGCTCCGTGTTCGGCCAGACCGTCGGGATCTCGCTTCTCTCGCGGTGTCGGTTCCGTTTCCGGCGGAAGAATGGCAGCAGGTGGAACCGCGCGACGCTGATCGCGGAGCCGCGGTCCGCTTATCTGCTGCAGGGCCCTTCTCGGACCGAATGGGAGCACAGCATCCCACCCGTGGAATCCCTACGCTATTCGATCACGTTCCGGAACCTGCGCGGGGAAATCAGCCCGCGATGAGCTTCACGAAGGCGCTGGAGACCCAGCCGGAACGGCACGGCCCTTCGTAAACGCGGCGCGTGTTGAGCGGCTGCGATACCCCGCAGCCAGGCGACAGCGCGCCGCTCTCGTCGTAGACAATGCCAAGCCAGCGCTGGTCGTGGGAGCGGGCACAAACAAAGAAGCGCGCACCGGCTGGGATGGCGCCAGCCTCAGCGGCCGTATCGAAGGGAGCCGCGCGGACCGGCAGCTTGTCACCCGCCGTGGGATCCAGGTGCCGCGTCGTGCCGGCTGCAGCGCAGGCATCGAAATTGGGCCCCATCTCGCCGACCCGCACCGGGGCCGACTCGGTCTGCACGGGCGCCGACTCGACTCGCTCCAGTTCGACATCGTTCGCGAAATGATCATCCCTCACGCCCTCGCCGCAGCCGGCGAGGAGAAGCAGAGACCAAGGGAAAACGCGCCGCATGGCCCCTAGAGCACTTCCCGGAAAAGTGGGAACCGATTTTTCGGTCGGGAAGTGCTCAAGACATAGATCTGGTGCCTTTCTGATCCGACAAGGTGGTCCCACCTTGTCGGGAAAGGCTCTATGTGGCGCGTGTTCATTCGAAAATCTATTCCGCCGCAGCCGCCCGCGAGGCGCGCTTGCGCTCATGCGGGTCTAGGTAACGCTTCCTGAGGCGGATCGACTTGGGCGTCACTTCGACCAGCTCATCGTCCTGGATATAGGCGATGGCCTGTTCGAGCGTCAGCCGCCGCGGCGGCGTTAGGCGGATCGCGTCGTCCTTGCCACCCGATGCACGGAAGTTGGTGAGTTGCTTCGTCTTCATCGGATTCACTTCAAGATCTTCGGGCTTGGCGTTTTCACCGATGATCATGCCTTCATAAACCGGCTCGCCTGTGCCAACCATCAGCACGCCCCGCTCCTCGAGCGGCCCCAAGGCATAAGTCACCGTCTCGCCCGAGCCATTTGAAATGAGGACGCCGTTCTGGCGCCCTTCGATGCGACCTTTAAATGGCCCGTAGCGCTCGAAGGTTCGGTTCATGATGCCGGTGCCGCGGGTGTCCGACAGGAACTCGCCATGATAGCCGATGAGGCCGCGGGACGGACCCGAGAAGGTGATCCTGGTCTTGCCGCCGCCAGAAGGCCGCATGTCGGTCATTTCAGCCTTACGCTGCGCCATCTTCTCGACAACGGTTCCGGAATATTCGTCGTCGACGTCGACCACCACCTGCTCATAGGGTTCTTCACGACCGTTCGGCCCATCGCGGAACAGCACGCGCGGGCGGCTGATGGTGAGCTCGAACCCTTCACGTCGCATTGTTTCGATCAGCACGCCGAGCTGGAGCTCGCCGCGTCCGGCAACTTCAAAGCTGTCCTTGTCGGCGCTCTCCGTGATCTTGAAGGAGACATTGCCTTCCGCCTCCCGTTCCAGGCGATCGCGGATCATTCGACTGGTGACCTTGCTTCCTTCGCGCCCTGCCATTGGCGAATCGTTGACGGTGAAGGTCATCGCGAGCGTAGGTGGATCGATCTTCTGCGCGTGAAGGGGCTCCGCGACCGAGGGCTCCACAATCGAGTTCGAAACCGTCGCCTTGGTGAGACCGGCGATGGCAACGATATCGCCGGCCCCGGCTTCTTCCACGGGCACCCGCTCGAGGCCGCGAAAGGCCATGATCTTGGTGGCACGGCCTTCCTCGACGACCTTGCCGTCGGCATCCAAGGCCTTGATCGGCATGTTGATCCTGAGCTTGCCGGACGCAATGCGCCCCGTCAGCACGCGACCGACGAAGTTGTCGCGGTCGAGCAAAGTCGCCAGCATCTTGAACGGCCCATCAGGATCGGCATCGGGCGCCGGCACATGATCGACGATGGTTTCGAACAGCGACGACAGGTCGCCCGACCGGACATCGTCGGTAGGGCCCGCATAGCCGGCGCGCCCGGACGCGTAGAGCACCGGAAAGTCGAGCTGCTCATCATTGGCGTCGAGGCTGAGGAAGAGCTCGAACACTTCATCAAGCACTTCCGCCGGGCGGGCGTCCGGGCGATCGATCTTGTTCACGACGACGATCGGCCGCAAACCGAGCGCAAGCGCCTTGCCCGTCACAAACTTGGTCTGCGGCATCGGCCCTTCGGCAGCATCGACCAGCAGGATGACCCCATCAACCATGGAAAGGATGCGCTCCACCTCCGCCCCAAAGTCCGCGTGGCCCGGAGTGTCGACGATATTGATGTGCGTACCGCGCCATTCCACCGAGGTGCACTTGGCGAGGATGGTGATGCCCCGTTCTTTTTCGAGGTCGTTCGAATCCATCGCCCGTTCTTCAACGCGTTGGTTGTCGCGGAAGGTGCCAGACTGGCGGAATAGCTGATCGACAAGCGTGGTCTTGCCATGATCGACGTGGGCGATGATCGCCACGTTGCGGAGGCTCATTTCGATTTTCCCGATGGAGAGATTTCGCTGCCTATAAGCATCATATTGCGGCGCAACAAGGGCAGTGGCCGCCCGTTGCCTCCGAATGTGCGGGGACTCACACGCGAAGGCTGTCGGCGGCGATCTTAGAGCCTCACCCGCCTAGGTGGTGGTTCCAGCGCCCAAGCGCCGGCCGGCAGGGTTTGAACCCGGTGCCGCTAAAGTTCGATCTTCCGAAAGTAAGTGGGAAAGGAAAATACCGTGACGCACGAACAGCGCGACCAGTCCCGTGGCGGAAGCACGCCAGACGCAGCACGAAGGCGCTCCGCAGTCGATGCGGCCGGTGGAGCCGAAGGCGGAATGGTCGAAGGCAGCGCGGGGGGACCGGGTCAGGGCAATACGCTGAAGGATGCATCGGAAGAGGCGGTGAAGCATCTCGAAAAACGCTCGGAGGGAACCGGCCACGCCGGCTCGGGTGACATTGGCTGAGCTCAGCGCAAAACCCGCTCCAAAATATCGACTCCTCGCGCGAGTGCTCGGCCTTCGCTTTCGGCCAGCTTCTCCAGCCGATTGATCAGAACCTGAACTCGGCGCTGGCGTCCCGCCTCGAGCAGGCGTCGCCCCTCCTCCGTCGCCGCAATACGGACGCTACGGCGGTCCCCCGGTGCGACCTCTCGCGTGACAAGCCCAGCCTCGACGAGGCTCTCAACCAGCCTCGACATGGTTGGTGGCCGCACCTGCTCGGCCGAGGCGAGCTCGGCCAGAGACAAAGGTCCCGCGAAGACGAGCACGGACAACGCAGAAAGGCGTGGAGCACTGAGCCCGCTCGCTTCATCTTGACGCCGGAGCATACGCAGCAGCCTGATAGCGGCCGAATGCAGCCGAGTTGCGGTTTCCTCCATGCGATGATCACCGGTCATCACTTCACCCCTTAATTAGCTCTACTAATGGTTACGCCTTCCACACGGTTAGCATTGCTAAGGAGTGATCGCTATGGCTGGTGTCCATGATATCCATCTTGCGCAGGCCGCAATCATGATCCGGGATCAGGAGCGCGCAAAAAGCTTCTACCGGGACAAGCTCGGTCTGCGGCACTTGCTCGATGCGCCGCCCGCCCTTTCCTTCTTCAATGCGGCGAGACACGGCTGATGCTGAGCCCCGCGGAAGGCGCAGAAACTGCAGGAAGCTCGATCCTTTATTACGCCGTCGCCGATGCGGCCGAAGCGCAGCGAACGCTCGCAGCCGAGGGTGTGACATTCCAAGAAGAAGCAAGGCACGTCGCCACCGCGGGTGGAAAAGATATCTGGCTGGCCATCTGCCGGGACAGCGAGGGGAACCTGCTCGGGCTGATGAGCGAGCGGAACTCTTGATGGAGCGAACCAGCTTGCCGACAGAACAGTAGGACGAAGCGCCTGCTTCACGCCCGTTCGGGCTGAGCCTGTCGAAGCCCTCTTTTGGGGCCGCATTTCCGCGCGCGGTTCAAACATGAGCCCGTTCGCTCTGCAGCGGCAGCTTTCCGAAAGGCCTCCAGCCGGGATCCGCCCTTACGGCAACACTTCGTAGCGCGATTGCTTCAACAGACGGAACAAGCGTCACGTCCTTCCGCCCGGGGTCGAAAAGCTCGTCGCGCGCAACAGAAAGGCATGGCTTCGACAGGCTCAGCCCGAGCGGTGCGTCACATGGGCGTTACCCTGGGGCGATTGCCGTCAGGCTTAATCCGCTGCCTTGCGTGAACTCCGGCTATGGCCTTAAGGCAGGATTGGGTGGGGCAGTGTCGAGCCAGGAGGCTTTATGTTCGATCGCCGCAGCTTCATGCTCACTTCTGCCGCTTTCGGCTTTGCCGGACTTAGCGGCTGCGCCACCACCGAGCGCGAGAACGCGGGCGCGCGGGATCAACAGCTCGACGCCCTTCTTTCGCGCTGGTTTCAGGAGGATCTGCGCGACAGTCCGACCTTCGCCACCAATCTTGGCCTGGATGTGGGAGAACTGGCTACGCTTCGTGCGCAACTCGCGGATGCTTCGCTCGCCAGCGCAAATGAAGAGCGCGCCGAGGCCGTGGCGCGGCACCGGCAATTGCAGGCGTTCGGCCGGGGCGGCCTAAGCCCCGCAGGTGAACTCAACTACGACATCGCCGAGTTCCGCCAGTCGGTTGAAGCGGCGGGCGCCCGCTTCCGCTTCGGCACTGCGGGAGGCAGGCCCAACCCCTATATCGTCAGCCAGCTCGGCGGTTCCTATTACAGCGTCCCCGATTTCCTGGACACGCAGCATCCGGTCCGGACGCCCGCGGATGCCGAGGCCTATCTGTCGCGGCTCGAGCAGTTCGCCCGCAACCTTGAGCAGGAGGCGGAGCGGATCCGCCACGATGCATCCGTGGGAGTGATCCCGCCCGACTTCGTGATCGACAAGGCCCTGGGCAATTTGCAGCGGATGCGCGAAACGCCGGCCGCTGAGACCACCATGGTGCGCTCACTCGTGCGCCGTGCCCGCGAAGCCGGGCTCGGCGACTATGGCCCTCGTGCGATCCAGATTGTCTCCGGTCCCATCGCCCGCGGGCTCGACCGGCAGATTGCCGAGCTTCGCGCCATTCGGCCGCGCGCCGTCCACGAAGCGGGCGTGTGGCGCCTCCCCGCCGGAGAATCCTATTACCAATGGGGAATTCGATCCAACACCACCACGAACATGACCGGCGACGAAGTTCACCGGATCGGGATCGAACAGGTCGCGGAATTGCAGGGACGGATCGATACGTTGCTTCGAGCTCAGGGTTATACCCGCGGCACGGTCGGCGACCGTTTGAACGCGCTCAACAAGGAAGCGCGCTTTCTTTTCCCGAACACTGATGGCGGACGTGCGGAGCTCCTCGCCTATCTGAACGAGTTGGTCCGAGACATTCAGCCCCGCCTGCCTGGCATGTTCAACACCCTGCCGCGAGCCGCGGTGGATATCCGCCGGGTGCCGGTGGCGATCGAAGCGGGCGCACCCGGCGGCTACTATCAAGGCGCATCACTCGATGGCGCCCGGCCGGGAGCCTATTACATCAACCTGAAGGACACGGCCGACTGGCCCAAGCACGCTTTGCCGACGCTCACCTATCACGAGGCAGTGCCGGGCCACCATTTCCAGATCACCGTCGCGCGAGAAGCAGGCGAACTTCCGCTCTACCGTCGCACGCAGGGCTTTTCGGCTTATAATGAAGGCTGGGCGCTCTATGCCGAGCGCGTTGCAGACGAGCTTGGCGTCTACGCGAGCGATCCCTTTGGCAGGATCGGGTACCTGCAGAGCTATCTCTTCCGCGCGGTTCGGCTCGTGGTTGACAGCGGCATGCACCAGAAGAGGTGGAGCCGCGAGCAAGCAATCCGCTACATGGTCGAGAACAGCGCTCGGCCCGAAGGCTCTGCGATCCGGGAAATCGAGCGCTACGCAGTCTGGCCGGGCCAGGCGCTCTCTTACAAGCTCGGCCAAACCGTGATCGAACGTCTGCGGGCAGAGGCTGAGCAGGCGATGGGTCAGCGCTTCGACGCGAAGCGCTTCCACGATGCGGTGCTGCTCGGTGGGTCTATGCCGCTGACCGTTCTGGAGCGCCGCGTTCGGAGCGAGATGCGCGGCTAAAAGGAAGCGCTGTGGCTTCTCTATACGAAAATCGACCAGCCGGTCCGCTCGACCAGCTTCTCGAGCGCGACG
>JADDQD010000160.1 GCA_016781555.1 Pseudomonadota bacterium | reverse complement strand
CAACATTCGTTTGCCGATGCAAGAGGCGCCGCCCGCCGAGGAGTGCACCCCACGCGGAACAGTCCAAGATCGACCAGGAGATGAACCAAGGTAGACCGGCGCCGGTTCATCTTGAACCACTATTTCTCTGACGGCGGGCCTGTGGAGCAGCTCAACACTGCTTGCCGGCTGGCTGCTTGGCTGTTCTTCTTGACTGCGATTCTTCTGGGCGGTGGTCGTCGGCAGGACCCAAAGCTTCCTTGCCCGAGACATGCAGAGCGCCGCGGCCAAGGCCAAGACCTCTAGAAGAAGAAGAGGCTGCCGGTTGTGCCAGCAGCCTCTCCAGAAATTCGCTCGGGAAAGCTGCCTTACATGCCGTTGGCGAGGTTCGTGTCAGCGTCGTTGGTCTTCATGTCGTTCATCATGGCATTGTGGGTGTTCGCATCCATGGTCGCGTTCGCATCCATCATGCCGTTCGCGTCCATCATCGCGTTCGCATCCATGCGGCCGGTTGCGTTCATCGCCGCTGCGTCGGTCGCCATGCCGTTGTCCATCATCCCGTTCTCGGCAGCCGTTTGATTCGCCTGGGTGTTACCGCCGCCGCCGCAGGCGGCGAGGGTAGAAGTGGCTGCCAAGGCCGCAATTTGCATAAGAAGCTTCATGGACGTTTCCTCCGTCTTTCAAAAAATCGAACGCTCCGATCGGGACCGACCGAAGCGTTCCGAGGCGCGTGACCACGACCCCTGTGCGCCCTTAGCACTGGCAACACACTTGCCAACCATCTTTGCAATGAAGAGCGGTCTTCTTAGCGGCAGCTGTGAGCAACTTGTGCCCGGCTAGGTCAGCGCTTTGTACGCGAGCACCATAGCGGGGAAGGCAATTAGGATCGTGCCGAGCATGACCGAAGCTACTTTGCGACCTGAGGGCATCTTCTTTGCCATAGGTCCGGACAACGCTCCAGGGGTGGCTTGGGTTCAGCGGCATTCCGTTGGCATCGCACGAAGCACGTGATCTGAAGAGCGGCTGAAGGTGATCGGCGCGCCACGGTGAGTGGCGGCTATAGCCGAACGTGCTGACGTCTGGCCTCGGACCGAAAGCTAAGTGCCTGATTTTGCTTGGTGGGCCTCGGCTCCCATCGGTCGCCGTCATCATAAAAAGAGCTGCCCCGCAGCTCTTTTTATGGTGACCCCTACGGGACTCGAACCCGTGTTTTCGCCGTGAGAGATGAACCAAATAGGTTACAGAAAACACCTGTGGACACGCTCAAACACTTGATTTTCTTTAACTTCATTGGTAAGGTTCCGAAATCGTCCAGCCGCGTCCCGGGCCGTATATTGGGGATGTATTGGGGATGTTTTCGGAGTTCCTCAATGGCCAAGACAGTAGCGGAAGTGAGGCTTCAGGAACGGTCGGCGAGAGCTCGGCTTGGTCCCCGAAAACACCCGTATTGGCGCTCGATCTCGGAAGGGCGTCATCTCGGTTATTACCGCGGCGCCCGTGGAGGCTCCTGGATTGCACGGTGCCGTCCCCCCGACGGTGGCGACTACCTCACCAAGTCGCTAGGCTCTGCAGATGATCAAGCACCGGCTGACGGCACTCACATCCTGGACTGGAGGCAAGCGCTCGAGGTGGCGCTGGAGTGGTTCGACAAAGTCGAGAACCCTCTGTTCCTGGAGGCCGCGGACCTAACGGTTGGGAGCGCCGCAGACGAATATGCAGCGATGCGCGACGCCAGAGACAGCGCGCGGGCGGGGAGGCCGATCCGATCCGACGGGCGCTCGCGGCTCACCAGATATGTGGTCGTCGACGAGCAGTTGGCAAAGATCAACTTGCACGACCTCACTGAGGCTGACCTGAAGGCGTGGCAGGGGCGGCTGAAAGGGCTGAAGGTCCTCACCCGTCAACGCCTCGCTAACGACCTCAAAGCGGCGCTCAACCACTGCTTCCAGAAGCACCGGCGTGCGCTCCCGGCCGATTTCCCAATCACGGTCAAGGTGGGTCTG
Organism: Pseudomonadota bacterium; assembly: GCA_016781555.1. Taxonomy (GTDB): domain Bacteria; phylum Pseudomonadota; class Alphaproteobacteria; order Sphingomonadales; family Sphingomonadaceae; genus Allosphingosinicella. The sequence continues at coordinate 5,025 of JADDQD010000160.1, read as the reverse complement.
AAGTCAGACGAACAATACTGGGAGCAGGGCGAGACGGTTGCACGGGAGAACCAGATTCTGGAGGATCGGCAGGTCCGCGAGATCATCCGCCTCGCGCAGGAGCAGGACGAGGACGGGGACTTCGCTCTGCTGGTCATCCTTCTCGCCGCAACAGGGGCCCGTTTCTCTCAGCTCAAGCGGATGACAGTCGCCGACGTCCAGCTCGAGCAGTCGCGCCTGCTCATGCCGACTTCTTTCAAGGGGAAGGGCAGGTCACCTCAATTGATCAAAGTGGCAGTGGGGCAAGACGTCCTGCAAGTGCTGCGGCGGGCGATCGTAGGCCGCAAGCCGAGCGAGGCGCTGCTCCAGAGGTGGCGGTACAGGCAGGTCACCGCCATGAAATGGGAAAGGGTGGAGCGGGCGCCGTGGAAGACGGCGTCCGAGATGACGCGGTGTTGGAATCGAGTGGTGGAAGCCGCTGGCCTTCCCGGCACGATCCCTTACGCGCTCCGGCACACGTCGATCGTCCGCGGCATCCGAGCAAACTTGCCCATCCGGCTTGTCGCCGCGCTTCATGATACTTCGGTGGTCATGATCGAGCGTCATTATTCCCGATGGATAACGGAAGGACTGGAGGAGCTGGCGGCGCGGGCCGTCGTCCCTCTCCTGGCTGCCTGACGAACTGCTCGAGTGGCTTGGATCGTCGTCACGGCACCTGCCCGCGCAGCAATAGCTTGGCGACAACGGCTGAGACCTGGTTCTCGTAGCCGCCGCTTGCAAGGCGCTTGAGCCTCGTTCTGAGCCAAGGCTCGTCCAATAGGTCCCAGTTATGCATCTCGAAGTGCGCTCGGATAGCGTCACGATCGGCGTCACTGGTGATTTTTCCGCACGCTAGCCCCAGTCGCACCGAGGGCTTTTCTGCGCAGGCGCCGCTTGCCACAAGCTGCTCCGCCAGACGGTTGAGGACCACTGCGCGAAGCGTCTCCTCACTGAAGAGCTTGTACCGGCTGGCTTCGGTTGGCGTGGGATCGACGAAGCTGGAGATCCCGACGCCGCGGCTGTCGAGGAAGCTCTTGCACTCGACGACCCGAAGCAGGTTTTCGCCACCGGAATATGCGACAATGTCGAGCTCCCAGCGGGGGCAGGACGGCCTCCCAATCGCGACTTTCTCAGCCTTGGTGAGCCCCGCCTTCACTGAGGTGCGGACCCAATAACCCTCCATCCAGAGGATTTCACTCACCAGCTGCTCAAAGGCATCCATTATTCTTCCCTCTGGCATCCCACGTAGCGAGAGCAGGCGAGCAGGAACAACGGAATTCAGCCCTTACGCTTCGGCTTGCACTTCCCGCCTGCGACTCTATCCTGATCCAGCGCCGTATCAGCGGCGCCGAGGCGTGAGAACCTCGCTTGTGGTGCCGGCACGGATCTCGGCCGGGTGGCCGTCGCGCATGTCCAGACCGCTTGCGGTTAAAGGCGGCGGCGCATGTCCAAGCATGTTCTCAACACCCGGCTATCCGCCGGCTGCCTCGCGCAGGAGACGCGGCGGTGCCAGGAGATCTTAGGCCACAAGGCGACACGCTCGTGGCGCATATATGTCGGAGCGCTGGCGGCCTGTTCGCAGGCTCTGTGCGCCGATGAGGAACGCAAACACCAATGCATCTGCAATCCGGAAGGAGAGCGATGAATCCTGGATTAGCGGAGCCGACCCCCTTGCGCCGGACGCCCTGGAGCCGGTCGATCATGGCCCCGATATCGATGAGCTCTATCGCAGCCATGCGTCGCGGCTGGCTCGCTTTTTCTCGCGGCGGACGGGGAGCCGCGAAGAGGCGCGGGATCTTGTGCAGGAGGCCTTTTCGAGGTTGCTGGGGCTCAGCCACGGCAGACGGGCGGAGTTGGATCGGCCGGAGGCGTATCTGAACCGCGTCACGCGTAATCTACTTCACGACCGCGCAAAAACTCTGCGCCGCCGCTCGGCACACCTTCATGTCGTCGCGGATACCGAGCCGCTCGCCGGACCCGACCAGCAGCACCTCCTCGAAACCAGGGATATGCTGCGCCGCCTGGAGGCGGCTATGCTGAAGTTGAAACCGAGGACTCGCGAGATCTTCATGGCGCATCGGCTCGACGGAATGAGCTATGCCGAGATCGCCGAGCGGACCGGTCTGAGTGTGAAGGGGGTGGAAAAGCAGATGAGCAAGGCCATTGCCCATATCGACCGGCTGCTCGACCGGCAGTGAGATCATACGTGAGACTCACTTCCGGTGCACGCGAAAGACTGAGGCGGGACGCAGCGGGCTGGTTCGCGCGTTTGCAAGGCGCCGCCAGCGAGCAAGATCGCGCCGCGTTCAAACGCTGGTATGAGGCTGACCCTGCGCACGCGGAAGCTTATGAGCGCGTGAGGGCGCGCTACAATAGCGCCGGGCTGCTTGCGCAGACAGAGGTCGGCCGAAACCGCTCCCTTAAAGAACGCACGCTGCGGCCAGCATGGTCGGGAAAGTACGCGATGGCTGCGGGCGTCGCCGCACTGCTCGTGATCTCCGGCGCCGTACTGCTCGGCAGACCGGAGGCATTGATGCCGTCCGCTGAGGCGCAGGCGCTGTTCTTCGCAACCAGCATAGGTGAAATACGCGAAGTTCCCCTGCCGGACGGCTCGCAGATGACGCTCGATACGAGGACCTCGGTGAGGGTCGAGATGGGGCGCGATTTACGGCACGTGACCCTCCAGGAGGGTCGTGCGCGCTTCGCTGTCTCAGCGGAGGACGATCGGCCGTTCGTCGTGGAGGCTGGCGAGAGTCGGGTAACCGGCCGCGACACTACGTTTGATGTGGAGCTGCGTGATGGCGAGGCGTTGGTGCAGCCGATCGAGGGCACGGTGTCGGTCGAAGCGACGAGCCGTCGCGCCGAGACGGCACCCGTGCGCCTTGCCCCGGGGCAGGCGGTCCTGGTCTCCTCGGGCGGAGCGCGCATGCAGCCGCGGCAGACGGGCCGTGCCGAAGCTTTGTGGCCGACTGGGATGATCGAGTTCGACAACACCCCGCTTGCGACCGCAATTGCGGAGGCCAACCGCTACAGCCGAGGACGGGTCAGCCTCGCCGATCCAGCTTTGTCTCGCCTGCGCGTCAGCGGCACATTCCGTGCCGGCGACCTGCAAGGCCTCGCCCGCAGCCTTGAGGCCGCGTTCGGGCTACGGCTGGAGCACGCGGCAGGCCAGCAACTCATCCTTCACTCCGAACCAGCAGCGCGAGCCGCGGACCCCTAAAGGAAATCGGGGGGTAGCGGCCGCTCCCGTCGTCAAAACCTCACTGCACGGCGCCGCCATCAAGAGCGCCGACAGGGAGGGATGATGATCCGCAATTGCTTTCTGCGCCACGCCAGCGCTGCCGCCTTCGCCGCCGCGCTCGCGGTCTGTTCGACCAATGCTCATGCGCAGACATCGGACGCACTAACTTACGAGCTACCCGCGCAGGAGCTCGCTCAGGCACTAAGAGAGGTCGCCATGCGCAGCGGCCGCAACCTCATCGTTCCCAGCGAGCTGGTCGCCGGCCGCCGATCACCACCACTGAGTGGGCGCTATACGCCCGAGGAGGCGCTTGAGGCATTACTCGCAGGCAGCGGATTGACCCTGCGTCAGGTCAGCGGCAACTTTGTTGTCACGTCCGCCGCCACCGCCGGAGGGTCGACGGGGGACGGCACCGGCGCGGGCGCCGACATCGTGGTCACGGGGACCCGCATTCGCGGTTCGGGACCGATCGGCTCGGACGTAATCAGGATCGACAGGGCGGACATCGAACGCAGCGGCTACGCGACCACGCAGGAGATCGCGCAGACGATCCCACAGAATTTCGGCGGTGGGCCGAACGAGGGCTCCGGCGGAATATCGCTTGACCCCAATGCGGGCCGGAACACCGGGCTGGGATCGAGCTTGAACCTCCGAGGTCTCGGTAATGCGTCCACGCTCGTCCTCCTCAATGGCGACCGGCCGCCGCTCGGGGGTTTCGCGGGCGTGTTCAGCGATATCTCGCTCATCCCTGCGAGCGCAATCGAGCGGATCGAGATTATCGCCGACGGCACATCGGCAATCTACGGGTCCGATGCAGTCGCGGGCGTTGTGAACGTCATTCCACGCCTCCGCTTCGAAGGCGCTGAGACCAGCCTCAGGTTCGGGACAGCGGACGGCGACGCCACAGACGTCGTTGCCAGCCAGATCATCGGACAAGGTTGGAGCAGCGGGCATGCCGTTCTCGCCTATGAATTCTACCGTCGGTCCGCGCTCGTGGCTTCGGATCGCGCTTTCGTCACAGACGACCTTCGGGGGTTTGGGGGACCGGATCTTCGCGGCCCCTATGCCAATCCCGGCAATATCCTGGCGGGCGGGCGGACCTTCGCAATCCCGCGAGGGCAGGACGGGACGAACCTGACGCGTGCGGACCTGTTACCGGGTGTCGTGAACCGGGGCAGCGCTTTCGACATGGTGGACGTCCTGCCGATGCAGCGCCGGCATTCCGTCTTCGGAGCGGTCACTCAGGACATTACGAAGACCCTGCAGCTCTATGCACAGGGTCTTTTCTCATCGCGAGATTTCGACCGGCGCTCGCGCACCACCAGCGATGCGCCTCGCACCGTTCCCGTCACCAATCCCTTTTATGTGGACCCGATCGGCACCAACCAGCCGGTTCGTGTTCAATATGATTTCGGCCGTGACCTTGGAAGGGAGCGGCGGGCGGGCAGAGTTCAAGCCTACGGCCTGACGCTGGGCCTGGACGCGGACCTGGGCCGATGGTCGGCCGATCTCCGAGGCAATTACGGTCGGCAGACCGAACGAAGCGCGATCCTCAACAGGGTCAACAGCGCAAGGCTGGCAGTGGCGCTGGCGGACACCAATCCGGCGACTGCCTACAACCTGTTCGGGGACGGTCCATCGACCAACCCCGCGACCATTGATTTCGTGCGGGGCTCGACCTTGACGAGCAACCGGGGGACGGTCTGGTCGACGACCCTGCGCGCCGACGGGCCGCTTTTCGCGCTTCCAGCCGGCGACGTGCGGAT
>JADDQD010000042.1:16677-18750 GCA_016781555.1 Pseudomonadota bacterium | reverse complement strand
CGGCCCCAAAAATGTTGAGCCCGGAGGCGCCGCCGGGGGGGGGGGGAGGGTCGGCGCGTCCGGGCTCATGTTCTGGATAGCGAGAGCGGGGGGGCAAAAGGTCACTATCCGAGTTGCAGAACGACAAAGATGGCTAAGGGTTCCGGGCAGATTTGAAAAAAGCCAGTTTAGGAAATCGAGCGAAGATCGTGCCAAACCAACCCTCGTCTTCAAGATCAACAGCTACCGGTCTGCGCGGTCCACAACAGCAATTTCAAGAGCGTATCGGCCGCGTCCGGTATCTCGGTCCATGACCGACCGCAGCTGTCGTGACAGGCCGGTTATCACCCTGTCAAACCGCTCGAACAGTCGTTCATCGCACGCTGTGCCGACTTTCAGGCTTTCTGCCTCGACGCTGAGCCGGGCAGTCTTCGGCCCTTCGCCTTCGAGGGCAATTGCAACTGATGAGGAGCCGCAGAACATCGCGAATTCAACCAGTTCCGTGATCAGGAACGCCACCGAGACGGCAACGTCCTGCGTCGTGTAAAAGGGCTCAATATCGAGTCGGATCTGCATGTGGGCCGCAGAAGCGGGCGCAGTGGCGCGCAGGTTGGCGCCCAACTCGGAGAGAAGCGAGCGCAGCGCGACCCCGCGATTCTCTTCGAGCTCGGCATAATGATTGCGGTGAACCACTGCCAGCGCATCCACGCGTCGCTGAATGGATGCATAGGCGGCGGCGACATCCTCACTGGTCGCGCCCCGAGCGTGGAGGTTAAGGAGCGAGGCAACCACCTGCAGATTGTTCTTCACCCGGTGGTGCACCTCCCGAACGAGCCTCGTCTGCCGCTCCACTGCTGCTTCGAGCTCCGCCTCGTGCCGCGCAACGGTGCGTGTGACCTGATCGAAGGCGAGCCCCAGCTGGCGCAGTTCGTGAGCCGGTGTCGCCAACGTCGGCAAGGCGATGCTCCGATCACCCGGCTGGTAGGCTGCCACCGCGCGCTGGATCCGGGTGAGCGGCCTCAGGAGCAGCCGATCCAAGATCAGCCAGCCGATGATGCCGGCGGCAAGCCACATGAAGATCGGGAGGAGGATCATCAACAGCTCCGCCGCGCGAATCGGCGCGGCACCCGTCCGCACAAGAAGCTGGAGCCTCCCACCTGCGATTGGAGCCGAGGCTTCAAGCGTTTGGATGAGCGGTCCGTCCTCGAACTCATCGCTCAGCACCATCCGGCGCGCATCCTGGGTCAAAACCACGTCTGAAGCCGCTTCTGCACCGCGCAGGCCGATGACTTGAGCAAGCTCGAGTCTAGAAAATTCCCAATAGCCAGCGGGCAGGCCCGCCGGATCGACCGAGACCAGGCGCAGGACGTCGCCGTTGCTGCCAATGTCGATACTGGATCTGGCGGTGCTCAGCCCAGGGAGCGGCGGAGGGGTGAAGCCGGAGCTGCCGCATGCAACAGCGCCACCAGGACCATAAAGAGCAAAGCGGCCATATGTCGGCTGTCCGTCGTTGACACGGGCTAGCGTTTGCCGGCAGGCCTCCGGCTTGCCACCGGTGAGCGCAACTGCGGCACTTGCAGCCTGCATGATCAACGCGCTTCTCGAGAAGGCGGAATTGATCCGCTGCGCTTTTAGCTGAACTTGAGCCGCGAACTCCTCGCGCTGCTCCGCGTTGTTTTCACGCGCATTCTGCAGCGAGGCGAGAATCGCCACCAGCCCAAGCGGGAACAGCCCGAGCGTGAGAATGAGGAGCATCTTCGCCGCGGTTGAAAGCCGTGCGAACCGCGATGCGAACCACCCTTGTTCTTCTATGTCCACGCGTGCCCGAACGTTCGTGGCCGCAGGTTTATCCGAGCTTTCCCAGAAGATCGAGCAGATCGGGGGGAATCTGTTCCTCTACGGTGCGTTGATAGACCGACCGGAGCGCCGTTCCCACTTCCCCGCTTGGCGGCGCTTTCTCTTTGGAATGCTTTCTACGGGTCTCAACGAGGGCGGGCTGATCGGATTTGCGCCGACGATCGGCACCCTTTTCGTTCTCGAAGTTCAAAATCAACACCCCTCACGGCTTTGCCGTGCCCGCAATTCAAACAGCCT
>JADDQD010000042.1:0-16635 GCA_016781555.1 Pseudomonadota bacterium | reverse complement strand
AAACGAACAAGCCTGCCACGGCTGTGCGATAAGCAAGCCGTGTCGGCCTGGAAACAAAAAAGTCGTTGATTTGTTCCCAACCATCGAGAGGTGCGGGCTAAGCCATATTCATGTCATCTCGGGGAGCGAAACCGGCCGTCTGCCGGGAGCGCGCCTTGGGATGAGCGCATGGGGTTGCAAAGCTTCGGCCACCCACTCAAGAGGACCGCAATTCACAGGAGTCGTAAAGAACATGTCGCTAGGTCAGGATCTCGCGCCGCACCTTCCCTTTCTCCGCCGCTACGCCCGCGCGCTGACCGGCAGCCAAGGCCACGGCGACGCTTTTGTTCGTGCAACGCTTGAAGCCATCGTGGCGGCTCCCGCGGATTTCCCGCGCGAAGTTGACCCCAGGCTCGGGCTGTACCGTACGTTTCACGCGATCTGGTCGTCAGCCAATATCGAAGAGGATCCCGGCTCCGACGTGTCAGGCGATCCGGAAGGCATTGCTCAGGCTCGCCTTGCCCAAATCACGCCGCTCTCGCGTCAGGCGCTGCTCCTCACCGCGATGGAAGGCTTCACGCCCGAAGATACGGGGTACTTGATTGGCGCGGAGCCGGCCGAAGTGGAAAACCTCGTTGCCGAAGCCCTTGCCGAGATCGAGCGGCAGACGAGGGCGGAGGTGCTGATCATTGAGGACGAGCCAATCATCGCGATGGACATCGAAACCATCGTGCGGGATCTTGGTCATAGCGTGACCGGTGTTGCCGTGACGCGCGACGAAGCTGTGGCCCAGGCGATGGCTCGCCGGCCAGGGCTGGTCCTGGCCGACATCCAGCTCGCCGACGACAGCTCCGGAATAGATGCAGTGAAGGACATCCTCGGCGAGTTCTCGGTCCCGGTGATCTTCATCACCGCCTTTCCTGAGCGCCTGCTCACCGGCGAGCGCCCGGAGCCGACCTTCCTCATTACAAAGCCGTTCCAACGCTCCACCGTCAAGGCGGCGATCGCGCAAGCGCTTTTCTTCGACACTGCAACGGTTCCCGCCTGAGCGGGTCGGGAACCCACGTCCCCGAATGGGCGTTGCTTCGCTAGGTTCCGTTTCAGGTAGGATAAGCAGCGCTCATGGACGATCGGACGCACGTCACAAAAACAGAAGCGCGGGGCGCCACAACGCCCCACATGACGCGTTACATCCTGCCAATCTCGGTGGCGCTGGTCGTCATCATTTTCGCCATTCTCTTGCTAGTCTGGCGCTAAGCGCTTACATCGCCGAAACAAATGAGCGTGCTCTGCGCGCGCTCGCCGCGAGAGCGGTTTTTTTTAAGTGTATCTTCCGGGGGATTGATGGCGGGCGAGCAGCCAGCGATTGCGGCGGATGAGGATGGCCGGGAAATCCCGGTTCCACTCTCCGACAACGAGTTCAAGGAACAGCTCGGTCAGGTCATCCCGCACCTGCGCGCGTTCGGCCGCTCGCTTTCGGGTAGCCGTGATCTTGCCGACGACCTTGTACAGGAAACATTGCTGAAGGCCTGGGCCGCACGCAAGCGGTTCCAGGCAGGCACCAACATGCGTGCCTGGACCTTCATCATTCTCCGCAACTTGTTCCTGAGCCAGATGCGCCGCGCGCGCTTCAAAGGTGAGTGGGACGAGCTCACTGCCTCCAAACTGCTGGCTGCACCTGCAAGCCAGGACCGGCATGTGGAGCTTGGTGACATGCAGCGGGCGCTGATGCACTTGCCGCAGCCCCAGCGCGAGGCCTTGATCCTGGTCGGCGCCGGTGGCTTTGCTTATGAGGAAGCCGCTGAGATTTGCGGCTGTGCCGTCGGCACGATCAAAAGCCGTGTCGCCCGCGGGCGGGTTGCGTTGGAAGCGCTGCTCACCGAGGGCAAGCTTCCGTCACGGCGGGAGCATGAAACCGACGCGAACAAGTCCGCCTTGCAATCTATCATGAGCGAGGTCGATGACCTCAGCCGGGATCGAGACCCCAGCAACGGTTGAGGCCTCAGGCAAGCTTGGCGAGCAGATCCTCGAACATCTTCAGAGATCTGACCTCACCATCCATCGCGAAGGCCTCTCGCAGGGCATTGCCAACGCCAGCATGGACGGTGGGCGGCGCCACCTTAACGAAGCGCCTCGAGGAAGCATTGACCATAGCTTCTGTACTCAGGTTGAGCGTATTCACATGGGTAAAACGCCCCCGCCACGTCGCGGTTGCAATAGTTGCGCCTCCCCAACGGAACTGATCTAGACTGTTGTATGGCAGATACACACAGTGACAAAATTGTTAACAATGCGATCGAGCGAGCCAGAAAACACGCGCCTTTTCTGAGGCTTATGCTCGCGGTGCAGCCCAGGATCGCTGAATGCCTCGCTGCCGGGCCAATTTCACAAGCGCTTGATTTGGCAAGAAAAGCCGGCAGCAATGTCCCGGATGTGGGCACCGTCCTCCGGCGCGAGCGAGGGGCGCTCGCGCTGACGCTGGCGATCGGAGACCTCGCAGGTCTACTGACGCTCGAGCAGGTTACCCACGAACTTTCCGATTTTGCTGACCGCGCGCTGGAACGGGCGCTCGCCGCCACGATAGCCGCTCGAACCCCCGACGCGGAACCACGCGGCTATGCGGTGATCGCATTAGGCAAGCATGGCAGCCAGGAGCTCAATTATTCGTCCGATATCGACCTCATCTTCGTTTTTGATCCCAGCACCCTTCCGCTGAAGCCTCGGGAGGAGCCAGGACAGGGGGCGGTCCGCATTGGCCAGCGCCTCGTCGAGCTTCTCCAGAAGCGGGACGCTGAGGGTTATGTTTTCCGCGTTGACTTGCGGCTTCGCCCCTCGCCGGAAGTTACCCCCATCGCGCTTCCCGTTGATGCTGCCATATCTTACTACGAGACCCACGCGCTTCCCTGGGAACGGGCAGCCTTTATCCGCGCGCGGGTGGTCGCCGGCGACAAGAGGCTGGGTCAGTACTTCCTCGATGCCATTCATCCGTTCGTCTGGCGCAGATCGCTCGATTTCGGCGCGATCAGCGAGATCCAGTCGATCACCCGCCGCATTCGCGACCACTATGCGCAAGGCCAAAGCTTCGGGCCCGGCTACGACGTGAAGCGTGGCCGCGGTGGCATACGGGAGGTGGAGTTCTTCGCGCAGATCCACCAGCTCATCCATGGTGGGCGGGACCCTGGGCTACGGACGCCGTCGACGCTGGATGCGCTCGGGGCGCTCCGCACAGCCGGGTTGATCGCACCGGGCGATGCCGAAGCCATGGCCACGGCATATCGGCTGCTGCGTACGGTGGAGCACCGGCTTCAAATGGTTGACGACAGGCAGACCCACAGCCTTCCGGTCGACGCAGGCGCGCTCGACAACGTGGCTTGTCTTCACGGGCTCGACCGAGGCACGAGCCTCCTCACCTTGCTCGCGGCACCGGTAGCCGAGGTTGCGTCCATCTACGATGCTCTCGCAGATGGGCAGGAAGAGGGCCTTCCCGCCGATCCGAACGATCTAGAGACCAGCCTCAAAGCTGCCGGCTTTGAAGATCCGGCGGCAGGCCGCCTGCGGATCGAAAGCTGGCGGTCGGGCAAAGCACGGACGTTGCGCACGGCCGCCGCCCGGGAAGCTTTTGAAGCCATGCTCCCGGCGCTCGTCGAGTCATTCGGGGCATCGCCCGACAGTATGCGCGCGATGAACCGCTTCGACGATGTGGTCACCAAGCTGCCAAGCGGGGTGAACTTCTATCGTCTGCTCCAGGCGCAGCCGGAGCTGACGCAGCTTGTCGCAACGGTTCTCAGCCACGCGCCAGCGCTGGCCGAGCAGCTCGGCCGGCGTCCGGGGCTGCTTGATGGTCTTATCGATGCAAGTGCGTTCGAACCGGCGCCGACGGTGGAGGAGCTCACATTGGAGTTCGGCCGTTCCGATCGCGCGGGCGAGGATTACCAGCTCGTGCTAGACCGCGTCCGGCGGCGCGTCAACGAGCGGCGCTTCGCACTCGGGGTGCAGCTTGTCATGGGCTACACCGACCCGCTCGAGGTCGCCGCCGGCTATGCCCGGGTGGCCGAGGCGGCGGTCAACGTGCTGGCGGGCGCCACGGTCGAGGAATTCGAAAAAACCCACGGCAGGGTGCCCGGATCCGAACTGGTGATACTGGGCCTGGGCCGCCTCGGGGGCGAAGCCTTGACCCACGCGTCGGACCTCGACCTTATTTATCTTTTCACCGGGACCCACGAGGCGCAGTCAGACGGCCCGAAGCCGTTGCGCGCCACGGACTATTTCAATCGCCTTGCGCCCCGGGTCACCGCCGCCCTCAGCGTCCCGACTGCTGCCGGCAAGCTTTATGAGGTCGACACGCGGCTCAGGCCTTCCGGAACAGATGGCTTGCTCGCTATCTCACTGCCGAGCTTTGCCGCTTATCAGCAAGAGCGTGCCTGGACGTGGGAGCACATGGCGCTGACGCGAGCGCGACCGGTTTACGGTTCGCAGGAGGCGCGGGCTGCTGTGCGTGCGGTTGTGGAAGCAACGCTTCTGATGCCGCGCGATGCGGCCAAGCTGCTCGCTGACACTTCGGCGATGCGGATGGAGATGGCGCTTCACAAGCCTGCTAACGGACCCTTCGACATCAAGCTGGGCGACGGGGGCCTTGTAGACCTCGAGTTCGCCGTTCACACGCTTCAGCTCCGCTACAGGGTGGCCTTTCACCCTCAACTGGAACGTGCGCTGGAAGCTCTCGTCGCGGAAGAACTCGTCCCAAGCACCATCATCGATGCGCACCGCCTGCTCAGCCGGATGCTCGTTACGCTTCGCCTGGTCTCGCCGACTTCAACCGAGCCGCCGCCCTCCTCGCGGCCGCTGGTCGCCCGCGCCTGCGGCATGGAGGATTGGGATAGCCTGCTTGCGGCGCACGACGGGGCAAGGCACAGCATCCTCGAATTGTGGCGAGACGTCGCTGCCCATCATGGAGACTAGACGATGCTGAGCGAAGGTGACCCGGTACCCGACGTGAAGCTGGCCGGCATGAATGGACAGTTGATAAGCCCGACCGACTTTCGCGGTCAAAAGCTCGTTATTTATTTTTATCCAAAGGATGATACGTCAGGTTGCACGCGTGAAGCGCAGGACTTCTCGGCGCTTGCGGCCGAGTTCGAAAAGACGGGCACCTGGATTTTCGGCGTGTCCAAGGACGACGCGAAGAAGCATCAGAAGTTCACGGACAAATATGATCTCAAGGTCCCTTTGGCGACTGACCCGGATGGCTCCGTCTGCGATGCGTTCGGAACCTGGATCGAGAAAAGCATGTACGGCCGAAAATATATGGGGATCGAGCGAGCGACATTCCTGATCGGCGCAGATGGCACGATCGAGCGCGTGTGGCGGAACGTCAAAGTGCCCGGTCACGCGCAGGATGTATTGGAGGCAGCGCGGGGTCTGAAGGTGAGGGGAAGCTGAGACGTCCAACATCGCCTGGGCGGTTTGAGCCTGCGGCAGCTCCTTACAGGCTGCGGACGTCCTTAGCCTGAAGGCGTTCGTGCCGGCCTGCCCAAGGGGAGGCGGCATCTGCTTCGCTGTTGAGATAGTTGGGCTTCAGGATTGGCACCTTGTCGTTGCCCTTTTTAGCCGGAGTGAGCTTTTTCAGATCAAAATCCTTGTTGAAGCTGAGCCCAAGGCGGCCCGGCTGGCACCAACGAACTTGCGCAGCGAAAAGCCCACAGCCCGGCAAATCGAGCTGGACATCAGCGCCCGAGGGGATTTCCCGCTCGCTTTCCACAAGAGCGCCGCGTGGCGAAATGTTGCGCAGGCGCACCGGAACGGAGGCACCCTGCCACTGCAAAGATGCCAGCCGGATCAAGCCGTGGCGCGGCGCGCGGCTTTGCGCCTGGGCCGCCCCGCTCTTGCTGCGCGAAGCTATCTCCAGCGCATCTTCCGCCGGCATCGGCCGTCCAAAGATGAAACCTTGTACCTGCGAGCAGCCAAGTTCGCGAATGAGCTCTACCTCTTCCGCTGTTTCTGCTCCCTCGGCCGTGGTTTCCATCCCAAGTCCTTCGGCCATAGCCACTATGGCGCGTACCAGCGCGGCGTTGCGGCTGTCCACGGCCGCCGCGCCGCGGATGAACGATTGATCGATCTTGATCTTATCGAATGGAGCTTTTTTCAGGTACCCCAGTGAGGAATAGCCAGTCCCGAAGTCATCCAGAACGAGCCGCACACCGATTGCCTTCAGCTTGGCGAAGGTGTCGTCCGTCGCCGCGCTGTCGGCGAGGAACACGCTCTCGGTGATCTCAAGTTCCAGGCGCGCCGGGTCGAGATGGGCGGACGCCACCGCGTTCATGATCAGCCCCGGCAAGCCGCGGCTCGCGAACTGGATTGGCGACAGATTGACGGCAATGCCGATATGATCGGGCCATTTGGCCGCTTCCGCGCAGGCCGTCCGAAGAACCCAGGCGCCGATGCCGGTGATGAGCCCGCATTCTTCGGCAAGCGGGACGAAGTCGGCCGGCATGATGGTGCCGCGGCTCGGATGCTGCCAACGTAGCAGGGCTTCGAAGCCAACAAGCTCCTCAGTGACCGTGTTCACCAGCGGCTGGAAGTGCAGGGCTAGTTCCTCGCGCGTGATTGCGTTTCTGAGGTCGTTCTCGAGGATCTGTCGATGCTTGGCTTCCGAATGCATCTCCGGAGCAAAGAAGCAGTGGGTGCCCCGACCCGCAGCTTTCGCAGCGTAAAGCGCGAGATCCGCGTTGCGGATCAGAGCATCCGCGCAGGGCGCATTCGGTTGCGCCACTGCAATTCCGATCGAGGCTCCTATTGATACGCTCTGACCATGAATGATGTAGGGCGCGGAGACGTGCTGGATGAGCCGATCCGCCAGCGCGCTCAACCTGCCTTGTTCATCGATTCCGGGAAGCACGGCCTCGAACTCGTCGCCCCCGAGGCGGCCGACCTGCCCCTCGGCGCCGATCACCCTTGTGAGGCGCTGCGCGACGTGGCGCAGCAGTTCGTCCCCGGCCGGGTGGCCAAGCGTGTCGTTCACATTCTTGAACCGGTCCAGGTCGATCAGGAAAAGTGTGCAGCCCTTTCTCCGGTACGAGGCGTTGCGGAGCGCTTCATCGAGCATCTGCCGCATTTGCGCGCGGTTGGGCAGACCTGTGAGGGAATCGAAGCGGGCGAGCCGACTGATCTCTGCCTCGGAGCGGCGCTTCTCCGTCAGGTCTGTGCCGATGCCTCTGAAGCCGAGGAACCGGCCATAATCGTCGAAGACCGGCGTCCCCGATACTGACCAAAAGACATCCTTTTCCGTTTTGGCGCGAACGGTGACGTCGGAAAAGGGGAAGCGGGCAGAAAGGTGGAAGCTCAGGCTTTGCTCGCCTGAAGCAGCATCGCCATCCTCAGCAATCATCAGGAGCTCGGCGAACGAACGGCCGAATAGCTTAGATGCGGATGTTTCGAAATCATCGGCAAGCTGCTGAGAGACGTAGGACAAGGTCCCGTCGGCGCAGGTCTCCCAAAACCATCCGCGGCCGCTCTGCTCGAACTCGGCGACGAAGCGACTGGCTTTTTGAGCCTGCTCCTCGGCAGCAACACGAGCGTCCGCCGAGAGGAACGCTGCGCGCGCTCCTGACAGGCTGAACCATGCAAGCGCTGCATTGATCGACGCAAGGCACGCGAGCAGCAGCGGATCGGGGCCGAAGGTGGCAATGGCGGCAATCGCAAGCAGGCCGTTGCACACAATGATTGCCGGGATTGAGAGAAAGGCGGGCACGAGAAGAACAAAACCAGCCGCAAGCGCAACGCGCACCGCAGGCTCACTTGCCGCCATGCTCGCCATGGGTGCCGCCAGCAGGCTCCAAAGCAGGCCTGCAAGAATGGCGTAGGCGATCGACAGCCGCACCAAGAGGTGATGCCTCAGCTTCAGCCGCGTCGCTGCCAAGAGGCCGCCGTCCAGGAGCAGCAAGGCTGCCAGCGGCAGCTGGAGGGAGAGAAGATCCGAGGCGTTTGCGGATGTTGCCATCACCACGAGGAGGGTGGCCCCGCAAATCAAGTGAGAGACGAGGAGGAACAACGCGGAATTCGCGATGCTTGTGGCGCGCTCGGCGCCGATGCGCGCCTGGTGCAGATCGGACGCCGCGCGAATGTCGCCGAGCAGGAGATCGGCAAGCGGAACACTTGCCACCGCTGCGGAGCTGCCCCGGCTTATGCTGGTGAAGCGCCCCTTCCTCATCTGACCGTGGCCGCCATAAGGGAGCGCCTTAGCGCCGAGAGCTTAAGGGTTAGTAACGGTTCACCCCGTGGCGACCGGGGGCACCGCCGGGCAGATTTTGGCCCACCGAGACGGTGGGCGAAACCATGCCGGTCAGCACCTTCACGGCTTCCGCGCGTTCGAAGGGCATGGATTGGCCCGAATTACACTTGCCGGAGGACTGGCGCGGCGCTCTCCAAAGCGCAGCCGGGCGGAAACGTATTCTCGTTCTGGGGCCGACCGACGCGGGTAAGACGAGCTTCATCAGAGCGCTTGCCGCAGTCGCCCCCGAGCCGCTTGGCCTGGTGGACCTCGATCCGGGACAAAAGATGCTCGGACCGCCTGGCACAGCGGGGCTTGGCAGCATCGAACACCTTTGTCGGTTCATCTTTGTGGGGAGCACGAGCGCGAGCAACCTTGGGGGCATTGGCCGCGCAGCGGCCGCGCTTGCGGCCGACGCGGCTCGTGCGGGAGCGTTCGTGGTCAACACGGCGGGTTTCGTGGTGGGCCTCGGGGCGCGTCTGCAGGCGATCACGGCAAAGGCGGTCCAACCGGACCTGTTAGTCGAAATCGGGGTGAATCCCACCGTCGACCCGATCGTCGCGGCGTCTGGAGAGGTGCCGCTCATCCGCCTCGGACGCTCCCCGGCGGCTCGGCGCAAATCACCCGCCGCGCGCGCAGCCCTTCGGCAGCAGGCCTTTGCAGCGGCTCTTTCCGGTGCGGAGCCTCTTCGGCTGCGGCAAGTGGTGTTCCATCCCGGGCCTCCTTTGCCGTGGCCTACCACTGCCCGCCCGGTTTGTGCCCTTGCGGACGACGACGGCACCGACATGTGCGTCGGGGTCTGCGCCGGGTTCGATGAAGAAGCCGCCTTCGTCGACGCTCCGCCGCCTCCGCGCCCTGTGCGACTTGTCCGTCTGGGCAAAATGTGGGCGGAGCCGCAGCCGGCCGGCGGTTGGCGGTTGCTGGAGAAGCTCCACCCCAGCTGGTTGCCGGCCTGAAATGCGGCCGCTGCTCCATCCCTCCTTGGTGAACGGCCGGTTCGGTGATCCGGCGCTATTCGTCGAAACGCTGCATCAAAGGAGTGCGCTTCTTTTCGACATGGGTGATTTGACGCCGCTCAGCGCGCGCGATCTGCTGCGCGTCAGCCATGCCTTTATCAGTCACACGCACATCGATCATTTCATTGGCTTCGATGCGCTGCTTCGCTTGGCGGTTGGGCGGGAGAAAAGGGTCACCATGGTCGGCCCCGCCGGGTTCGCGGCGCGCATCTACCACAAACTCCAGGGGTATGAATGGGATCTCGTCGACCGTTACGACGCCGACCTGGTCTTCGACGTTTCCGAACTCTACGCGCCCGCAAGAGCTCGGCGCACGCGCTTCCGGTTCAAGAACGCCTTTCGGCGCGAGCAGGAGGAGGAGCTCGGGATCTCAAACGCTATCGTCGCCGAGGAAAGCGGCATTCGAGTGGAGGCTGCCATCCTCGATCATCATGGGCCGTGCCTCGGTTTTGCGGTGGCGGAGCCCGCCCATGCAAACGTCTGGAAGAACCGGGTGGACGAGCGGGGGCTGCCCACCGGACAATGGCTGCAGGCGCTGAAGCGGGCGGTGATCGAGGGTAAGCCCGGCGACCATCCGATCATGCTGGCGGACGGAAGCACCGAGGCGCTGGGCGCGCTTCGCGACCTCGTGACGATCACCCAGGGGCAGAAAATCGCCTACGTGACGGACGTCGCCGACACGCCTAACAACCGCGCCGCCATCGTGAAGCTAGCCCAAGGAGCCGACACCTTGTTCATCGAATCCCGCTTCGCCGCCGCGGATCGCGAGCAGGCGCAGCAGCGGGCGCACCTTACCACAACCGCCGCTGGCGAAATCGCGAGGGCAGCAGGCGTTCGCAAGGTGGAGCCGTTTCATTTCTCGCCGCGCTACGCGGGCGAGGAGGAGCGCATGCTGAAGGAGGTTGCCTCGGCCTTCCACAAATGATCGGGCGCGAGGCCGAGGCGGATGCACGCTTGAACAGGAGGGCTGTTGTCGAGGCGCAGCTTGCCCGCGGCTCGGCCGAGCAGCCGGACAAAGGGTCTTTCAGGCGCGGATCCGCCAAGCCCCACGCGGTGGTGGAACCAGCTGGGCAGGATGGCTATGGCGGCCCGGACCAGGACAGACTGGAGTGGCCGCAGCGGCGCTGGTAAGATCGGTGCTTGGCGCATGATGCGGAGGAATTCCAACAGCACGTGCGAGCGCTCGAGCCGCGGACGCATCGCCTCCAACTGCGCCTCCACAGCGGCTTCGCACCGAGGTGCTCCAATGGCTCCGTAGAGCTCGGCCGCCGGCACCCCCTCGGCATAGAAGCTGTCGCGGGCCGCCTGGCCGAGTGGATGGACGTACGCACAATAAGCCTGAAGAAATCCGAAACTTGCGGTTGCTTGCACCCAGTCGAGCAGTTCGGGCTCATTGGCGTGGTATCGTTCCCCAGTCTCGGTGCGACCTTCGATCTGTTCGTGGATGCGGCGAACGCCGGCGATCATGTCCTCGGCGATGCTCCGTGATCCGTAGACAGTCACCATCGCCGCGAGGCCGGTTCGCCGAAGCCGATCGACGGGGTCGGTGCGAAAGTTGCTGTGGTCCCAGACGCCTGCGCGGACGCGCGGCTCGGCAAGTTCCAGGATCACTGCCGCGACTCCTCCCACGAACAAGGATAGGGGGTTACGAAACACCTGCCAGGCCACAGAATCGGCTGAAACAAGAGCCGCTTCACCTGAGGGCGCCGAGAAATCCACTGGCGGCCGTCCCGCCGGCTCAAGAAACCCGCGGGCGCTCTCCTCCAGGTGGCGCTGAAGCCCCAAGGGGAGGCGGATGCCGCCGTCGAGTATCAGTGCTTCAGGCCGCCGGCGATCGTTTCCGCAGCCTTCATCGCCTTAGCGAGCTTGCTCTTCCCGGCACCTTCTCCCGTGCCGGCGCTTTGGTCGAGTGCTTGAGCAATCCTGCGACCAGCCTCAAGTGCGGCCGCCCCGAGCGCGGCGCTGACCCAGCCAGCTCCTTCCGAGGCTTCACCGCCAAGTTCGGCCGCTTTCTTACCCGCTGCCTTGCGCGCGTCCTTTCGCGCTGCAAGGCCCGCAGCCACGGCGCCGAGCGCAATGTCGCGCACGACGGGATCCTCAGCGAGCTTCGCCAGCTTGTCCCCCGCCTTGCGGAGCTCCTTTGGCACCTTCACGCCCGCGATCTTCTTCGGAATCTTCTTTTGTTTTTTGGCCTTGGTCACCGGCATCTCCTCATTCAACCAGGATCGTCGCGCGCATCCCCATGATCCGGTGGAAAAGGTTCGAGCAATGCGCGGAATAGCGCCCGGGAGCTGGAACCATCAGAACTTCGCGTTCATCGCCTGGCCCAATCTGGATCGATCCGTCCCGAACCGCGTCGGCATCGCGAGTCCTGAACTCGGCCTTTCGAAAGAAGTCGCCGGAACTGAAGCTGTGCGAAATGGTGCTGTTGTTGATGAAGCGAAAGCGCACAGGCTCTCCTGCCCTGAGGCGGATTGTCTCGGGCTCGATGTCGAGGTTGGACAAAAGCACCTCGACCTCACGCGACTGCCGCCACTCCGGAGCCGCGACGGCGGGAGCAGCAAACAAGGTCAGGGTTAGCAACAGGCAAAGGCGGTGCATGGCCGGCTCCTGGATCATGAAGCGCCAATGTAGGCCCGCAAGGTGCTTCCGTCGAGTTAAGGCGAAAGGCTGGCGAGAAGATCGGCGGCAAACTGCGACAAAGTGTCGTCCCGTGCGCCCATGATCACGATCCGGTCGCCGGGCCGGGACAGCGCGCGAAGGCGCTCACCACAGGCGGCCCGCTCCGGAACGTGCTCGGCCTCGCGACCGCGCTCGCGCACGCCCGCGATGATATCTTCGCTGCCTACCGTCCGTTCGACCGTGCCACCATAATACACTGGATCGGGCATGATCAGGATGTCTTCCTCCGCCATGTTGCCGGCAAAGCAGTCGATCAGCTCATCGCGCATCGTCCTCAACGGGCCGTAGCCATGCGGCTGGAACATGAGGAGAAGTCGCCCCGGAAAGGCGTGCAGGGTGCCCAAAGTGGCCGCGATCTTGTCCGGGTTGTGGCCGAAATCGTCAATCACGCTGATGCCGTTTGCCGTCCCCACCACGTCGAACCGCCGGCGAAGGCCTCGAAAGCCCGCGAGCGCCTCGCCCGCAGTCCGGAGTGCGACGCCGGCTGCGCGCGCAGCCGCGATTGCGGCAAGGGCATTGGCGGCATTGTGGCGCCCCGGCACCTGTAGCCGGACCGGGATGGTCGTGCCTGTGCTCCGCTCCGTCACGGAAAGGGCAATTGCGAGCGGCTCTTCCACCACGTCGGCACCGAGGTAATCGGCGGCGGGATTGGACATGCTGAAGGTGATGCGCTTTCCCGGCCGGATCTTGGTTGCCAGCAGACGCGTCTCCTCGTCGTCAAGGTTGAGGATTGCGGTGTCGGCTTTTTCGACAAAATCGAGGAACAGCCCACGTAGCTCTTCGAGCGATTTGTGGTCCAGGGTGATGTTGTTGAGGACGGCGATCCTTGGCCGATAGAGCGCAATCGAACCATCGCTTTCGTCCACTTCGCTCACGAACACATTCCCGCCGCCCACCAGCGCGCTAGCGAATGGCGTGTCCGCAGTGACGAAGTTCTTCATTACGGCGCCGTTCATGACGGTGGGGTCGAGCCCCGCCTGCTGCACGATCCAGCCAATCATGCCGGTTACCGTTGATTTGCCGCTCGTCCCACCAACCGCAATGCCCGTGACTGCAGCGTTGAACAGCTGGGCGAGCAGCTGCGGCCGGGTCAAATGCGTGGCGCCGAGACGGCGCGCCGCTTGCACGTCAGGAACGGTCTCCTCGACGGCAGCGGAGGTTACGAGGATTTGGTCGCTGCTGGTGAGGCCGCTTCCGTCCTGCGGGAAGAGGCGGATGCCGCGACTTTCGAGAAATGCGAACTTATTGCCGATCCTGCCCTGGTCGAGCGATCGGTCGGAGCCTGCTACTTCGGAGCCCTGTCCGCGGACGATGCAGGCGAGCGGCAGCATGCCGCTGCCGCCGATCCCGCAGAAGAAATAGGATTTGGCCTGATTCATCGCTCCGCCCTATTGAGGTGCGGCGGCCATTTCAAACGGTTGGAGGGGAAATGCGAATTGGAGTGGTGGCGCCCAGCACGCCGATCGGCCGAGATGTGGCGGAGCGGGTGACGGCGCTTGCCGCCGAACATGCCCCGGGTGTCGAAGTCCGCTTTCATGAGCAATGTTTCCTCGGCCACAGGCACTTTGCCGGTGCCGACCGGGTGCGCGCGGACGCGTTTGTTGAAACTGCCAACGATCCACAGATAAACGCGCTGTGGTTCGCGCGCGGCGGCTACGGCTCGTGCCGTATCGCGGAAGAAGTGCTGGCAAGGCTTGGGGCGGCCGCCGGGGACAAGACGTACCTCGGCTACAGCGACGCCGGATTCCTCCTGGCCGGACTCTACCGGGCCGGTATCGGCAAGGTTGCGCATGGGCCGATGCCGGGTGACCTCAGGCGGGAAAATGGCGGGGCGGCAATCGTGCGCGCGCTTTCGTGGCTGACCAGGGGTGAACCCAAGGCGCTCGAGCCTTCGCTCGGGAGCGGCGTCAAGGCCGCCGCCTTCAACATCACGGTATTCAGTCAGTTGCTGGGCACCCCCTTGCAGCCCGATCTTCAGGGGCATGTGCTGATCCTCGAAGATGTCTCAGAATATATGTACCGGACGGACCGCGCGCTTTTCCACATCACCAGCAACCCCGCCGTCCGGAAGGTCAGCGGCATCATGCTTGGCCGGTGCAGCGAAGTTCCCCAGAATGACCCCGACTTCGGGGAGACGGAGGAAGAGGTTTTCCGGCATTGGTGCACCCGCTCAGGGATAGCTTTTCTCGGCCGCGCCGACGTCGGCCATGATGCCGACAACAAGGTCGTGCCGTTCGGCTCGTCGTGCTGAGTGCAGCTTCCGCTTAAGAGGGCATTGCACTTCTCGCTGGATTGCGCTCTATCGGGTGCAAATCAGAGGAGGGCCATCAATGGCAAAGGGCACGGACAATTCGGGTGGGACCAAGGCTCAGGGTGGGCTCGCCCGCCCCGTGAAGCCATCGGACGAGCTGGCGGCGATCACCGGCTCCGATCCGCTTCCGCGGAGCGAAGTGGTTAGTAAGATGTGGGATTATATCCGCAAAAATAATCTTCAGAACCCCGAGAACAAGCGCGAGATCCTCGCCGACGAAAAGCTCGAAAAGGTGTTCGGCACCAACAAGGTGACGATGTTCGAGATGAACAAGCACCTCTCCCGCCACTTGAGCTGAGAGCGAATCGCTAAAACCGGCCTAGGCGCGGTTTCGGTACACGCGCAGCGGAGATCCCGTTGCGCGTGTATTTTTTGGCCCGCCGATGCGCGCGGGCGGCGGGAGAAGGCATTCGCCTTCGAGGCAAGCGCAGCCAGAAACGGCAGCGAAGGCCGGCGTGGTTTCACTCACTTCCGAACTGAACCGAAGCGTTAGCGACAGCCGCGCCAACCCCACGCGCCGCGCTCCGCCTGATCGAGGTGGAGATGGTCGCGGTGGGCGGCGTTGTATTCGGGCGAAAGGACGGTCGCGAAGAGCTTGCACGCGCCATCGCGGACGTCGTGCAGGAAGCGCGATCTTGGTCCCTCTGCCGTCCAGTCGCGAACCACGGTTATGCGCGTGCCGTCTTCGAGACGGAAGGCAGCAATGTCGATCGCATTCGCCGTCGAATGCTCGCTCCAGCTGCCTTCCGAGCGGCCGTAAATACGCCGGCAGCTATAGCTGCCGAAATGGTCGATACTCTCCACCTTCTGTCCGAAATGCTCGATCGCTGCCGGCTGGACGACATGCCATTCCCATAAGGCAAGCGCGGCCGCGACCGGGCAGCTCGTGCCAAGGTCGCGCGGCCGATAGGCCACATCAAGGGCGCCCCCGCTCTGGAACCGTACCGCATCGTCATAGCCGCACTGGCTCCTACTCTGGCGTGGCGGCAGAGCGTTGAAGCGCACGCCGGCGCGCCGAAGCAATGCCTGACACTTCTCTCCCTTGTCGCCGGTCAGCTCGGCAAGTTTTCGGCCGGTGAAAGCGCCCACCGGCTGCGCAAGGTCAAGCTGTGTCCACGGCATGTTCTCGGGGTGGCTCCGCGCATAGCCGTAAAGCAGCACGCCCCCAAACCCGATGGCGGCGAGGAAAAGGAGGGTTTTGAAAAGACGAAGCGCGCGCACGGGCAAAAGGACGCGCGGCGGTGGATCCGGTTGCAGATCAGGAGCGCCGCGCCGTGTCCAGCCTTTCGGCCGTTACTGGATAGCCGAGATCTTCGGGTATGCAGAGCCAGTCTGTTCCTTCCCGATCTTCGATCCAGGGCACCACCTTACGCACAGGACGGCGCTCCGCCTCCGCCTGCGCTTCTTCGAATGAGGAAAAAAGGGAAAGCCGTTCAAGGTTGCGGCGCGTGGGGAAGATGATGCGGGCGCGGCCGCAATCGGCATCATCCAGGATCTGCGCGGCGGGCGCCCAAAGGCTCCGCACGGCTTCCGCCTCCGCGGGGCGAGGCTCGGCCGCGTCTTCCGGCGCGCGGGCAAGAAAGAACAACGTGTCGAACCGGCGCGCTTCCTTGAAGTTGGGGCACCAGCGAGCGAACGGGACGAGGCTGCGGAGGTCAAGGCCGAGCTGGTGATGTTCGAGGAGCGCCGAGAACGGTGTGCCGTCCTCAAGCTCCTGGCGCAGCTGGCTGATTGTGGCGGCGGGGGCGGAAGGAAGAACGGCGACCGCGATGCCCGTTTCCTCGATTGTCTCGCGAATAGCGGCCACCCGGGCAGCAGCATCCTCGAGTTCGGGGTCAAACCGCTCTGCCACGACATGATCGTCGGGGTCGATGCGCCCCCCTGGGAACACCAGCGCGCCCGCGGCGAACGCCATGGTGCTCGTTCGCTCGATCATCAGCAGTTCAGGCGCGCCTTGGGCGGCAGGGCGTATGAGCACCAAAGTGGCGGCAGGAATCGGATCGGGAAGCGCGTTCATCCGGGATCCGATGCATGAAGGTCGAAATCCTCTACTGCGGCACCTGTCATACGGACTCCATGTGATCCGCAACGACTAAGGATAAGCCAGTATCCCTCTTTGTCGGCGTCGCTGAGCGAGCGGCGGCAGGGTGTCAGTAAGCGGGCGGGGCTGTTCGGCCGAAAGCGCCGCGGCCCTGGAGAATGGATTGCTTCGCTGCGCTCGCAATGACGTGGTGGTTCAAGCTGAAATTAACCCGCGCGAGAGCGAGCGGCGGAAAGGACGCATGTGCCGCTTCCTCGCGGGCGGCAGTCCTGAACTGGCGGAGTTCTGCAGTTCTGGGGGGTGGTGGAGCCGAGGGGAATCGAACCCCTGACCTCTGCAG
>JADDQD010000058.1 GCA_016781555.1 Pseudomonadota bacterium | reverse complement strand
TGAGATGACCGAGAACATCCTGCACAGCGCGGATGGTCGCCTGGAGCGCGGCATTGGCGTACAGCGCCACCGCGAAGCCCATCTCGCGGAGTTCCTCTTGGCCGAGCAGGGGCGTGCGGCCGCCAATCACGAGGTTGGCGAGCTGGGGTGCAGGAAGCGCTGCGATAGCGCGCATCTCCTGAACGGTTTCCGGCGCCTCGACGAAGATAACGTCCGCTCCGGCTTCGATGAACGCATGGGCTCTCTCCATGGCACGGTCGAAGCCCTCCACGGCGCGCGCATCGGTGCGCGCGATCACCATGAGGTTAGGATCACGCCGGGCATCCAGGGCGGCGCGCACCTTCGCGACCATCTCCGGCAGTGGGACGACCCCTTTGCCCGAAAAGTGGCCGCATTTCTTGGGGAAGATCTGATCCTCGATCTGAAGCGCGGAGGCGCCTGCGGATTCGAGCAGCTTCACGGTGCGGTAAACGTTCAGAGCATTGCCGAAGCCGGTGTCGATATCGACGATCAGGGGCAGCCGGCTCACGTCAGTAATCCGTGCGGCAGCCTCGGCTAGCTCCGTCACCGTGACGAGGCCGAGATCGGGCATGCCGAGATGGGTATTCGCCAGGCCCGCGCCCGTCAGATAGGCCGCCTCAAATCCCAGATCCTCAATGATGCGGGCCGTCAGCGCGTTCGCCGCTCCGGGAACCAGAAGGGCGCTTCGTATTGCAACGAGCTGCTTCAGGTGAATTCTCGCGCCCGAGGCTGTATCAAACGATAATTTATGTTGAAGCATTGAGAGCCGCCGCGCTTCTCGCTGCACGCCCGACGGGCGAGAGGTACGGGTACCTCTTTACGCCCGTGCCATGGTTGCGTCAACTGTTGACACTTTTCCGGTGCCCCCCTAATTTCCGTAGAGGCCGAATGATGACCGCAAATTAAATCGATGGCCCAGATAATGGAGGAACGCCCTGTGACTACCCTGCAAAGGCTCGCCTCAGCCACATCATGGCTGTCCCGTGGAATTGTCGTAGCGGCAGCGCTCGGCGCCACGCTCATCTCGGCGTCTGCCCAAGTGCCGCAATCGTGGCAGGACGTGGTCGCGGCCGCGAAAAAAGAAGGTAAGGTCGTCTTCTATAATAATCTCCAGCCGAACGGCATCGAGCCTCTGCTGCAGAAATTTCAGGCCGCGAATCCCGGAATCCGGGCTGAGCAGATTCGGCTCGGAAGCAACCCTCTTATCGAACGGTTCGAGACGGAGTTCAACGCGGGCCGCCACATCGCGGACGTGCTTGTGACCTTTCCAGATCAGCGCATCTACGAGGGCATGAAGAAGGGCTGGATGGCGGAGTGGGCGCCCCCGGAGCTGCCGAACTTCCCGCCGGACATCAACGAAGGCAACATGCTCTTCACGCTGCAGAACGCCCGCGAAGCGATCATCTGGAACAAGGGCCTGGTTAAGGACGCGGACGCGCCTAAGGAGTGGACTGATCTCTTCGATCCGAAATGGAAGGGTAAGGTGGGCATGAATCCGCCCTGGCGGTCTGTTTCGATCCAGCAGATCGTCGCATTCCTCCAAGACCAGGGCCACGACGTTGCACAGAAGCTCAAGGACAACGATGTGCGCTTCTTTGAAGGTTCTGGTGGCATCATCCAGGCGGTGATTCGGGGAGACGTGCAGGTCGCAGAGCTGACCGATCTGCCCCTAAACCCGCTGCTCGAAGACGGTGCGCCGATCGGGTTCGTCTATCCAAAGTCGGGCACGACCCGGTCCGCGAACAAGATCTTTGTGGCGAAGAATGCGCCGCATCCAAACGCCGCCAAGGTGTTCGTGAACTGGCTGATGACCGAGGCCGGTCAGAAGGCCCTGCAGGAGCATGCCGGCCTGTCCGTCACCCGCAAGGGTGTCCCGCCCCTGTCGAAGCTCCCCTCGACCGAGCAGCTGAGCAACGTCGTTGACGGCGAGAAAATCCTGACGCCGGAGCGCCAGAAGCAGATCGTCGATCACTGGCGCACGGTCTTCGGCGTCCGCTGAAACGACGACGCGCCAGACGGGGCTGCGGTCCCGTTTGGCGCCATCCAGACACATGAAGGGATGAAGGGACGACGTGATGACGGACAAGGCAATTGTGCCGGCCGCCAGCGAGTTCGCAACCCATTATGCTCAACGACGAAGCTCGCAGGATCGTCTGCTCCACGGGGTCTATGCCGCGACGTTCGTCGTTGTTGTACTGCTTGTCACGATCCCGATCGCGGCGCTGATCTACGGCAGCTTGCGTACGAGCGCGCCGGGTAACCCGGGCGAATGGACCTTGCGCAACTATGCCGGCCTCTTCACGGAGGGCGTCCTCGCCACGATGGGGACGACGCTTTGGATCGGCCTTGTCTCCTCTGCGTTCTGCATCGTCGTCGGAACGGCCATTGCGCTCGTGGTACATCGAACGGACTTCAAATATGGCAAGTTCGTCAACGCGGCGGTGGGCCTCGCCTTCTACTTCCCGTCGTTCATCCTCGCAATGGCCTGGATCATCATCGGGGCCCCCGGCGGGATCTACAATGCGGTGGTCGACGGTATTCTCGGGATGCCGTGGGCCCGGGCGGACATATACACCGCTCTTGGCATCGTCTTTGTCATGGTCCTGCACCAGGTCCCCTTCGTTTATTTGACCATGAGCGGTCCCATTGTGAGTATGGACGCCATCTACGAGGAGGCGGCTCGCACCTCGGGGGCCAAGCCCCACGTGGTCCTCTATCGGGTTACGCTGCCGCTGCTGAGCTACTCCTTAATTTCGAGCTTCATTCTCACCTTTATCATCACTATTGAGCAGTTCGCGATTCCCGCTCTCATCGGGATTCCCGGCCAGGTGACGATGCTCGCGACCCAGCTCTACCTGCTAGTGCGCTTTTCTCCTGCGGACTACGGGCTGGCGGCAGCGGTCGGGCTGGCGTTGAGCGCAATCACGGGCACCGCGATCTGGGCGCAGCGGCGCGTCACTCGGGCTGGGCGTCTTACCACCATCACGGGCAAGGCCGGAAGGGTGGCTCCAATTCCGCTCGGCGGCTGGAAATGGGCCGCCTATGCTCTTTGCTTCGGCTTCGTGTTCCTGGGTCTCGTCCTGCCGATGGTGATGCTGATCTACACGTCGCTCCTGAAGTGGTTCACGGCGAACCCGTTCGCCGGCATGTACACGCTGCGCAACTATGCGTTCATCTGGGAGAGCGCCTCCGCGCTGAGGAGTTTCTGGAACACCCTCGTGGTCTCGGGCATCGGAGCGGCGATCGGCGTCGTCCTAGGCCTGCTTTGCGCCTATTTTACACTGCGCCTCAAGCCAAAGGGCTATCGGGCGCTCGACCTTGTCGCTAGTCTTCCGTTCGGCGTTCCAGGCGTCGTCCTGGGCCTCGGCCTGCTTTGGGCCTATGCCTATCTCCCTATCCCGCTCTACGGCACCCTCGCTGTAATCATCGTGGCGTTCGTGACCCGGTTCCTGCCCTATGCGACCGAGACCATCGGAGGGCAGCTCGTCCAGATTGACAAGAGCCTTGAGGAGGCGGCCTGGGTCGGGGGCGCCACGCGGCTCCAGTCAGTCTTCAAGGTTCTGCTGCCGCTCGCCCGCCCGTCGGTCCAGAGCGCGTATTTCCTGCTGTTCATGGCTTTCTTCCGCGAGATTTCATCCGCCATCCTGCTCTATTCGGCCAGCACGCAGGTCATTTCGATCTCGATCTGGGCTTTCTTTGAGCAGGCGAATTGGGGCCTCGCTAGCTCACTCTCCGTGGTGGCGACACTCATCATCTTCGCAGCCATGTCGCTCATCACCTGGCTCGTGCCGACTGCGCGGCGCCGCTGACAGGAACTTGGAGGGACCCGTGAGCATCAACGTTCAAAATCTCGTGAAGCGATACGGCCAGGTTACGGTCGTGCAGGGCATTTCGTTTCAGGTCGCGAAAGGTGAGTTCCTAAGCCTGCTCGGCCCATCCGGATGCGGCAAGACGACGACGCTGCGCTGCATTGCGGGTCTCGAAAACGCGGATGGCGGCGTCATCAAGATCGGCGATGGCGTGGTTTCGGCGCCCGAGCAGGGCGTGCTGATCCCACCGCACGAGCGCCAAATAGGCATGGTGTTCCAGTCCTACGCGATCTGGCCGCACATGTCTGTGGCGCAGAATGTCGGATTCCCTCTCGCGATCCGCAAAGCGAGCACTGCCGAGGTCGCGCGCCAGGTCGACGATGCGCTGGGGATCGTGGGCATGCGCCATCTCAAGGACCGTCACCCCTCGCAGCTCTCCGGCGGGCAGCAGCAGCGCGTCGCCCTAGCGCGAGCCATCGTCGGGCGCCCCAAGGTTCTCCTCTTCGACGAGCCCCTGTCAAACCTCGATGCGAAGCTGCGGGAGGGGACGAGACTCGAGATTCGTCGTCTGCAGCGCGAGCTCGGCGTCGCCGCTGTCTACGTCACGCACGACCAAGAAGAGGCACTCTCCATGTCGGACCGGGTGATCGTTATGGAAGCCGGGCGGATCATGCAGACCGGCACCCCGAAGGACCTCTATCGGCGCCCGTCCAACCGGTTCGTGGCGGATTTTGTGGGGCGCGCAAGCTTCATCGACGTCCAAAAGGGCCCGGACGCGAACACCTGGATCGCGCCCGACGGCACGCCGATCCGTCTTGACTCCGGGCGGGCCGAGGCCGCCGCGCACTACCAGGCCATGCTCAGACCGGAGGCGATCGACCTGATTGCGGCGGGCCCGGAGGGGATGCGCCCCAACGGGGCGAACGTTTTGAAGGGGCGGGTCTACGACAGCCAATACATGGGTGCCCATACGGAGTATCTCGTCAACGCAGCCGGCACGACGCTCAAGGTTCACTCCACCCAAGATTTCGGTCCGGGTTCGGATGTGCTTGTGAGCTTCGACCCGGTTGATTGCCATCTGGTGGCCGTCGAAGACCAAGCTGCCAAGGCGGCTTGAGTCCCTCACGTCCCCTCTGCGGCCTCTAGAAAGCTGATCCCCCGCCCGTCCGGCGCCGTCAGTGCCGCACAGCGCCTCCCGTCGTTCCTTGTCATTGTGAGCATAAAGCCCATGCAGCTTCAGGACATTGCCCGGGTTCTTCGCAGCAAGAACGCCGGCCCGTGCCTCATCACCTTTGACGTCATGTTCGGAAATCGCAAGGATTTCGATAGGGTTTGCTCGCAGCTCCACCGGCTGCGGACGGAAGTCGCTTCCCGATATGGCCGCTCCGAGAACGAGGTTCGCGTCATTGCCTACGAGCCCGCCCAGGCGGTGAAGATCACCATCCCCCGCGACGTCATGTCCGGCGACCCGGGCGATCGCGACGTCTACGGCGCGCAGCAGCATGCGCCCCTGCTGGAGATCGAGATATGAGCGCCATCGGCCGCCTCTTCGACGAATTCTCCGTCTCTCGCCGGCCGCTTCGGATTCTCGGCGCCTCCGGGCAACTCGGCTACGGCATACCCACGCCGGCCCTGCGCGAGGGCCTGACGCGCCGCCCCGATATGATCGGCTGCGACATGGGTTCAATTGACATAGGTCCGCACTACCTTGGGAGCGGGTCCATGGCGCCCACTCGCGTCGGGGCGAAGCGCGACCTGCGCAAGGTTCTCAGGGCGGCGCGGACCCATGACATTCCGCTCGTCATCGGTTCGGCAGGTTCCGCCGGCGCCGCGCCGCATCTAGAACAGACCCTGGACATGCTGCGAGAAATCGCGGCGGAGGACGGTCTTCATTTCAAGCTGGCGTCGATTCCAGCGGATCTGTCGCGAGACACGGTCAAGGCAGCGATTGGTGCCGGGCGCGTTCACCCGCTCGACACCATGGAACCTTTGAGCCCTGAGGAGGTCGATTCCGCAACAAACCTCGTCGGCCAGATGGGCGTAGAGGCTTTCCGCCGTGCGCTCGAGACGGGGGCTGATGTGGTGGTGGCGGGGCGGGCCTGTGACACGGGGATCTTTGCGGCGATTCCCGACATCCTCGGCTTCCCGCTCGGGATTTCGACCCACATGGCGAAGATTGTCGAATGCGCCTCGCTCTGCTGCATCCCGGGTGGGCGCGACACGATCCTTGCCACCCTCGATGACGAGGGTTTCGAACTGGAGAGCATGGCGCTCGATCGCGCGGCTACGCCAAGTTCCGTCGCCGCACACAGCCTCTACGAGCAGGCGGACCCCTATGACGTCCGCGAGCCCGCCGGGCGTGTCGACCTCCGCTCGGTCACCTACACGAAGCTCGATGCGCGGCGGACCCGGGTCGCAGGGGCATCGTTCGAACCAGCCGAGCGCTTGACGGTGAAAATGGAGGGCGCGCGCCCCGCCGGATACCGCGCGCTCCTCCTGTGCGGAGCGGCCGATCCGCGCTTCATCAGTCGGCATCAGGCCATTCTGGAGCGCGTGAAGGGTGTGGTCCACGACCTTGTCTGCGAGGATACACCTGAGGATTATCAGTTGTTCTTCCGGGTCTACGGCGCCGACGGGGTGCGCTCCTGGAGTGCACCTCCCGAGACATGGCCGCGGGAGGTCTTTGTGCTCGGCGAATGCATTGCCCCGAGCGCGGAGCGCGCCGAGGAGGTCGTGCGGACGACTAAACAGTACCTCCTCCATCACGGCTACGAGGGCCGGCTTTCGACGGCAGGGAACGTGGCTTTTCCCTTTACGCCGCCCGAGGTCGTGACGGGAGCCGCATACCGCTTCAACGTCTTCCACCTCATGGAGGTCGACGATCTCGTGAGTCTCTTCCCGGTCCAGGTCGAGCAGCTTTAGAGCATGAGCCCGAGAAGTTGGCGATTTCTTGGGCAAGATCATGCAACCGAACAAAACCTTGTGGTCCTGATCAACTCAACCTGAAACAATCAGGGTCTAGAACCCATCCAGCGCAGCAGATCCGGTTCGCCGCTGGACGTGAAGTCGACGGTCTCGCGGACCTCATCCCAGTTCAGGTGGGTTAGGTGCAACGGACAACCGTTTGGGGAGGGCGACGATGCGGATTGCCATTTTGGACGATTACCAGCGGGTCGCGCTCCAGTATGCGGACTGGAGCGTCCTCGGGCCTGAATGCACGATCGAGGTCTTCGACCGGAACCTCGCTTCGGTGGA
>JADDQD010000174.1 GCA_016781555.1 Pseudomonadota bacterium | reverse complement strand
ATGCGCCGTCAGCTCTTCGAAATGGGCCGCTTCCGCAGCAAGCGCGTGCGCGCCCGCCTCGCTCACGCGGAGGGCATGCTCGTGGAGGTCGGGCGCATTGAAGCGGACGACGCCCGCCAGCGTTTGCCGATGGGTGAAGCCGGAATCGGCCGCCATGAGCTTGTCGGCGTTCCGCGCCGGCACTTCAACGTGATAGCCAAGAACGCCATTGTGGCGAATTTTGAGCGCGCCAATGCCGGTCTGCTGGCGATAGCGCGCCTCCAATGCGGCGATGGCGCGCCGGCCTTCTCCGCCCGTCACCCGCAGCGCGTCCAAAGCAGCGTCATAACCTTCGGCGATGTAGCCCCCCTGCGAGCCGTCGATCGGCGGCGAAGGCACCAGCGCTCTGAAAAGAACATCGACCAACTCGCCATGGCCGGCGAGCGTCGGCAGCAGCTCGGCGAGAAGCTCCGGTTGGTCGGCAAGAGCGGCCAAGCGATCCTTCAGCCGGCCGCTTTCGGAAAGGCCGTCGCGAAGCTGCCCAAGATCGCGCGGGCTGCCGCGCCCGGCGACGAGCCGACCGAGGGCACGGCCGATATCGGGAAGGGCTCTCAGTTGCCGTCGAAGGCCGTCACGAAGTCCAGCGTCCTGCTCGAAAAGGCTGACGAGGTCGAGCCGCGCTTCGATGCGCCGGCGGTCAAGCAGCGGAGCTCCTATGTCAGCAGCGAGGAGGCGGGCGCCGGCACCAGTGACGGTTCGATCAACGGCTGCAAGGAGGCTTCCGGCGCGGGTGCCGTTAGCCGACACGGCAAGCTCAAGGCTCTCGCGCGTTGCCGCGTCGATCATCATGTGCGCGTCGGCCGGACGGAGAATCGGCGGCCGCAGGAACGGAAGCGACTCGCGCGCGACCTCGTCCAGATAGGAGAGAAGCCCGCCCGCAGCGGCAAGCGCGCTCCGGTCGAACTGTCCGAACCCGTCGAGTGTCGCGACTCCGAAGCGCTCGCAAAGACGCCGCTCGGCGGACACACTGTCAAAGCCTGCGCGGCGTTCCTGTACGGGTTGGCTGCCCAGCGGTTCGGCCGCGATGACTTCGGCCGCGCCAAGCCGCGCGAGCTCCGCCTCGACGGCGCCCGGGGTCGCCGAGCCGAGTTCGAAGCGCCCTGTGGAGATGTCGGCGGCTGCGATGCCGAAGCGTTCACCGACCCTGCAGATCGCCACCAGCCAGTTGGCGGCACGGGAATCGAGGAGAGCTTCTTCGGTGAGGGTCCCCGCCGTGACCACGCGAACGATCGCGCGATTGACCACCGATTTCGATCCCCGCTTCTTGGCCTCGGCCGGGCTTTCCGTCTGCTCGGCGATCGCGACGCGGTGGCCCGCCTTGATCAGGCGGGCCAGATAGGCCTCGCCGGCGTGGATCGGCACCCCGCACATCGGAATCGGCTCCCCTTCGTGCTCGCCGCGGGCGGTGAGCGCGATGTCGAGGCAAGCAGCAGCAATTTTCGCGTCCTGGAAGAAGAGCTCGAAAAAGTCGCCCATCCGGTAGAAAAGCAGGCAGTCCCCGGCCTCGGCTTTCAGCGCCAGATATTGTGCCATCATCGGCGTTGGAGCCGTCGCACCGTCAAATTTGATCTTGGTTGCCATCGCTCGACCGTTACCGGTTCAAGCCCGGCGACGAAACCGGCTTCTGCTTGCACGGTTCAGCTTTAGGGGATTAGAGGCCGCCCGAAGGAGAGCCGCATGAGCGAAGGCAGCAACGTCAAATTCTCGGAGCAGGAGGCGCTCGATTTCCACTCCCAGGGACGGCCCGGGAAGATCGAGATCATCGCGTCCAAGCCGATGGCGACGCAGCGCGACCTCAGCCTGGCTTATTCTCCCGGCGTGGCCGTACCGGTGCGCGCAATCGCAGCTGACCCGGCGACCGCCTATGACTACACTGCCAAGGGCAATCTCGTGGCCGTTATCTCCAACGGCACTGCCATCCTCGGCCTTGGCAATCTGGGCGCGCTTGCATCCAAGCCGGTGATGGAAGGCAAGGCAGTGTTGTTCAAGCGCTTCGCCGACGTCGACTCCATCGACCTTGAAGTTGCGACAGAGGATGTCGACGCCTTCATCAATGCAGTTCAGCTGCTCGAGCCAAGCTTTGGCGGGATCAACCTCGAGGATATCGCCGCTCCGGCATGCTTCGTCATCGAGCAGACGCTGAAGGAGCGGATGAACATCCCGGTCTTTCACGACGACCAGCACGGCACCGCAATCATCACGGCGGCCGGCCTCATCAACGCCCTGCACCTCACCGGCCGGACCATGAAGGACGCGCGCGTGGTGGTGAACGGCGCCGGGGCAGCGGCCATCGCCTGCACCGAGCTCATCAAGGCCATGGGCGTCCGGCACGACCACGTCATCATGTGCGACCGCAGCGGCGTCATCTACCAAGGCCGGGAAGGGCTGGACCAGTGGAAGTCGGCCCACGCGGTGAAGACCGATCGCCGCACGCTTCAGGAGGCGCTGGTCGGCGCCGACGTGTTCCTGGGCCTTTCCGCTGCGGGCGCGCTGAAGCCCGAAATGGTGAAGGACATGGCCCCCAAGCCAATCATCTTCGCCATGGCGAATCCTGATCCCGAGATCCTGCCGCCGGTCGCCAAGGAGGCGCGCCCGGACGCAATCGTCGCGACCGGACGATCCGATTACCCCAACCAGGTCAACAACGTGCTTGGGTTCCCCTTCATCTTCCGCGGAGCGCTTGACGTGCGCGCCACGCGCATAAACGACGAGATGAAGATCGCCGCTGCCGAGGCGCTCGCCGAGCTCGCCCGGCAGCAGGTGCCGGAAGAGGTTGCGGCGGCTTATGGCGGCCAGGCGCATAGCTTTGGTGCTGATTACATCATTCCGGCGCCCTTTGACCCGCGGCTGATGGAAATCGTGCCGGCGGCGGTCGCGCGCGCAGCGATGGAGACGGGCGTAGCCCAGCGTCGGATCGAAGACATGGACGCTTATCGCACCGCGCTCAGATCACGGCTGAACCCGACGACGTCGGTGCTGACCCTCGCCTATGAAGCGGCACGCGCCAACCCGAAGCGGGTGCTGTTCGCCGAAGGCGAGGAAGACAGCGTGCTTCGGGCCGCGATCGCGTTCCGCGATGGCGGCTACGGGACGCCGGTATTGGTCGGCCGCGAGGACGTGCACGACCGCCTGCGTTCCCTCGGCGTCGACGATCCGCACGCATTCGAAGTTCACAACAGCCGCACCTCCACACTCGTCCCGAAGATGGTCGAGTTCCTTTACGATCGCGTGCAGCGCCGCGGCTATCTGCTGCGTGACATCGAGCGCCTGGTGAACCAGAACCGCAACATCTTCGCCTCCTTGCTGCTCCAAATGGGCGAGGCCGACGTGATGATCACGGGCGTCACCAGGCCCTACGGCCAAACCATCAGAGAGGTCCGGCGCGTGCTCGATCCCAAGGAAGGGATGACACCGTTCGGCATCCATATCCTGGTCGGGCAAACCCACACCACCTTCATGGCCGACACCACGGTTACCGAACGCCCAACCTCCGAGCAGCTTGTCGATTTCGCCTGCCAGACGGCCGCTGTCGCGCGCCGGATGGGACATGACCCGCGGGTCGCCTTTCTGTCTTATTCGACGTTCGGCAATCCGGCCGGCACGTTCCTGGAGAACATTAGGGAGGCGGTGCGGCTGCTCGATCAGCAAAAGGTGGATTTCGAATATGAGGGCGAAATGGCGCCCGACGTTGCGCTCAATCCGACCATGAAGCGCGTTTATCCGTTCAGTCGCCTGTCCGGTCCAGCCAATGTGCTGATCATGCCGGGGCTTCAGTCGGCAAACCTTTCAGCCAAGCTGCTGCGTGAGCTTGGCGGCGACGCCGTGATCGGACCGATGCTGGTGGGCATGGAAAAACCGGTGCAGGTCGCGCCGATGACGGCGACCGCATCGGATCTCGTCACCTTGGCAGTGCTCGCGGCCGGCGGGATCGTCCGCTAAACCGCGTCGGAGCAACGTCCCGAAGCTAGAGCAGGAAGTCTCCTGCTCCGATCGGCTGTTGGCCAGTGGTGGCGAGCAGGATTTGAATGTCTGCCGCGCCGTCGCCGTCGATGTCGCCCTGGACGATCCAGCGGTTCTGGAAGGCGTCGAACTCGGCCCTGAGTTGGCCCGCAACACGGCCGAAGGCGGCGTTGCCAATGAAGGCGAAGGCCTGGTCACCGTCCAAACCGCTGTTGGCGTCAATCAGAGAGAGGTCAACCTTGTCGAGGCCGGACTGGAAATCGAGGATCGTGTCCGAACCGGCGAGCGTCGAATCGGACGTCGCGCGATACTGGAAGGTATCCGCACCGCCGCCGCCGCGAAGCGTATCCGCGCCGCCGGCTCCGAAGAGCAGGTCGGCGTTGGCGCCGCCGGTCAGCGCGTCGGCGCCGGCGCCGCCGAGCAGCCTGAGCCGGCCTGTCGCCTCCGCGCTCGCATCGAACGAAAGCGACTGGCTTGCGCCCAGCGAACTCGCGTTGACGATGAGGGTCGCCCCGGCAGCGATGTTGCCGTCCTTCAGCACCACCCGGTAAGATGGGGAGGCGGCCGGATTGGTCGCGAAGCGGCCGTTGAACGACAATGCCTCGATGCCGGTGAACGCGCCCGCTCCGATCTCGATGGTGAGCGGTCCGCTCGCGCCGGGCTCGGTGCCGCTCATCACGACCGCGTCGCTGCCGCCGCCGCCCACCACCTTGTCGCGTGCCCCGAAGCGGCCCGCTTCGAAGAAGAAGATGTCGTTGCCCGCACCTCCGGTCAGAGTGTCGACCCGTAGCCACCGAAGATCAGGAACTTGCCGTCGCTCTCGGCCGAGCCGTCAAAGGCCAGGTCCTCGCCAGCGCGGAGCGACTGCCCGTTCACCCGCAGTTGCTGGCCGGAGACGACGTTCTGATCGACCGTCCTCAGGCTGTAATCATACGAGTTCGCTCCGCTCTCACCCCAGCGCGTGATCGAACCGCTCTGAATTGAAATGCCCTCGATGCCCACGAGGCTGTTAGGTCCCAGCGTCAGATCATAGCTGCCCTGCAGAACGAGCGTGTCATTACCCTCGCCGCCTTCGTTGCGATCGGCCGCGGTTAATGCCGCGCCATAGAAGAGGATGTCGTTACCGGCGCCGCCGAAAGCGGTGTCTTCCCCGCCCAGTTGAAGAAAAAGCAGGTCATCGCCCGCACCGCCGTGAAGGACATCCCGATCGAGCGTGCCTTCGATGCGATCGGCCATGGCCGTGCCGCTCGTGATCGAAAGGAACTGGCGCGCGCTGATCGGGTTGAAGCCGCGACCGTCAACCTCCTGCCACGTAATGACGAAATCACCCGACCCGAACGCCGCGACGGCCGGCGCATACTGACCGCCTGCCGTGGTGCTGTTAACGATGAAATCGCCGCCGATCCTGCCGCCGACCTGGTCGAACAGCTGCGCCTTGATCTCGCCTTGAAAGGTGTCGTTGAAGGTCGGCGCTTCGTGCCAGGTGACGATGAAGCCGCCGGACGGGAGCCCGGCAAGAGCCGGCATGACTTGATCGGCGGCGGCATCGGTATGCACGAGGAAATCCGCTCCGACCTTGCCGCCGTTCTCGGTAAAAATCTGCGCTCGGATGTCGATCCCACCGCCTGCTCCGCGTAAGTCGTTCGTCCACGCGATCACGAACCCGCCCGAGGCAAGCGCTGCGATCACCGGGCTGAGTTGGCTCCCGGTCCCGCCGCTGTTCACCACGACTTCGCCCCCGACCCGCATACCAGCGGCATCGTAGATTTGAGTCCTGATGTTGAAATCGGAGGTGAAACCCTTGTCGATCCAGGCAATCACGAAGCCGCCGTTCAGCAGGCCCACGACGTTCGGAGCGAACTGGAGGGAACGCGTGGTCGAGTTGACCAGAAACTCTCCTCCGACTTGCGCGCCGGTCGCGTCGAACAATTGCGCCTTGACCGCGTCGCTGTCATCCCCACCCGTTTGGCTGCCGTCGGTCCAAGTCGCGACAAACCCGCCCGAGGCTAGCCCGGCGATGCTGGGGTGCGCCTGGCCGGCCTTGGTCTCGGTGTTCAGCTGGATACGGCCGCCAACCGACGCGCCGGATGCGCTGAATATCTGGGCGTAGCTGCCCTGGAGGTCGCCATCGGTCTCGGTCCACGCCACCGCGAAGCCACCTGATCGGAGCGCCGTGACGGCGGGCGTGAATCCTCCATAGGGGCTGTCGCTCAAGTCTATTTTGAACTCGGCACCGGTTCGGGCCCCGTGTCGGTCATAGACCTGGCCCCGGATCGCGCCGCTTTCCTGCCAGGTGATGACGTAGCCGCCATCGGCCAAGCCGGCGACCGCGTGCTCATTGGACATGTTCTGGCGTTGGCCGACAAACGGATTAACCCGCGTCTCGCCGTCGCTGAAGAAGGACTCTTTTGCGAAAAAAGCCATATCTCCCCCTGATCATGCAAGTCCGGAACCAGCGTAATCCATGGAGGCCATCCAGCGCAATGCCAGTGCGTCCGCCGATGTGAAGAGCGCGAGCGAGCTGGGGGGGGCGTTGTCCGCTCCAGCTCCGGCCCGAATTGGCCCCCATCGTACTTGTGTTGGACCCGCCGGTGATCATCGAGACGTCGACAGGCTCGAGTGCCTACGCAACGCCCGCAACCGGACTCAACGGCCTAGATGCGAGCTTTCAGCAGCTTTGGTCATCTGGACCGACGAGACTGAGGTTGGGACACTTCAGCTCAGGAGGATGGATAACGTCCACCGGGGTGCCCGAACCCCGCCGCACAGTGGAGCGGAGATGGCGCGCCGGGTTGCATTGCTTCGCTGCGCTCGCAGGGACGTGGGGATCAACCTGAAATCGTTCCACGCTAACGGCTAAGCCGCCGTCAGCGCGGATTGTCGGCGGTTTCGCTTGGACGGCCAGCTCCGCCGACGGTGCCGATATTGCCGAAGATTTCTTGGAACAAGCTCCGGTTGCGCCCGAGCGTCGGCGTCTTGCCTTCCGCGGGATCGATCGATGCGATCCGCTCGAGCCCCGAGCGCTCAACGGCGGCGACATTGCCGGCCTCGTCGAAGCGGACATGGAGCACCGTCTGCTGATCGGGCTTGGGCATCGAGAAGGCGAGCTGCTTCGTGTCGCGGGACACATAGTACCAGTCGCGGTCGCTGAACTGGCCGGTGAAGGTAGGCCGCCCGAGGGTCGCCTCCACGGACTGCCGATTGTCCACGCCGGGCTGGATGGCGCTCACCAGCGTCTGGTCGAGGAGATGCCCCTGATGGTCTTTGATCCTGGTACATGCCCCGCTGGCCAAGGCTGCGCTCAGCACCAGCGCAAGCGTGGCGCCTCGTGCGATCCGGAAAGTCATAGTGGAAATTCTCCTGAAATCGGCCAGCGCTCTTTCCGTCTGCCGGCACCCCGCGCTTGCGCCCCCAGTGTCAGCACCCAATATGCGCGATCAGCACCAAGGCGCAAGCCCGCGCCAATCGATCGAAGGGTCTTCAAGTGTCGTTCCTGGCGCGCATATTCGGTAGCAAGCAAGATCGCGAAGCGTACCGCCCCTTATATGAGGCTATCGTGAACGAGGGGCGCGCTCCTTGCTGGTATACCGAAGGCCAAGTCCCCGACACGGTCGACGGGCGCTTCCAAATGATCGCAGCGATCCTCGCGCTGGTCTTGATCCGGCTGGAAAGGGAAGATGCCCGTGCCCGCACTGCTTCGGTGCTGCTGGCTGAACTGTTCATCGACGACATGGAGGGAAGCATTCGCCAGCTCGGCATCGGCGACCTTGTGGTGGGCAAGCATATGGGAAAGTTGATGGCGGCCCTTGGCGGCCGTCTTTCGGCGCTTCGGGCAGAGATAGAAGAGGACGGCGATTTCACCGGTGCCGTCACTCGCAACATCTTCAGGGCTTCCCCGCCTTCTGACGCTGCAATTCGCTTTGTCAGCAGCCGCCTCAAGATTTTCCACCGAGATCTTGAGGCCGTACCCGCCGACGTCATCCTTGCCGGAAAGCTCGCGCTATGACCGGCGAACCGGAATTCAGTCGCACCGTTCGAGTGGATATGTTGGCGGGTCAGCCGCGCAGCCTCAGCATCGGCGCGAACGAGCACGAGCGGGCGGCGCTTTCGAAACGGTTCGGCCTCATCGGTATCGAACGGCTCAGCGCCGAGGCCGAGCTCAGGCGAACCGGCGATGAGGTGAGAGCCGTTGGCACGCTTTCGGCCCGCGTGGTCCAGAGCTGCGTCGCCACCGGCGAGCCGGTGTCGGCAGAGGTGCAAGAGGAGTTCAGCATCGTCTTTCGTCCCCACCCCGACGTCGCGGCGGAGGAGGAGATAGAGCTCAGCGAAGGTGAATTGGACGTCGTCTTCTATGATGGTGCAAGCGTTGACCTGGGCGAAGCGGTTGCCGAAACCTTGTCGCTGAGCCTCGATCCTTATCCCCGTTCGGCCGCTGCCGACGCGGCGCTTCGCGAAGCGGGGGTGGTGAGCGAGGAGGATGACGCAACCGCAGCCGAAGGTCCGCTGGCGGGCCTCAAAGATCTGCTGGCGGGCAGAAAAACCTAAAAAGGCACGTCGTCGTCGAGCTCGCTGTCGAAGGCGGGGGAGGGGCGGGACTGCCCGCGCGATCCGCCGCCGCTGCCACCGAAGCTTCCGCCGCCGCCGCCACCGCCGTAATCGTCACCATAGCTGCCGGCAGCAGCGCCAGCCCCGCCGCCGCCGCGTGCGTCGAGAAGGACGAGCTCGCCGCGGAAGCGCTGGAGCACGATCTCCGTCGAATATTTGTCCTGGCCGCTATTGTCGGTCCATTTGCGGGTCTGCAGCTGCCCTTCCAGATAAACCTTGGATCCCTTGCGAAGGTAGGACTTGGCGACCTTGCCGAGATTCTCGTTGAAGATGACGACGCGGTGCCATTCGGTCCGCTCCTGGCGCTGGCCGTCGCGATCCTTCCAGGTCTCGGACGTTGCGACGCGCAGGTTCACCACCTCGCCGCCATTGCCCAGCGAGCGGCTCTCCGGATCATCGCCCAGATTGCCCACCAAAATGACCTTGTTGACGCCCGCCATCCCAAACCTCCTAAAGACCGAGCGCGACTGCCGCCCAGTATGTTGCGCCCGCGGCCAGATAGGCCAGCGTGAAGAGGTACGCTAGCATGAAGGCGGGCCACTTCCAGCCGTTCGTTTCCCGCCGGGCCACCGCAACTGTGGATAAGCATTGCGGTGCGAAAACGAACCAGGCGAGGAAGGCGAGGGCCGTGGGAAGGCTCCAGCGGCCACGGAGCTGCTCGATCAACGAAGTCTCCGCTTTCGCCTCGTCGTCGGCCTGGATCGAATAAGCCGTCGCCAGCGCGGACACGGCGACTTCGCGTGCGGCCATTGCAGGAATGAGTGCAAGGGCGATTTCGCGGTTGAAGCCGATCGGGGAAACAATCGTCTCGAGACCATTCGCGAGCTGCCCTGCAATCGAAGTGTCGAGCGCCGTCTGGCCGCTTCCCTCCTCGGGCCGGGGGAACGACAGCAATGCCCACAGAACGATCGTGGAAATGAGGATGATGGTCCCGGCCCGCTTCAGGAAGATGGCAGCGCGAGTCCAAAGGCCGATCGCGATGTCGCGAGGGCTCGGAAGCTGGTATTTGGGCATTTCCATCATGAAGCCCTGGTGGACGCCCTTGGCGATGGTGCCCCGCAGCACGAGGGCCGCGAGTAGCGCGCCCACAATGCCGCTCGCGTAAAGCGCGAACAGCACCAGCCCCTGCAAGCCTACACCGTAGCCGACGGTCCGCGCGGGGATGAACGCGCCGATGATGACGGCATAAACCGGAAGCCGCGCCGAACATGTCATGAGCGGGGCGATGAGGATGGTGGTGAGGCGGTGTTTCGGATCTTCGATGGTCCGCGTCGCCATGATGCCAGGCACCGCGCAAGCGAAGGAGGACAAGAGCGGGATGAATGCGTGGCCCGAAAGGCCGACGCGGGCCATCAGCCGGTCCATCAGGAAGGCTGCCCGCACCATGTATCCGGATGCTTCGAGGAGCAGGATGAAAAGAAAGAGGATCAGGATCTGCGGCAGGAACACCACCACCGCACCGACCCCGGCAAGCACCCCATCGACCAGCATCGAGCGGAACAGCCCGTCGGGAAGCGCGGCAATGAGCGCACCTTGTGCCGCTGCAATCCCACTTTCGATCCAGCCGATCGGTGCTTCCGACCAGGCGAACACGCCCTGGAACATCAGGAACATGATCGCTGCGAAGATGATGGGACCTGCCACGGGGTGAAGCGCGATATTGTCGATAAGGTGGGACCAACGGCGGGTTCCCGTTTCGCCGGCTGTTGCCCGGCGCGAAATTTCGCGCGCGCGGCGCTGGATTGAGACGAAGTCCTCCTGGGCGGCGCCGTCGCCGGCACGCACTCTTCGCGCCGCAGTCACGGCTTCGCTCAATGCTTCCTTGAGCTCGTCCATGCCTCGCCGCCGAACGGCTACCGTTTCAATGACGGGCACACCGAGCTCGCGCTCCAGAACCTGCGGATCGATGGTGAGGCCGTCGCGGCGCGCCAGATCGACCATGTTCAATGCAACCACGACCGGAAGCCCAAGCGCGATGAGCTGCAACGCGAACCGAAGGTGATTGTCGAGGTTCGTCGCGTCCAGCACCAGGAGAAGCGCATCCGGCAAGCGCTCGCCTTGCTGGCGGCCGATCACCACGTCGCGCGTGACTTCCTCGTCGGGACTGGACGGATCAAGGCTGTAGGCGCCGGGAAGGTCGACGAGCTCGATCGGGCGCCCATCGGCAAGCGACACCCGGCCGGATTTGCGCTC
The DNA here is from genome assembly GCA_016781555.1 of Pseudomonadota bacterium. GTDB lineage: Bacteria > Pseudomonadota > Alphaproteobacteria > Sphingomonadales > Sphingomonadaceae > Allosphingosinicella. The sequence continues at coordinate 8,149 of JADDQD010000174.1, read as the reverse complement.
CACGGTAACACCTGGATAATTTCCGACCTTTTGCCGCGCACCGGTCAGCATGTTGAACAAGGCGCTTTTGCCGGCATTCGGATTGCCGACCACTGCCACAAGGGGAATGGAAGTCATTGGCTTGTTTCAACTTCGACGGCGTGCGCGTGAGCACGGCGCATGGCCACGGTCATCCGGCCGATGCGGACGGCGAGCGGATCGCGCCCGATCGGGCCGCCATGCAGCGCCTCGACTCCGACTCCTTCATCAAGCCCGAAATTGCGGAGACGTTGCGCTTCGGCAGGCGTCAGCGACGGCCAGTCGATACCGATCACGGTAGCGGGCGTGCGGAAGGGAAGTTCGTCAAGGCGCAAGGTTTGAGCGAGCATATCTGTTGATGCGAGTCATTATCAATTGAGCCTGCAGAAGACCAGAGCTCAGAATCTGAACGGGAAATGCCGGGCCGGTTCACCGCTTGGTCAGCACGCCCCTGCCAGACGCACGCCAGCCATGAACGCGGCTGACATGCTTGCCTCAGGTCGGCCCACAAAAGGAACAATCAATGAAGAAGATCATGATCTGCGCTGTAGCCGCTCTTGCCGTTGCTTCCGCGCCGGCGTCCGCTCAGAAGGCGGGGCGCTCTAATGTCGGCGCGGAAGTCACGCGCGCTCAGGCGGAAACCGGCGTTCGCAGCCTGTTCGCCCGCGCTGACGCGAACCGGGACGGCTTCGTCAGCAGGACCGAGGCGGAGGCCGCTCGATCGGCGCTGCTCGGGCGCGGCCAAGCGCGCGGCCTCGGGGGCGGTGCGGTGGCAGCCCTTGCCGGCGTTCAGTTCAACGAAGTCGATACCAACCGCGACGGCCGTATCTCGCTGAGCGAAGCGCGCCTGGCTGGAAGCTCGGCGTTCGCGCGCGCCGATGCGAACCGCGACGGCCGCGTAAGCCGTGAGGAGCTGAAGCGGACGCGCTAGACCTTGATCGGATGAGGCTGAATCAGCCTGATCCGTGAATCAAGGTCTCCACCATAGGAAAAGGGCCTGATTCACGCCTTCGGCGGAAGCGCGTAGCGCTTCCACCTCAGCCGATCAGGCCCTGTAAGCGCGGCATCTGCCGGCCAGATGAACGGAGCCGGGGCGGCAACGTCCCGGCTTTTCCATGGCTGCTCTCGTCAGACGGCGGGGTAGCGAAGGCGCCCGAGGAAGCGCGTGAGGCTGGGCAGGCGCTCCCGGCTGCCGCGCCACTGCGCCTTCACCTTCTCGAACTTCATGACATCGTCGATGCGTCGCTCGAGAAAGCCACGCGTGGCGGACATGTCGTCGCTCGTGTCGTCGAGATAAACGAGCAACGTCGACATATAGAGCGCCGAAAGGATGCCGCGCTTCGAATAATGGTTGAAGTCGGTAGCGCGGTCGCCGGCGATGCGCCACATCCGATCGGCGGCGCGCCAGGCGAGCTTCGCCGCCGTCATCGCGTTTTGCGGATGGGCAAGCATCGCGAGCGCGCGCCGCAGCGCTTCCTTGTGCGGGTTGATGACAGAGATGCGTTGCAGAACGAGCTCTCGGATGCGCTCACGAATCTTCATCTTGGCTATGCGCTCGAGCGGGAATGCACGGGCCATGGCAAGATCAATCGCGTCGAACCAAGCGTCGATCATTTCCACCGGCCCGCCTGGAAAGCACAGCCGCGCGCGGTTGGCGGGCACACCGAGCTCCGATGCAGCAACTTCGAGTGCCTTATCGCTCCAGCCGTCAAATACGGCGTTGGCCGGAATAAGCGGCGCCAGGGCGGCGCGAAGCTCATCGAGCGTCATTTCATTGGGATCGATCATGGCACGCTCCGATCCGACCCAAGATGTGGCTCCGCCTCACCCGTTGCAAGACGCCGTTCGGGCAAGCGGATGAGGAACAGCGCGAGGCAGATAAGAAGCGCTCCCGCGGCGTCTGCAAGGCTGAGGCGCTCGCCATAAGCGAACCAGCCGATCGTCGCCGCAACCGCGGGCTGGCTGAGCAGGCCCACACCGACCACGACCGGGCTCAAATGTCCCATGGAATAAACGAGAAAGCCCTGCCCGAGCACTTGCGAACCCAGCGACAGCAGAAGGACGGGCGTCCAGTCGCCGGGCACCACGCGTTCGCCGAGAAAGACAGCGAACAGCAGGAGCGGTACCGCGCCGGCGATCGTGGACAAGGCCAGCACCGGCATAGGCGCCATCACTTTGCGAGCGCGGTCGACCGCGATCAGGTAAAGCGCGTAGAAGAAGCCCGCGAGGATTGCGAATAGGTCGCCGATGAAGTGCTTCGGCGAAAGCTCGTAGCTGCTTCCGAGCAGCAGCACGGCCCCGACGACTGCGAGGACGAGCGCAGCCGCCTGCCCGGGCCGGGGAAGCGCTCGTGCCGCGATAAAACCATAAGCGGCAAACAAGATCGTCGAGGAATTGCCGAACAAGGTGGCGTTGGCCATCTTCGTCCTGACGATTCCGTAATGCCAGGCGGCAAGATCGGCCGCAAAGAACAGCCCGCCAAGTACGACGGTGATCCCGACGCTCCAGCCCGGACGGAATGCTGCCGGGCTCTGCCAGCGCGCGAAGAGGAGAAGGAGCGGGATGGCAAGCGAAAGCCGCCAGAAGGCGGAGGCAACCGGCCCGACATCCGCCATTCGGACCATCCATGGCCCGAATGCGAGGAACAGGTTCGCGAGAAGAAGGGCCGCAAAGGCATAGCGGCCTGCCGGTGCGGTGCTTTTCCGCATGGCTTCAGCCGCCGAAGCCCGCTTTCAGTGTCAACATGGCGAGCGCGGCTTTGGCCGCTTCGCCGCCCTTGTTCTTCTCGTCGACGCGCGCGCGGGCGAGCGCCTGCGCTTCGTTCTCCACCGTGATGATGCCGTTGCCGATCGCGAGGCCGTCGAGCGTCAGCGCCATTATGCCGCGGGCGCTTTCGTTGGAGACGATCTCGAAATGGTAGGTTTCGCCGCGAATCACGACGCCCAGCGCAACATAAGCATCGTAGCGGCCGGTCTCGGCGGCGAGCGCAATCGCGGCCGGCAGTTCGAGCGCACCGGGTACGGTGACGGTCTCGTGCGTATGGCCCTCCGCTTCGATGGCAGCAGCCGCGCCTTCGAGGAGGAGGTCGTTCAAATGGTCGTAGAAGCGCGCTTCGGCGACAAGAACGTGCGCCATGTCAGGCTTCTCCCGCCGGAACCGGCCGTTCACCCACGATCTTCAGCCCGTAGCCGCCAAGCGCAACCGGCGTGTGATGGGTGTTGGTGAGAAGGATCATGTCATGGACGCCAAGCGCCGAGAGGATCTGCGCGCCGACGCCATAGTCCCGAAGCGCCTCCATGTCCTTGGCCTCGGCCATCCCGGCCCGGACGTTGAGCGCCCGGCTGAGCGCGTCCGGCATTGGCCGGTTGATAACGACGATCACGCCCGAGCCTTCTTCGCCGATGATCTTCATGGCGCCCTCGAGCAGGCCAGACCGCTCGCTCGCTTCCCCGAACGTATCGGAAAACAGGCTCAGCGCATGCATTCTGACGAGCGTCGGCTTGGTCGGGTCGATCTTCCCTTTGACAAGCGCGATCTGCTCGTTGCCAAGCGCCTTGTTGAGGAACGTTCTTGCCGTCCAGGTTCCGCCCCAGCGGCTTTCGAACTGGGCTTGGGCGGTTTGCTCGACCAGATGGTCCTTCTTGAGGCGGTAAGCGATGAGATCGCGAATCGTGCCGACCTTCAGCCCATGGAGCTGCGCGAAGGCGACAAGGTCGTCCATCCGCGCCATGGTTCCGTCTTCCTTCATGATCTCGCAGATCACGCCTGAAGGATTGAGCCCGGCAAGTCGGGCAATATCGACGGCAGCTTCGGTGTGGCCCGCGCGGATCAGCACGCCGCCACTCTTGGCGACCAGCGGGAATACGTGCCCGGGAGTAACGATATGTTCCGGCCCCTTAGACGCGTCGATGGCCACAGAGATGGTCCGCGCCCGATCGGCCGCCGAAATTCCGGTCGTTACCCCCTCCTTGGCCTCGATCGAGGTGGTAAAGGCGGTCTCGTGGCGCGTGCCGTTGTGACGGCTCATCAGCTGAAGGCCGAGCTGGTCCACCCGCTGCTTGGTCAGCGCGAGGCAGATGAGGCCTCGTCCATGCTTTGCCATGAAGTTGATGGCGTTAGGAGTCGCCATTTGCGCCGGGATGACGAGGTCGCCCTCATTCTCACGGTCCTCGTCATCGACGAGGATGAACATGCGGCCGTTGCGCGCCTCGTCGATCAGCTCTCCCGGGCTGGACAGGAAGCCGCGCTCCATCAGCGCCGAAGCTCCAGCATGCGGCCGAGATAGCGGGCGAGGATATCGATCTCGATGTTGATGCGCCGGCCCGGTTCCAATTGGTCGAAGGTCGTGTGCGCGGCAGTGTGAGGTATGATGTTGATCCCGAAGCGCACGCCTTGCGAAAGCGTCTCGACATCGTTCACCGTCAGAGACACACCGTCCAACGTCACCGAGCCTTTGGCAGCAAGATAAGGAGCGATTTCCTCGCCCGCGACCACCGTCGCGCGCTTCGATCCGCCGACATCGACCACTCCGTCGATCTCGCCGATGCCATCAACATGGCCGGTGACGATGTGGCCACCAAGCTCATCCCCCACCCGAAGTGCCCGCTCGAGGTTCAGGCGGCTGCCTTCCTCCCACATCCCGGGCGCGGTGCGGCTCAAGCTTTCCGCCGAAACATCAACGGCGAACCAATTTGCGCCCTTGTCCACAACGGTGAGGCAGACGCCCGAGCAGGCGATCGATGCGCCGAGATCGACCCCGGCCATGTCGTAGCCGCAGGCGATCTTGAGGCGCAGGTCGCCGTTTTGGTCCGCCGCTTCGATGCGGCCGACATCGGTGATGATTCCGGTAAACATCAGTTTCGGACGCGCTCGTAGACCTCAAGCCGGTCCATGCCAAGCATGCGCGTTTCCCTGAAATCCCAGCGCCCATGCGCGTCGGCCAGCGCGGTGAGGCCGATATAGCCCACCGACGACTTGCCCTCCCCGATGATGATCGGAGCGCGGTAGATGAGCATCCGGTCTACAAGATCCGCTGACAGGAAGGACGAAGCGGCGCCCGAGCCGCCTTCGACCAAAAGCTCGTTGACGTTGCTCAGCTCATACACGTCTTCGGGGCGACCGAGGCGCGTCCAGCCCTCGACCGGATCCCCGCGCGTGAGGATTGCACGCCGCGGCGAATGTCCCTCGAGGCCGGGCAACCTCACGTCGAGCCGCGGCTTGTCGGCATTGTAGGTGCCCCGGCCCACCAGGATCATATCGGCGTGGCTGCGTTCGAGGTGGACGTGGGCGCGCGCATCCTCGCCCGTAATCCAGCGGCTTTCCCCTGAGGGAAGCGCGATCTTGCCGTCGAGCGACATCGCCAGCTTCAGCGTGACGCGCGGACGTCCAAGCTTCTGGCGGCAGAGGAATCCCGCCATCGAACGCTCCGCCCCGCGCGCGCCCGTGCCTACCTTCACGCTGATCCCAGCGGCCCGCAGGCGGCGTATTCCCTCGCCATTGGTGCGGGGGTCGGGATCTATGAGGGCGGTCACTACACGCCCGACGCCCGCTTTGATGAGAAGGCTGGTGCAATTTGGCCCCCGCACGCTTTCATGTGCACATGGCTCAAGCGTCACATAAACGGTGGCGGCGCGGCTTTCTTCCCCCGCCTCCTCCAGCGCTACCGCTTCGGCATGGGGGCGGCCGCCCGGGTGGGTCCAGCCGCGGCCGAGAACCCGGCCGCTTTTGACGATCAGGCAGCCAACGTTCGGATTGGGTGCGGATCGCCCGCGGCCGCGCTCGCCGAGCGCGATCGCCTCCGCCATCCAACGCGCGTCACTTTTCATCCATGCCGAATCTGCGCTCGAGATCCTTGAACTGGCGCTGGCGCTCGGCAGCCGCCGCTTGGCGCTCCGCCTCGTGCTTTTGCTGGGCAGCCTTGATCTCTGCGTCGGTCCGGTTCGCACCCCAGCTGTCGACATAGGTGATCTGCTCGCCCGGAGCGATGTTCGTGTTTGCATCCTTGATGAAGGTCGCGATGATCACGATCGGCATAAGCACGGCAACAACAGCGGCGATCCACTGCACGCGGCTGCGCTCGCGGGCGAACATGCGAAGGTCGGCAATGAGAGCGCGGGGTGATGCTGGACGGGGAAGCGGCATGCCCGGAAAGATAGGGGCGGCGCTCCGCCTGCGCCAGCCCCCAGAGCGTCGGAAGATCAGGCGGCAAGCCGGAAGTGCACCGTCATCGTCTTGCGGCTTTCGACCGGCTCGCCATCGACAGTGGCAGGTTTGAAGCGCCAGTGGCGCAGCGCCTGCTGCTCGGTCGCCCGAAAAAAGGCGTCGCTCGCCGCTCGCACCTCCCCAACCGCTTTCACTCGCCCGTCGGCGCCGATCAGAAGCCGCACGGTGACGCTCCCTTCGCGCTCGGCGCGCTGTTCGGCCGCCGGGTAAGCGGGCTGGAGCTGGCTTCGAGCATCAAGCTGCGCGTCGACCCGCACCGGATCGGGAACGGCAGGCGCCGGCAGCGGCGCCGGCTCGACCTGCTTTGCCTCGCCGGTTCCGACAGGTCCCGGGCCGAAGACGGGATCGACGTCCCTTTGCTCGCCGAGCACGACCGGATCGAGCGTCCGAACCGACACCTTCGGCGGTACATATTCAACAACCGAGCGGGGGAGCTCTTTCGCTTTTTCGATATCCTTCTTTGCTGCTGCTGAAGGATCGGGCGCGGTCGGCTACTCGGCCACCATCGACGACCAATCAGGGCTGGTCTCGACGACCCGCTCCACCATTACGCGGCCATATTCGCTACGGATGACGACATTCTGCTCAAGCGTCGGCTGGCCCGCCCGGCACGCGGCGTCGTAGCCGAGAAGCTGCGCAGTCTGTTCGCGCTCGCTCTCCGAAAGGCGAAGCCAGGTTTCTTCCATCATCGTGGCGCTGCCTTTGCCATCGACTTCGGCGCCGCCCGTTTCGGTGAGCTTCGCCACGGCTTCACGCGTTTTGGAGCAAACCTCTTCCGGTAGCTTCGCGGCAATCCGGCCGCCGGCCAGGGGATCGGCCGGTCCTTCACAGCCCCACAGCAGGAGCGCGGCCAAGAGGATGGGGCCATCGGTCGATCTCGTCATGCTGCCGCCGCCTCCATCAAGCGCGCTACGGCCTTGTCCTTGCCTATGAGGGTGAGGAGTGGGGCCATTTCAGGGCCGCTGTCGCGCCCGGTCAGCGCGCGCCGCAACGGCAGGAAAAGCTTTTTGCCGGCCCGCCCGCTCTTTGCCTTCAAGGTCGCGGTGAGGGAGCCCCATGGATTCGATGTCCAATCAAGCCCGGCTGCCGTCTCGGCAGCTTCGCGCAGGAAAGCCCGGTCTTCGTCGGCAGCGGGCGCGGAGACCGGCCCCTCAACGACGTGCCACCAATCTGCAGCGTCTTCGAGCTTGCTGAGGTTCGGCCGGATGGCCTCCCACGCATCGGCGCCCATGCCGGTCGGCAGCCGCTCGGCGACGGCGTTGTAGGGGAGCTGGTGGATGATGCGCGCGTTGAGGCTGGCGAGCTCTTCCAGATCGAAGCGCGCCGGCGCGCGGCCGAACGTGCCGAAGTCGAAGCCGGCGATCAAAGGCTCGGGTCCAATTACCGGTTCGACAGGAAGGCTGGTCCCGATCCGCGCCAGCTTGGCAAGGATCGCTATCGGCTCGATCCCCGCTTCACGCATCGCATCGATACCCAGCGATCCGAGCCGCTTGGAGAGCTTGCCTTCCGAGCCGGTGAGCAAAGCCTCATGCGCAAATGCCGGCGTGCTTGCGCCAAGCGCGTCGAACATCTGGAGCTGAAGGCCGGTGTTGGTGACGTGATCCTCGCCGCGCACGACGTGGGTGATGCCCATCTCAATGTCATCGACGACGCTCGGAAGCATGTAGAGCCAGCTTCCGTCCTCGCGCCGGATCACCGGATCCGAAAGCAGCCCCGGATCGAAATGCTGCGAGCCCCGAATAAGGTCATCCCACTCGATCGGCCGGGCGTGGTCGAGCTTAAAGCGCCAATGCGGCCGGCGTCCCTCCGCCTCGTAGCGCGCGAGATCCTCGGCCGTGAGGCTCAGCGCAGCGCGGTCGTAGACGGGCGGCTTACCGCGGCTCAACTGAACCTTGCGCTTCAGATCGAG
>JADDQD010000200.1 GCA_016781555.1 Pseudomonadota bacterium | reverse complement strand
AGCAACGCCCGGGCGCTGCCCCAGACTCGCATGAGGTGGGCCCCGGCCGTAACCTGAGCCCCGTCGGCCACGAGCCGCTCCACTTTCAGCTCGGGATCGAGCGCACGGAAGAAAGCCTCGGCGAGCGCGAGCCCAGCGACAACGATACCGTCGCGGCTCGTCAGCGTGCCGCGAAAACGCGCCTCGCCTGGAATAACCGCCGCCGACGTGATGTCGCCGCCCTCCCCAAGATCCTCGGCGAGCGTCGCCGCGACGAACCGTTCGAGGTCGAAGCGCTCGAGCGTGAAGCCATCCATCAGGCGGCGGCGAAGACAGGCCTGCCGACGTCGCCCTGCCCGACCGTGCGGCCGGCCATGTCGAGCATTCGATCAAGTGACTGCTTGGCCCTGAGCCGAAGATCCTCGTCAATCTCGATGCGCGGTTGGAGGTCGCGAAGCGCCACGTAGAGCTTTTCCAGCGTGTTTAGAGCCATGTAGGGGCACATGTTGCAGTTGCAGTTGCCGTCTGCCCCCGGCGCACCGATGAAGGTCTTGTGCGGCGCCGCCTTTTCCATCTGATGAATGATGTGCGGCTCGGTAGCGACGATCATCAATTCGGAAGGGCTGCTCAGCGCAACATCGAGGATGGCCTTGGTAGATCCGACATGGTCCGCGTGATCGAGAATATGACCCGGACACTCGGGATGCGCGAGCACCGGCGCGCCCGGATATTGCGCCTTAAGCTTCAAGAGCTCCGTCTCCGAAAAAGCCTCGTGAACGATGCAAACGCCAGGCCAGAGCAGCATGTCGCGATTGGCTTTCCGCACCAGATAACCGCCGAGATTCTTGTCCGGACCGAAGATGATCTTCTGATCCTGTGGAATTTGGGCCAGAATCGTTTCTGCCGACGAACTCGTGACGATGATGTCGGACAGCGCTTTAACTTCCGTCGAGCAGTTGATGTAGGTGAGCGCGATATGATCGGGATGAGCGTCGCGGAACGCCTTGAACTGGTCCGGCGGGCAGGAATCCTCGAGGCTGCATCCCGCGTCCATGTCAGGGAGCACGACGATCTTCTCGGGTGAAAGGATCTTCGCCGTCTCCGCCATGAAGCGGACGCCGCAAAAGGCAATCACGTCAGCGTCGGTGGCGGCGGCCTTGCGGCTGAGATCAAGGCTGTCGCCGACGAAATCCGCAAGATCCTGAAGCTCGGGCGCTTGGTAGTAATGGGCGAGGATCACCGCGTTTCGGTCCTTGCGCAGCCGATCGATTTCGGCGCGCAGATCGAGCCCGCGCAGGCTCCGGTTCGGTGCATTCATCGATGTGCCACTCCCCTTGACGGGCGCTGGCGCCGCGTCGTTTCTTGCCAAACAGCTGATGCAGCCGACTCCGCGCTGGTGCCACGGGCATCGCCGCCTTGGCACCTCTGCTGGGCACCCACGCGCTGCAAACTTGGTGCCCCGGCGCCCCGACCGTGATCTCAAAGGGCGTAGTAAGATTTATAGTGAAATTTGCGCGATTTTCAAGATGAAGCGCCCCTCCTTCAGGCGGCGAGAATCCAGTCCTCCCCATCGCGCCGCACGGCACCGCGAGCCTCCAGATCCAGCAGGTGGGCAAGCACCGACCGTCCAGCAGCAGGACGAAGCTGCGGATCGATTTCCCTGTACATCCGCGCAACCAATGCGGGGATACGCCCTTCCCCGGTTTTGAGCTCGCCCAGGATCTGCGCTTCCCGGTGACGGCGGTGAAGCAAGAGACCGCGGAGCAAACGTTGCGGCTTTTCAACCGCCGGACCATGTGCCGGATAATAGATGGCGTCGTCGCGCATCTGCAGCCGCGCGAGGCTCGCCATATAGGCAGACATGTCGCCGTCCGGCGGCGAAACTACCGTCGTCGACCAGCCCATCACATGGTCGCCCGTGAAAAGCGCCTGTTCCTCGGGCAGCGCGAAGCACAAGTGATTGGAGGTATGTCCCGGGGTCGCAACAGCTTCGAGACTCCAGCCCTCGCCGGTAAGCCGCTCACCATCGGCAAGCACTTGGTCCGGGCGGTAATCAAAATCGAAAGCAGCGTCGGCGCGCGGTCCTTCATCCTCGACCGACATCGGTGCGCAACCGGTGATCGGCGCCCCTGTGGCCGCCTTGAGAGACCTCGAAGCTGGACTGTGATCGCGGTGCGTATGGGTGCAGACGATAGCCGCAATGCGCTCTCCTTCGAGGCCCTCCAGCAAAGCGTGTACGTGTTCGGGCAGGTCCGGTCCGGGATCGATCACCGCCACGTCACCCTTTCCGACGACGTAGGTGTAGGTACCGGTGAAGGTAAAAGGCGACGGGTTCGGCGAGAGCATGCGGCGCACCAGCGGGCTGATCTGCTCAAACTTGCCTGTAGGCGGCTCCATATCGGCCATGTGGCATCCAAGCCCCGAAATACCAAGCGCATCCGAACGGACTTCAGCGAGAGCGTTAGCGGAGAATGGACCTTGGGCCGGCCACCTCACCTCGACGGTCCAGGGCCTGATCGGCTGAGGTGGAAGCGCTGTGCGCTTCCGCCGAAGGCGTGAATCAGGCCCTATTCCTATGGTGGAGACCTTGATCGGCTGAGGTGGAAGCGCTGTGCGCTTCCGCCGAAGGCGTGAATCAAGCCCTATTCCTATGGTGGAGATCTTGATTCACGGATCAGGCTGATTCAGCCTGATCCGATCAAGGTCCAGGTCATGTGTCGGCGACGTTTACAACCCGGGCCAGCCGGCGCCCGGCGTTAACCACTGCAAGGTGCGGTTTACCGTCAGTTGCGGGGACTGGCACGGGACGTGTATCTTCTGTGATGTCCACATCGTCCACATGCAAAGGGCGGACTGGCGCTTTTCTGGTCGCGCCGTCCGCCCTCGACTCCTCGAATGTTCGCCGGCCCACCACGCGGGCACAGGGCCGACCCACCAACCTCAGCAACCAAGCGGGCGCATCACACTTTATCGCCGCCGCCGGCAAGCTCAGGCTTTGGCGACCTGCTTTTCCTCGAACAGCTGCTGGAGCTCGCCTGCTTCGAACATTTCCATCATGATGTCCGACCCGCCAACGAACTCACCTTTGACATAGAGCTGCGGGATGGTCGGCCAGTCGGAATATTGCTTGATTCCCTGCCGCACCTCTGGATCCTGGAGCACGTCCACTGTCTCGAACTGGACGCCGAGATGATCGAGGATGGATACGGCCCGGGATGAAAAGCCGCACTGCGGGAAAAGTGCGCTGCCCTTCATGAAGAGAACCACGTCGTTCGAATTCACGATGCCGCCAATGCGGTTGTTGATGTCTGTCATGAAACTGTTCCTTGGTCGAATTAGCGGCTCAATGAGGCAAGGCTGTGGTGAGCTGAAGGGCATGGAGTACGCCCCCCATGCGCCCGCCCAGTGCCTCGTAAACGCGCTGGTGCTGCTTGACGCGGGGCATGCCTCTGAAGCTTTCAGAGACCACCCGCGCCGCGTAATGATCCCCGTCGCCGGCAAGATCAGTGATCTCGATCACCGCGTCCGGGATAGCTTCCCGGATCAATCGTTCGATTTCATCGGCAGGCATCGCCATCAGCCCTGCGTCCCCATGATTTGCCGATGCGCCTCTACCCATTTATGTTCGAGAGCCTGACGGATACGGGCCTCATCGCAGTCCACGCCCGCCGATGTGAAATCCCCGAGGATCTTGCGGATCACGTCTTCGTCGCCCGCTTCCTCGAAGTCGGCGCGCACGACATCCTTCGCATAGGTATCAGCTTCCACTTCGGTCAGCCCCATCATTTGTGCGGCCCAATGGCCAAGCAGGCGATTGCGGCGTGCTATGATCTTGAACTGCATCTCCTGATCGCGCGCGTATCTGTTTTCGAAAGCCCGTTCGCGGTCGTCGAAGGTCGTCATGTAGGTCCTCTGCTGCAGATCCTGCCTGTCAGATAGGCCGGGCAGAGGGCAGGCGCAACGTCCGCTAATCCATGCTGACCACGAGTTTCCCCACCGCCTTGCGAGCAGCCATGTGCGCGATCGCTTCGCCGCCTTGCTCCAACGGCCATATCCGGCTGACCTTCGGGGCGATCTTTCCTTCGTTCCACAGGGCGAAGAGCGTCTGGATGTGTGCGGCGTTCGCCTCCGGATAGCGCGCTGCGAAAGCGCCCCAGAACACGCCGCACACGTCACAGCTTTTAAGAAGCGTCAAGTTGAGCGGAAGCTTCGGAATGCCAGCCGGAAATCCGACCACCAGATAGCGGCCCTGCCAGGCAATCGAGCGTAAAGCGGGTTCCGCATAATCCCCGCCGACGGGGTCGTAAATGACGTCCGCCCCATTCGGGCCGACCGCATCCTTGAACGCTCCCGAAAGCGCCTTCGATTGCTCCCGGTCAAAAGGTCCGCGGGGATACACCATCACCTCGGCGGCGCCCGCCGCGCGGGCGGCTTCAGCCTTCTCGTCCGAGGAGACCGCAGCAACGACGCGCGCGCCAAAGGATTTGCCAAGTTCCACCGCCGCAAGCCCCACCCCTCCCGCGGCGCCCAGCACCAAGAGGGTCTGACCCGCGCTGAGGCGGCCCCTGTCGAGCAACGCGTGGATGGAGGTGGCATAAGTCAGGATCAAACCCGAGCCTTCCTCGAAGCCGCGCTCGGACGGGAGCGGCAGCGCCTTACCGGCATCGACCACAACCTTTTCGGCGAGCCCGCCGTGCCCAATCATCGCGATCAGTCGATCGCCGACCGACCAACCCTCGACGGCATCCCCCACTTGCTCCACGATGCCGGAAATTTCGCCACCCGGCGCGAACGGCCGCGGCGGTTTGAACTGGTAGCGATCCTCGATGATCAAAACGTCCGGATAGTTGATCGCGCACGCTTTCACCCGCACCAGCAGCTGACGCTTGTCGGGAACCGGGTCCGGACGCTCGTCGAGCTCGAGCGTGTCCGGACCGCCAGGAAGACGAGAAAGGAGCGTTTTCATCGGTTTAGCTTCAAGACCATCATTGCCCCTTCTCCCTCTTGATGACGCCGGTCCGGTTCAGAACCTCGCGGGGGATTCGGTAGTGTGCGATGACCTGCTCCTTGTCACGCAGGCCGCGCAGCTCGCGCTGTATCAGGAATCCCCACACAGCTTCGGCTGCTGCAGCCACTAACTGCTCGCGCCGGTCGCCAGGCTCCGCTTCCCGCAAGGCTGCCAGAGCAGCCTCGACGCGGCGCGCCCCGTCGCCCAGCGCCGCGGCCATTTCGCCGCGGATCTCGGCCTCCACCGTATTATGCCGTGCCTCTCCGGCCCTGCTCATTTCGGCTCCTCAAGACACAAGCTTCCGCTGCGCCAACGAGCGTCAGGCGAGATAGTTCGCGCTTGTCTTTGCGGCCACTTCCTCGCCGGTCACGCCAGGCGCGAGCTCCACCAGCTGGAACGGACTTGAGTGGTCCCGCCGCTGGAAGACTGCCAAATCGGTGATAATCATATCGACCACATTCTTGCCCGTGAGCGGGAGCGTGCATTCGGGGATGAACTTCGGATCGCCGTTCTTGGACGTATGCTCCATCACGACGATGATCTTCTTGACGCCGGCGACCAGGTCCATCGCGCCGCCCATGCCCTTGATCATCTTGCCCGGTATCATCCAGTTGGCGATGTCGCCCTTTTCCGAGACCTCCATCGCGCCGAGCACCGTCAGGTCGATATGGCCGCCGCGAATCATCGCGAAGCTGTCCGATGACGAAAAATAACTGGAGCTCGGAAGCTCGCTGATCGTCTGCTTGCCGGCATTGATGAGGTCGGGATCGACCTCGTCTTCATAAGGAAACGGGCCGATGCCGAGCATCCCGTTCTCAGACTGCAGCGTCACCGTCATCCCTTCCGGGATATTGTTCGCGACCAGAGTCGGGATGCCGATGCCAAGGTTGACATAGTAACCGTCGCGCAGCTCCCGCGAGGCGCGCGCGGCCATTTGATTGCGGTCCCAAGCCATTATGCCGCCTCCCTCGAACGGGTGGTCCTGAACTCGATCTTCTTGTCGTAAGGCGCGCCCAGCACCATCCGCTTCACATAAATGCTCGGCAGGTGGATAGCGTCCGCGTCGAGGCTCCCGACCGGGACGATCTCCTCGACCTCCGCAACGCAGATTCGGCCCGCGGTCCCAGCCGGCGGGTTGAAGTTGCGCGCTGTCTTGCGGAAGACGAGGTTGCCGGCCTCGTCGGCCTTCCAGCCCTTGATGATCGACAGGTCCGCTCGAATGCCGCGCTCGAGGATGTAGGTTTCCCCGTCGAATTCCTTGTGTTCTTTGCCTTCCGCAACGATCGTTCCGACACCGGTCTTGGTGTAGAATCCAGCAATCCCGGCGCCGCCGGCCCGCATCCGCTCCGCAAGGGTTCCTTGCGGGCAGAATTCGACCTCGAGTTCGCCGCCCAGATAGAGCCGCTCGAACTCCTTGTTCTCGCCCACGTAAGACGAGATCATCTTTTTCACTTGGCGCGTGCGAAGAAGCTTTCCCAGCCCCTCATTTTCGATCCCGGCGTTGTTGGACGCGATGGTGAGATCCTTCACCCCGCTCGCCTGGATGGCCTCGATCAGCCTTTCTGGAATGCCGCAGAGGCCGAAGCCGCCTGCGCAAATCGTCATGCCGTCAAACAGCAGGCCGGCCAGCGCCTTCTCGGCATCGGGGTATATTTTCTGCATGTCGCGCTCCCTTGGAGGAGCAGCGATAAGCGCGCCAGCGCCCTCCGGTCAAGAACCTGAACCGACCTTCAACTTTGCGCTGCTCTCGACCTCTTCAAGCGCGGCTAGGCAGCGGTCGAGCAGAAGAATTAGCCGCCAAGCTTCGCCAGCACGCCCTGGAGCTGCATCGCAATGGACATGTCGCCTTCGATCTTGAGCTTGCCTGTCATAAAGGCAGTCATCGGATCCAGCGTCTTGTCGCGGAGCGCCTGCCAATCTTCCCAGCTCACCTTGATGGTCGTGTCGGCGGGCCCATCCTGCTCCGTCACCTGGTTTCCGGTCCCGTCGAGCATGATGACGCCCTCCGTCCCGAAGTCGATCTTCACGCGCTTGCCGGGCAGCCAGGCACTTCTTTGATTAAGGGCTGCAGCCATTTCGCTCTTGGTCATTGAACGCTCCTGATGGTTTCACCCCACCTACTTTGGGTGGACGTCACGTCAAGCCGGGCGCAGAGGCTCCGCGCGCCTGACTGTGC
>JADDQD010000197.1 GCA_016781555.1 Pseudomonadota bacterium | reverse complement strand
GGTTGCACTCGCTTTCGCTTTTGTCGCGCTGAGGAAAGAGCCGCTCCGGGGCCACCGAAAGCGGGTCGAGAAAAGAAGGCAATCAGCCTTCCACGGTCACCATATGCTGAACTTTGCGGAGCATGCCGCGAACTTCCGGACTATCCTGCAGTTCGACACTCTTGTGCATCTTGTTGAGGCCAAGGCCGATCAGCGTCTTGCGCTGGTCGGGCGTGCGCCGGATCGGTGAGCCGATTTGCGTGATCTTGATGGTCGCCATCTTCTGATTACTCCGTGATCGCCTCGGCCTCAGCGGAGACATCCGCCCCGCCGAGACCGGACCGGCGAGCAAGCAGGTCGGCAATCTTCTTGCCGCGACGCTGCGCTACCGACTTCGGGCTGGTCTGCTCGCGCAACGCTTCAAACGTCGCGCGGATCATGTTGTACGGGTTGGACGTGCCAACCGACTTCGTCACCACATCCGCCACGCCAAGGCTTTCGAACACGGCGCGCATTGGACCACCGGCGATAATGCCGGTCCCCTGCGGCGCGGAGCGGACATAGACCCGACCGGCGCCAAACACGCCCGCGCCGTCGTGGTGGAGCGTGCGACCATCGCGCAGCGGAACACGAACCATGGCCTTCTTGGCAGCGGCAGTGGCCTTTGAAATGGCTTCGGGAACCTCGCGCGCCTTGCCGTGACCGAAGCCGGCCCGCCCCTTGCCGTCGCCCACCACGACGAGCGCTGCGAAGCCGAAGCGTTTGCCGCCCTTCACCGTCTTTGAGACGCGATTGATGTGGACGAGTTTCTCGATGAACTCCTCGGCGTCCTCGTCGCGATTCCGGCGATCGTCACGGCGGCCGCGGCCACCATCACGGCCCCCGCGCCCGCCGCCGCCGTAGCGGCCGCGGCCGCCACGAGCGCCACGCTCACGCCGGCCTTCGGTAGGAGCGTCCTGAACCTGCGTCTCCTGGACGGGGCCGTCCTGGACGGACGCGCCTTGGGTGTTTTCGTCAGCCATTTAGAACTCCAATCCGCCTTCGCGTGCGGCATCGGCGAGAGCCTTCACGCGGCCGTGGAACAGAAAACCGCCACGGTCGAAAATAACTTGTGTGACGCCGGCGGCCTTGGCGCGCTCGGCGACCCGGCGACCGACATCCTCGGCCGACTGGACGGTCGCGCCGCCGTTTCCGCGCACGTCCTTGTCCAGCGTCGATGCCGAAGCCACCGTGCGCCCTTGGACATCATCGATGACTTGCGCATAGATGTGCTTGCCGGAGCGGTGCACGGACAAACGCGGACGCGATCCGCCACGCTTCCTGAGTGAGGTGCGGACGCGCTGGCGGCGCCGCTCGAAGAGGGTGAGTTTCGCCATGGCTTACTTCTTCTTGCCTTCTTTGCGGAAGATGAACTCGCCGCGATACTTGATACCCTTGCCCTTGTAAGGCTCGGGTTTGCGCCAGCGCCGGATCTCGGCGGCTAGCTGGCCCACTTGCTGCCGGTCGATGCCCGAAATCTCGACAGTGGTCGCATCCGGCGTGCGGATGTCGATACCGGCCGGAACCGGCACGTTGACGTCGTGGCTGTAGCCGAGTTGCAGACGCAGATTCTTGCCCTGTGCGGCCGCACGGTAGCCAACGCCGGTGATCTCGAGGACTTTCGTGAAGCCCTCGCTGACGCCGGTGACGAGGTTCTGCACCAGTGTACGATGCATGCCCCAAAACGCCCGGGCCCGCTTGGTTTCATTGCCCGGCTGCACCGAAATGGCGCCTTCCTGGATCTCGTAAGAGATATCCTCGATCATCTGCATGCTGAGCGTGCCCTTGGGGCCCTTGACGGTCAGCGTTTGCCCCTGCGTGCTCGCGGTGACACCCGCGGGCATCGGGACTGGTTTCTTGCCAATGCGCGACATTAGAATACCTCCGCCAGCACTTCGCCGCCGACATTCTGCTCGCGTGCTTCGGCGTCGGAAAGAACGCCCCGCGGCGTCGAGACGATGGTGATGCCAAGTCCGTTGCGGATGCGCGGAAGCTCCTGGCTTCCTGAATAAACGCGCCGCCCGGGCTTGGAGACACGCGCCAGATGCTGGATAGCGGGCTGGCCCTCGAAATATTTCAGCTCAATGCGCAGGCCGGCATGCCGACCAAGCGCCTCTTCGGTATAGCCGCGAATATAGCCCTCGCGCTGAAGCACGTCGAGAACGCGGGCGCGGAGCTTGGAGGCGGGCGAAACCACGCTGTCCTTGCGAGCCTGCTGCCCGTTGCGGATGCGGGTGAGCATGTCACCCAAAGGATCGGTCAATGGCATCTTCTAATACCTTACCAGCTGGACTTCGTCAGGCCGGGGATCAGGCCTGCATTGCCCATTTCCCGAAGCATGATCCGTGAAAGCCCGAATTTGCGATAAACGGCGCGCGAACGGCCAGTAAGCTGGCAGCGGTTGCGGACCCGCGTGGGGTTCGCGTTGCGCGGCAACTCGGCCATCTTCAGGCGCGCAATCAAGCGCTCGGTGTCGTCGCGGGATTCGTCGTCCGCAATCGCCTTCAGCTTCGCATACTGGCCGGAATACTTCTTCACCAGCTTCTTGCGACGCTCATTCTTGTTGATGGAACTCAGTTTCGCCATGACTTAAGTTCTCTTCCTTCTGTTCGGAGCAGGGGGCGCTCAGGCCGCCTGCTTCTGATCCTCTGCGGCCGGGAATGGGAAATTGAAGAGACGCAGCAATTCGCGCGCTTCCTCATCCGTCTTCGCGGTGGTGGTTACGATGATATCCATGCCGCGCACCTTCTCGATGCGGTCATAGTTGATCTCCGGGAAAATGACCTGTTCCTTGAGACCCATTGCGTAGTTGCCGCGGCCGTCGAACGAACGCGGGTTGAGGCCGCGAAAGTCGCGAACGCGCGGCAGGGCGATGGTGACGAGCCGGTCGAGGAACTCGTACATGCGCTCGCGGCGGAGCGTTACCTTCACTCCGATCGGCATGCCCTCACGCAGCTTGAACTGCGCGATAGACTTCTTGGCCTTGGTGACCACCGGCTTCTGGCCAGCGATCAGCTGCATTTCGGCAGCCGCGGTCTCGACCTTCTTCTTGTCCTGGGTCGCTTCGCCGACGCCCATGTTGAGCACGATCTTCTCAAGACGCGGAACTTCAAGCCCGTTCTTGTAGCCGAACCGGTCGATCATGGCCGGAACGATGCGCTCCTCATAATCGCGCCTCAGGCGCGGCGTGTATTTGGCATCAGCCATTGATCGTCTCCCCGGACCGCGCAGCCACGCGGACCTTGTTTCCATCGCGAACTTCGAAGCGGACTCGCGTGGGGCGCCCCGTCTTGGGATCTTCCAACGCGACCTTGGACACGTGGAGCGGAGCTTCGGTCCGCTCCAGCCCGCCCTGCGGATTGGCTTGGCTTGGCTTCTTGTGGCGGGTGATAATGTTCACGCCCGACACGAGAACCTTGCCTTCCTTCGGCATCGCCTTGGTGACTTCGCCATGCTTGCCCTTGTCCTTACCGGACAGAACGACGACGCGGTCACCCTTCTTGATCTTCGCAGCGGCCATTACAGCACCTCCGGCGCGAGACTGATGATCTTCATGTGCTTCTTTGCGCGCAGTTCGCGAACGACCGGGCCGAAGATGCGGGTGCCGATCGGCTCCTGGTTGTTGTTGACGAGCACGGCCGCGTTGGAATCGAACCGGATGGTCGAACCGTCGGCGCGGTGGATGTCCTTTGCCGTGCGCACGATGACGGCTTTATGAACGTCACCTTTCTTCACGCGGCCCCGTGGGGCCGCTTCCTTTACCGAGACGACGATCACGTCGCCCACACCGGCAAAGCGGCGCTTCGAGCCACCAAGCACCTTGATGCACTGGACGCGCTTGGCGCCCGAATTGTCAGCGACATCAAGGTTCGACTGCATCTGGATCATCGATCCATTCCTTCTCTTAACTTCGACCGGGACGAAAATGCCCGGCGATCAGCTTCCAACTTGCTACGCGACGTCGGCCTTGGCCGGAGTGGCATGCGTGTCGACCCGGTCAACCACGCGCCAGGTCTTGAGCTTCGAGATCGGCCGCGTCTCCTCGATGCGGACGGTCTCGCCCTGGCGAAACTCGTTGCCCTCGTCATGGGCGTGGTACTTCTTCGACAGCTTGATGATCTTGCCGTACAGCGGGTGCTTCACCCGCCGCTCGACCTTGACCACCACGGTCTTGTCGGTTTTGTCCGACACCACGGTGCCGGTGAGAACGCGCTTCGGCATTGTCTACTCCTTAGCCCTTGGCCTGAGCGGCACGGGCGCGCTGGTTCTGCAGCGTGCGGATCCGCGCGATGGTGCGGCGCACCTCGCGGATCCGCGATGGCTTCTCGAGCTGGTTGGTCGCGGCCTGAAAGCGCAGGTTGAACTGCTCGCGCTTCAGCTCGCCCAGCTGGTCGTTGAGCTGGTCGTCGGTGCGGGTTTTAAGATCGTCGATCTGGGCCATATCATGCCTCCTCGATCAGCGATTCGCCGAGGCGGGCGATCACCTTGGTCTTGATCGGCAGCTTTTCGGCGGCACGCTCGAATGCGACCCGCGCGAGCGGCCCCGGAACCCCGTCGAGTTCGAACAGGATCCGGCCCGGCTTTACGCGGGCGACCCAGAATTCCGGGCTGCCCTTACCGGAGCCCATGCGGACTTCCGCAGGCTTGGAAGAGACCGGAACGTCCGGGAATATACGGATCCAGAGCCGGCCCTGACGGCGGATGTGACGGGTGATGGCCCGGCGAGCCGCTTCGATCTGGCGTGCGGTGATCCGCTCCGGTTCCATGGCCTTCAGACCAAAGGCGCCGAAGTTCAGAGCCGTTCCGCCCTTGGCGTCGCCATGAATACGGCCCTTGAAGGCCTTGCGGAATTTGGTGCGTTTGGGTTGTAGCATTCTTTATTCCTTAGCGCGCTGGCCGGACGCCGGAGGTTTGAGCCTCCATCATCAGGCGATCCTGGGCCAATGGATCATGGCCGAGGATCTCGCCCTTGAAGATCCAGACCTTGACGCCGCATACACCGTAAGCGGTGTGCGCCTGCGCTTCGGCGTAATCGACATTGCCGCGCAACGTGTGGAGCGGAACGCGCCCTTCGCGATACCATTCGGTGCGCGCGATTTCGGCACCGCCGAGGCGGCCAGAGCAGGTGATACGAATGCCTTCGGCACCAAGACGCAGCGCCGACTGAACCGCCCGCTTCATGGCGCGGCGGAAGGCGATCCGGCGTTCGAGCTGATCGGCAACACCTTGCGCAACGAGCTTGGAGTCGATCTCCGGCTTGCGAATTTCGACGATGTTCAGCGAAACGTCGCTGGCTGTCATCGACGAAAGCTGCTTGCGAAGCTTTTCGATGTCCGCGCCCTTCTTGCCGATGATCACGCCCGGACGCGCGGCATAAATGGAGATGCGGCACAGCTTTGCCGGACGCTCGATCACCACCTTTGAGATCGCCGCCTGCGGGATCGTCTTCATGATGAACTTGCGGATCTTCAGATCCTCGAGCAGCAGCCGGCCATAGTCCACGCCGTCGGCGTACCAGCGGCTGTCCCAGGTCCGGTTGATCTGCAGGCGCAGACCGATCGGTGACGATTTCTGACCCATGTTTAAGCTTCCTGCTGCTCGCGCACGACAATGCGTACGCGGCTGAACGGTTTGACGATCCGGCTCGACCGGCCCCGCGCACGCGGAGTCCAGCGCTTCATCGAGATGCTCTTGCCAACCGAAGCTTCGGCCACCACGAGAGCGTCGACGTCGAGATTGTGGTTGTTCTCCGCATTAGCGATCGCGCTTGCGAGAACCTTGCGCACGTCCACGGCCATCGCCTTTTTCGAGAAGGACAGGATGTTCAGCGCTTCTTCGGCCGTCCTGCCGCGGATGAGACCCGCAACCAGGTTCAGCTTCTGCGCGGAGCCGCGGATGGTGGTCCCAACGGCCAGCGCTTCCTTTTCGCCGACCTTACGGGGGCTTGCTTCCTTGCCCATGGCTTACCTCTTGCCCTTCTTGTCGGCGGCGTGGCCCGGGAAGAAGCGGGTTGGCGCGAACTCGCCGAGCTTCATTCCCACCATATCCTCGTTCACGGAGACGGGAACGAATTTGCGGCCGTTATAAACGTTGAACGTCAGGCCGACGAACTGCGGCAGGATCGTCGAGCGGCGCGACCAGGTCTTGATCGGCGCACGGCTATTCGCTTCCTGCGCAGTCTCTGCCTTCTTCAGCAGGGACAGCTCAACGAACGGTCCTTTCCAGACGGAGCGGGCCATTATTACCTCTTCTTCTTCGCGTGGCGCGAACGGATGATCATCTTGTCCGTCGCCTTGTTATGGCGGGTGCGAGCACCCTTGGTCGGCTTACCCCAGGGGGTGACCGGATGACGGCCGCCCGAAGTACGGCCTTCGCCGCCGCCGTGCGGGTGGTCGACCGGGTTTTTCGCCACGCCGCGAGTGAGCGGACGACGGCCGAGCCAGCGATAGCGGCCAGCCTTAGCAAAGTTCTGGTTCTGGTTGTCCGGATTGGAAACCGCGCCAACCGTTCCCATGCAGTCGGAGCGAATATAACGCTGCTCGCCTGAATTCATCCTGACGATCACCATGCCGCGATCGCGACCGACAACCTGGACGTAAGTGCCGGCAGACCGGGCGATCTGACCGCCCTTGCCCGGCTTCATCTCCACGTTGTGGACGATGGTGCCGACCGGCATCTGGCTCAACTCCATCGCGTTGCCGGGCTTCACGTCGACGCGGCGGCCGGCGACGATGCTATCGCCCGGCGCCAGGCGCTGCGGCGCGAGAATGTAGGCGAGCTCCCCGTCTTCGTAGCGAACGAGCGCAATGAAGGCGGTGCGGTTCGGATCATATTCGAGCCGCTCGACGGTGGCCGGAACATCCCACTTGCGACGCTTGAAGTCGACGTAACGGTAACGCTGCTTGTGGCCGCCGGCGATGCCACGCGAGGTGACCTGCCCCTTATTGTTGCGGCCGCCGGTCTTGCGCTTACCTTCGGTGAGCGCCTTGACCGGCTTGCCTTTCCACAAGGCCGACTTGTCGACGAGGATCAGGCCGCGCTGTGACGACGTGACCGGGTTATATTGCTTGAGTGCCATGTCGCGCGCCTCAGATACCGGTGGTGACGTCGATCGTCTGGCCTTCGGCCAAAGTCACGATCGCTTTTTTGACGTCCGAGCGCGTGTAGGGGCGACCCTTCCAGCGCTTGGTCTTGCCCTTTTGCGTGAGCGTGTTGACGCCCAGCACATTGACGCCGAACAAAGCTTCCACGGCCGCTTTGATCTGCGGCTTGGTGGCATCGTTCGCGACCTTGAAGACCACCGCATTCTGCTCGGAAAGCAAAGTCGTCTTTTCGGTGATATGCGGGGCCAGCACGACATCATAGTGGCTGATGTCGACTGCCTTTGTCGGCTTCTTAGCCATTGAACCGGGCCTCCAGCTTCTCGACTGCGGCGCGGGTCAGCACCAGCGTGTCATGCTTCAGAATGTCATAGACGTTGGCCCCCACCGCCGGGAGAAGATCGATCTCGCGCAGGTTGGACGCCGCCTTCGCGAAGCCGACGTTCAGCGCGTCGCCATCGATCACGAGGGCCGTCTTGCCGAAGTTCAGCCCCGCCAGCTGCTCTTTCAAAACCTTGGTCTTGGCTTCGCTGACATCGAGATTTTCCATCACGAGCAGCTTGCCGTCGCGAGCCTTGGCGGAAAGTGCCATCTTGAGGCCAAGCGCGCGGACCTTCTTGTTCAGCGAAGGATCGAAGTCCCGGACGCGCGGACCGTGAGCCTTGCCGCCGCCGACGAAGATCGGGGCGCGGCGATCACCGTGACGTGCGGTACCGCCGCCTTTCTGGCGACCGTACTTCTTACCGGTACGGGCGACGTCGGAGCGCTCTCGGGCGGCACGGGCAGTGCCGCGGCGCTTTTCGAGCTGCCATGTGACGACGCGGTGCAGGATGTCGGCGCGAGGCTCAATGCCGAACACGGCGTCGTTGAGCTCGATCTCGCCGCTGGCGTCCGCGCTGAGGGTTTGAACAGGAACTTTCATTTTCAGCCTTCCTGGCCTTCATTGTTGTCGGGCCCGCCGTCGGCCTGAGCATCGGATGCCGCCACACCGGCCGCCACTTCCTCCGCTCCGGGCAGAGGAGCCATTTCGTGGACAGCAGCTTCCTCGACCAAGCCCGCGGGAGCCTCTTCCGAAGCGATTTCCTGGGCAATGGCCCGGATCCCCGCCGGATAAGGCGCAGCCTCGGGGCGCGCGACCTTGACTGAGTCCTTGACCAGCAACCAGCCACCTTTGTGGCCGGGCACGGAGCCTTTCACGAACAGCAAGCCACGCTCTGCGTCGGTACGGACGATCTCGAGATTCTGCTGAGTGCGGTTCTTGGCGCCCATATGACCGGCCATCTTCTTGTTCTTGAAGACGCGGCCGGGATCCTGGCGCTGGCCGGTGGAGCCGAGCGAACGGTGCGCGACGGAGACGCCGTGGGTCGCGCGAAGACCGCCGAAGCCCCAGCGCTTCATACCGCCGGCAAAGCCCTTGCCCTGGGTCACGCCCTGAATGTCAACCATCTGACCCGCGACATAATGATCTGCGGACAAGGTGGCCCCGACGTCGAGGAGCGCGTCCTCGGCAACCACGAACTCGGCGACGCGCGCCTTCGGCTCCACTTCAGCCTTGCCGAAGTGGCCGCGCTGCGGCTTGGAAAGGTTCTTCGCCTTGGCCGTGCCAGCACCGAGCTGCACCGCGACATAACCGTCACGATCGGCTTCCTTGCGCGATATGACCTGAACGTTGTCGAGCGCCAGGACGGTGACAGGCACATGGCGGCCGTCGTCCTGGAACAGGCGGGTCATCCCCATTTTCTTCGCGATCACGCCAGTGCGCATGACCATGCTCCTTATACAGAGGCCCCCGAACCCGTTTCGGGGGCGTGACGGGCACCCATCGAAGAGAACTTCGATCGGACCCGGCCAGCCCAAAATAGATGCGTGCCCCGCTTGGGCTATTCCCTCGCGAACGAGGGATGCGGGGGACGCAGACCGCGGATAAATCCGCGCGGTATCCCAAGTAATTGCGTCAGCCTTGCCGGCGACGCGTGCCCGCCTTAGGCGAGCTTGATCTCGACATCAACACCCGCGGCAAGATCGAGCTTCATTAGCGCATCAACCGTCTGCGGGGTTGGCTGAACGATGTCCAGCAACCTCTTGTACGTGCGCACTTCAAACTGTTCGCGCGATTTCTTGTCGACGTGCGGCGAGCGGTTCACGGTGAACTTCTCGATGCGCGTCGGCAACGGAATGGGGCCTCGGATGAGAGCACCCGTGCGTCGCGCGGTGTCGGCGATGTCGCCCGTGGCCTGATCAAGCACACGATGATCGAACGCCTTGAGGCGAATCCGGATATTCTGCGTTTCCATGTCCCACTTACCGATGCGAAAGAGCCGCCCCGAGGGGCCAACAAACAAAACCAACCCGGAGCCTCAGCGGCCCGGAACGGCCATTCATTCGAAACTAAAGGCGAGCCGCCCGAATCTCTCGGATCCGGGCGGCTGCCTGCCCTATATTACTTCGTGATCTCGGCGACAACCCCTGCGCCGACGGTCCGGCCGCCTTCGCGGATTGCGAAGCGCAGGCCCTGATCCATCGCGATCGGAGCAATCAGCTTCACGGCCAGGTTCACGTTGTCGCCAGGCATGACCATCTCGGTGCCTTCCGGCAGCTCCACCATGCCCGTCACGTCGGTCGTGCGGAAATAGAACTGCGGACGGTAGTTGGCGAAGAACGGCGTGTGACGACCGCCTTCGTCCTTCGAAAGCACGTAAACCTCGGCCTTGAAGTCGGTGTGCGGCTTGATCGAGCCCGGCTTGCAGAGAACCTGGCCGCGCTCGACTTCCTCACGGCCGACGCCGCGGATAAGAGCACCGATATTGTCGCCCGCCTGACCCTGGTCGAGCAGCTTGCGGAACATTTCGACGCCGGTGACGACCGTCTTGCGGGTGTCGCGGATGCCGACGATCTCGACCTCTTCGCCAACCTTGACGATGCCGGTCTCAACGCGGCCGGTGACGACGGTGCCGCGACCCGAAATCGAGAACACGTCTTCGATCGGCATCAGGAACGGACGGTCGAGCGGACGCTCGGGCTGCGGGATGTAGGCGTCCACGGCAGCCATCAGCTCAAGCACCGCGTCATGACCCATTTTGCGGTCGCTCTCCTCAAGCGCGGCAAGCGCCGACCCCTTGACGATCGGAATGTCGTCGCCCGGGAAGTCGTAGGACGAAAGAAGCTCGCGGATTTCGAGCTCGACGAGCTCGAGAAGCTCCTCGTCGTCAACCTGGTCGACCTTGTTCATGAACACCACCAGCGCCGGAACGCCGACCTGACGGGCCAGGAGGATGTGCTCGCGGGTCTGCGGCATTGGGCCGTCGGCAGCGGACACGACCAGGATCGCACCGTCCATCTGCGCGGCGCCAGTGATCATGTTCTTCACATAATCGGCGTGACCGGGGCAATCGACGTGCGCATAGTGGCGGGCCGGCGTCTCATATTCAACGTGCGCCGTCGAAATGGTGATGCCGCGCTCACGCTCTTCAGGAGCCTTGTCGATGTTCGCATAATCGACAAACTTCGCGCCGCCGGTCTCGGCGAGCACCTTGGTGATCGCTGCGGTCAGCGATGTCTTGCCGTGATCGACGTGACCGATGGTGCCGATGTTGCAGTGCGGCTTATTCCGCTCAAACTTAGCTTTCGCCATTATGGTTACCCTTCGTGTTTCTGCTCAATTCAGTTGTTCACGCAGTTATGCGAGCTTCGCCTTGACCTCTTCGGCGACGTTCGCCGGCACTTCCTCGTAATGAGAGAAGTGCATGGTGTACTGAGCGCGGCCCTGCGAGAATGAACGCAGCTCATTAACGTAGCCGAACATATTGGCAAGCGGCACCATCGCTTCGACGACCTGTGCATTGCCCCGGCTGTCCGTTCCCTGGAT
The DNA here is from genome assembly GCA_016781555.1 of Pseudomonadota bacterium. GTDB lineage: Bacteria > Pseudomonadota > Alphaproteobacteria > Sphingomonadales > Sphingomonadaceae > Allosphingosinicella. The sequence goes on along the minus strand of JADDQD010000197.1, from coordinate 7,980 downwards.
CTGGCCGCGACGGCTGTTGAGGTCGCCGATCACGTCACCGAGATAATCTTCGGGAGTAACCACCTCGACGCGCATGATCGGCTCAAGGAGCTTGATGCCGGCTTTCTGGGCGGCTTCTCGCATGGCGCCGCGGCCGGTGATTTCGAAGGCGAGCGCCGACGAGTCAACGTCGTGATAAGCGCCGTCGTAAAGCGTCGCAGTGAAGTCGATGATTGGGAAGCCGATCAGCGATCCGGTTGCGGCGATTTCGCGGATCCCCTTTTCGACCGACGGGATATATTCCTTCGGAATGTTGCCGCCCTTGACGTCGTCTTTGAAGATGACGCCCTGGCCGCGCTCGCCCGGCTCAACGGTGAACTTGATACGGCCGAACTGGCCGGAACCACCCGACTGCTTCTTGTGGGTGTAATCGACGTCCACTTTCTTGGCCAGGCTCTCGCGATACGCCACCTGCGGCGCCCCGACATTCGCTTCGACCTTGAACTCGCGCTTCATGCGATCGACCAGGATCTCCAGGTGGAGCTCGCCCATTCCCTTGATGATGGTCTGGCCGCTCTCATTGTCCGAAGACACGCGGAAGGACGGGTCCTCGCGGGCGAGGCGGTTCAATGCCACGCCCATCTTCTCCTGGTCGGCCTTGGTTCTCGGCTCCACCGCGACCTCGATCACCGGCTCAGGGAATTCCATCCGCTCGAGGATGATCGGTGCGTTCTGCGCGCAGAGCGTGTCGCCCGTGGTGGTATCCTTGAGACCGGCCAAGGCGACGATGTCACCGGCATAGGCTACCTGGATGTCCTCGCGATCATTGGCATGCATCAGCAGCATGCGGCCGACCTTCTCCTTCTTGTCCTTGACGGAGTTCATCACGGAAGAAGCCGTTTCGAGCTTGCCGGAATAGATACGCGCAAAGGTGAGCGTGCCCACGAACGGATCGTTCATGATCTTGAACGCCAGCGCTGAGAAAGGCGCGTCGTCAGCCGGCGGACGGGTGTCGGTGGTCTCGCCGTCCAGCTTGAGGCCCTCCACCGGCGGGATGTCGAGCGGGCTCGGCAGATAGTCGACGACCGCGTCGAGCAGCGGCTGGACGCCCTTGTTCTTGAACGCAGAGCCACACAGCACCGGTACGAACGAAAAGTTGAGCGTGCCCTTGCGGATCAGCTTCTTCAGCGTCACCGCATCGGGCTCCTCGCCGCCGAGATAGGCTTCCATGATGTCGTCGTCCTGCTCGACGGCCATCTCGATCAGCTCCATGCGCGCTGCAGCAGCGGCGTCGGCGAGATCTTCGGGAATCTCCTGATACTCGAACTTCGCGCCGAGCGACTCCTCGAGCCAGATGATGGCGCGGTTCTCGACCAGATCGACGAGGCCCTTGAAGCCGCTCTCGATGCCGATCGGCAGGTACAGGACGGCGGCGCGGGCGCCGAGGCGATCTCGGATCATGCCGACGCACATCTCGAAGTTGGCGCCGGTACGGTCGAGCTTGTTGACGAAGCACATCCGCGGGACCTTGTACTTCTCGGCCTGCCGCCAAACGGTTTCGGACTGGGGCTCAACGCCCGCAACGCCATCAAAGCAGGCAACCGCACCGTCGAGCACGCGCAGCGAGCGCTCCACTTCAATGGTGAAATCGACGTGGCCCGGCGTGTCGATGATGTTGATCCGGTGATCGTTCCAGAAGCAGGTCGTGGCGGCCGACGTGATCGTGATGCCGCGCTCCTGCTCCTGCTCCATCCAGTCCATGGTGGCCGTGCCCTCATGGACTTCACCGATCTTGTAGGACTTGCCGGTGTAATAAAGAATGCGCTCGGTGGTCGTCGTCTTGCCGGCGTCGATGTGCGCCATGATGCCAATATTGCGATAACGATCGAGCGGATGGCTGCGGGCCATGATGTCTTAACTCCAATGCCGGGAGCAGGCCTCGTTGACCCGCTGCCGGCGATATAAGGATTAACCGAGACTTTTAAACACGTTCCGCCGTTACCAGCGGTAATGTGAGAAGGCGCGATTGGCTTCCGCCATGCGGTGCGTGTCCTCGCGCTTCTTCACTGCATTGCCGCGATTGTTGGCCGCGTCCATGAGCTCACCCGAAAGCCGAGCGGACATGGTGTTCTCCGAACGGGAGCGCGCTGCCGTGATGAGCCAACGAATCGCCAGCGCCTGCGCGCGCTCGGGACGAACCTCGACGGGCACCTGGTAGGTCGCACCGCCGACGCGGCGGCTGCGAACTTCAATGCCAGGGCTGACATTGGTCAAGGCATCGTGGAAGACGCCGAGCGGATCGCGCTTTGCGCGCGTTTCGATTGTGTCAAAGGCTCCGTAAACGATGCCTTCGGCGACGGACTTCTTGCCGTCCAGCATGACGCTGTTCATGAATTTGGTAAGAACCACGTCCCCGAAACGGGGATCGGGCAGCACTTCGCGCTTCTCTGGGCGACGACGACGAGACATGTCTTTATTCCCTTATTTCGGGCGCTTGGCGCCGTATTTGGAACGGCTCTGCCTGCGATCCTTGACACCCTGGGTGTCGAGGACGCCGCGCAGGACGTGGTAGCGGACCCCGGGCAGGTCGCGAACGCGGCCGCCGCGGATCAGAACCACCGAGTGCTCCTGGAGGTTGTGGCCTTCGCCGGGAATATAGCTGATGACTTCGCGCTGGTTCGTCAGGCGGACCTTGGCCACCTTGCGAAGCGCCGAGTTCGGCTTCTTGGGGGTCGTGGTGTAGACACGGGTGCAGACACCGCGCTTCTGCGGGTTCTGCTCCATTGCAGGGACCTTGGATTTGGCCTTCTGCGGTTCGCGACCCTTGCGGATCAGCTGGTTGATCGTCGGCATGAAGCCCTTCACCTTCTTAAGTTACTTTGCTGCACGCGAAATGCGCAAAAGCCCCGGCGGCCTCATTGGCCCCCCAGGCGTTCGCGAACGCGCAGCAATGTTCAAGCTCTTGGCGCCCTCGGGACAGCGTCTGGTCTGAACAACCACCACCAGCCCCGGGCGAGGCGGCCTATACCTGCCTCTCCGATTCCGGTCAACGGGCGAAGTTGGGAAGAGCGGCCGAGCCGCTGGCCCCGTGGCTCACTCGGTCGTGCGCCCGTCGAAATGATCGTTTTCGTGGTCGCGCTCGGCCTGTGCCTTGTCGCGGTGGACGGTGCCGTCCTTGTGCTCGGGTGGGCCGTAAAGTGTGTAAAGCCTCAACGGCTCATCGCCGCTGTTGACCACGTTGTGGCGCGCGCCTGCGGGCACGATCGCGGCGAAGTCGTCCGCGATCGGATTGCCGGCGCCATCGATGTAGATCGTGCCGCGCCCTTCCTCGACGCGGAAGAACTGATCAATGTCCTCGTGGACTTCCTCGCCGATCTCATCGCCGGGCTGGAGCGTCATCAGCACGAGCTGAATATTCTTGCCGGTATAAAGGACACGCCGGAAATCGGTGTTGGCGAGTGTCGCCTCTTCGATGTTTTCGACGTAACCTTTCATTCTTGCGCTCCTGTTTCGTGCTCCCGGTCCAACCGCGTTCGCGGGCTTCCGTTCCGGGTCGGCCCAGTCCTGCCCGGCATTGCTCCTGCCGTGGCTCTCCCCTACATGGGCCCGGCGTCCGGGGAGAAACTATGCTGCTTGCCTTGTTCGGTATTGTCGATCTGCTGCTCGACGTGTTGAGGTGGATCATCATCATCCAGGCGATCCTGAGCTGGCTCGTCGCATTCAATGTGATCAACACGAGCAACGACTTCATGCGCTCGTTCCTTCACGCGCTCGATAAGATCACTGAGCCGCTTTATCGGCCAATCCGCCGGGTGCTTCCCGACTTCGGCGGGATCGACTTCTCGCCGCTGGTGGCGCTGCTCATTATTATTGCGTTGCAGATGCTGCTTGGCGGGCTCGCGCGCGATCTCGTGACCTCAGGAGTGGCGTGACCGCCGAGATCATCGACGGCAGAGCTTTCGCCGACCGCCTCCGCGCAACCGTGGCCGAGGCGGTTCAGGCTTTTGTCGCGGCCGCCGGGCGGAAACCTGGCCTGGCTGTTGTGCTCGTCGGGCAGGACCCTGCCAGCGAAGTTTATGTTCGCTCCAAAGGCAAGGCAACGATCGCAGCTGGCATGGAAAGCTTCGAGCACCGGCTTCCTGACACCGCGGGCCAGGACGAGCTCATCGCGCTCGTTGAGCAGCTCAACGCGGACGATCGGGTCGACGGGATCCTGGTCCAGCTCCCGCTGCCCAAGGACATTGATGGAAAGGTCGTGATCGCCGCCATAGATCCCGCCAAGGATGTAGACGGATTCCACGTCGCCAATGCCGGGAAGCTCGCGGTGGGCGAGGAGGCGCTCGTCCCCTGCACCCCGCTCGGCTGCCTCTTGATGCTGAAGGAGCGGATCGGTGACCTGTCCGGCCAGGATGCGGTGGTAATCGGCCGTTCCAACATCGTCGGCAAACCGATGGCTCAGCTTCTTCTCCAGGAAAATTGCACGGTGACCGTCGCCCATAGCCGCACGCGCGATCTCCCTGCCGTTGTCCGGCGCGCAGACATCGTGGTGGCCGCAGTGGGGCGGCCGCACATGGTGAAGGGCGACTGGCTGAAGCCGGGCGCCACCGTGATCGACGTCGGGATCAACCGGGTGCCCGCGGAGGAAGAAGGTAAAACGCGATTGGTCGGCGATGTGGACTTCGAAAGCGCCAAGGCGACCGCGGGCGCGATTACTCCCGTTCCGGGGGGCGTTGGACCAATGACCATTGCGGTCCTGCTGCGCAACACGCTGGTCGCAGCCCACGCGCGTGCAGGCTTCGTCGCCCCGGCGCAGCTGTGAGCGTTCGAGCCTTAGCAACGCCCCGGCCCGTCGGCCCCCGCTTCAACGCCGCGCAGGGAGGGCAGCGGCGATGACCGAGCTCTTCATCTCGGCGTTCGTGACCTTCTTCGTGATCATCGATCCGCCGGGCTGCGCGCCCATTTTCGCGAGCCTGACGCACGATTGTCCGCCGGCCGAGCGGCGCAAGATGGCGATCCGGTCAGTCCTAATCGCAGCGGGCATCCTTTTTTTCTTCGGCCTATTCGGCGAAGACCTGCTCGATGCCCTCGGCATCAGCCTCGCCGCCTTTCGCATCGCGGGCGGCATCATGCTCTTCCTAATCGCGCTTGAGATGGTTTTCGAAAAGCGGACCCAGCGGCGCGAGAACCGCGCGAACGAGGTCAACGCCACCCCGGAAATCGAGGATATATCGGTTTTCCCAATGGCCATTCCGATGATCGCCGGACCGGGCTCCATCGCGTCCATCATGCTGCTGATGGCGCGCAGCGAGGGTCTGGAGCAGTCCCTCGTGGTGCTTGGGGCACTGGCCGCGATCCTGCTGCTGACCATGGTTGCCCTTCTCGCCGCCGGACCGATGATGCGGCTGCTCGGACACCGGCTGGAGGCGATGATCACGCGCATCCTCGGGGTGATCCTGGGTGCGCTTGCCGCTCAGTTCGTTATAGACGGCATCAACGTCAGCTTTCAGCTCACCGCCTGACGCGCCACATCTTGTAGGGCGAGTCGGCTGGAAGGGCGATCGGGTCCAGCCAGGCCGGCACCTCACCCTTCGCCAGCTGAGCATAGAAGCCGTTCGGCGCTTCAGCACTGTAGATTGTCGATTCCGACAGGCTGGGGCAGATAAGCACATAGTCGATGCCCCGGCGGGCAATGGTGCGCCGGGCGTTTTCTGCCGATCCCCGCCACGTTTTCATCAGCTCAATAATGGCCGCCTGGTTCCGGTGATAAGGGCCCGCGACGCCATGGTGGTGCGTCACGGCAATAAGTCTGGGGTTCAAATCAAGAAACGTCAGGACGTAGCCTTTCGGCTGCTGCGCAACGGGTTTCAGCGCTGCCAGCGTGGGACAAGTGCCGTTCGCCCGATTTACCCGCTGAATGCGCTTTGGCTGCTTTTCAGGCACAAGCTGAACGAGGTTCTGCGCGGCCAGCCCCGAGACCAGCACGAATGTGCCGACCACCCCCAGCACCCGTAGCGGCATCAGCCGGAGGCCGAGCATCCATCGCATGAGGAGCCAGCCAAGTGCAGCTGCGCCGGGAACTGCCAGCAACTGTGCGGGGGCTCCCGCACGGCTCTGCCATAGAAGCATGGCCGCCGCCGCCAACGCGATCGTGGCCAGCGCCGACCAGGGGATGAGGTCCGCTCCGCGGCGACGCAGCCGCCACAACATCGCGCCGTAGCCGATCAGGCCGGCGATCGGCAGTGAGATGACGGCAACGATTGTGCGGAGATTGTGAGTGTAGATCGGCCGCGCTTCCCGAACGTTTTCGAGCCAAAGATCCTGAAGCTCAGGCGAGACACCTTCGAGGCGACCCAGGCAGTGTGGCCATGCCAAAGCAAAGCCGCCTATGATGAGCGCGCCCAAGCCGGCTGCTGCGGCAAGTCGGGCCAGCTGGCTGCTCAGGGGCAAGAAAGCCAGAAGCACCGCCACTGCGCCCGCCGCGGCCATCGCGGACAGCCAAACCGGCGAAAGCGCATCGCATACGGGAAGGCGATTGTCGTACGAGGTGAAGAGCAGGTAGCCGAGCGCGCAGCCGCCGGCGAGGCTGGCGCCGTAGCTGGCGAGCCTGCGTCCCTGCTTTTCGTCGTACACCCACATCAAAGCAAGCGCTGCGCCCGCAAGAGCTAGGAAAACGAGCATCTCGAGCCCGATCGAAAGCGAAACCGCCGTCGAAAGCCCGAGGGTCACTCCGCCCCGCGCCTTGCGCTGATCGGCCAGGGCAGCGACGGCGAGCGCCAGCATGGCAAGCTGCCAGCCGTGATGATCGATGCGAAGCGGTGCCCACATGCCGCGGGCGGAATGGGCGCACAGGAGAAAAACCACGCCGAGCACCCACGCTTTGGGCGAGAGGAGCCGGCGGCTGGTGACCGCAACGGCCCCCATGGCAATCACCATGGGCAGGAGCGGCGCGATTGTGACGGCAATCTTTTCTGCCAAAGGACCACCGAAAATCGGGCGGAGCAGAAGCATCATCCCCGCGAGCGGCAGATCGACGATGCGCGACCAGTGGATGTTCGCACCTCCAGGCGGATCCAGCCGGTACTGGCGCATGTCATACCAGTCCTGTCCTGCCAGGAGCGCCCGGACCTGCATGATACGCATGTTGTCGTCAGTGTCGCCAAGAGCGAACCAGCTGACGGCGCCCCAGCGATGGTAGACTAAAACGGCGGAAGTAAGGACCCACGCCAGAGCCACGAGGAGCCGCCAGTGCCTTGTATAGAAGTCGGATCCCGCCCCGGCCATCGCCGCTCTTCACCCTTCCCAATCGCGTCGCGCGCCATTAGTCGCTGCAGCGCACAAAGAGCAAGCAGGGCGCGTGAAGACGATCGGTGGGTGGAGAGAGCACGAAGCGTTACTGGGCCAGCTGGTCCGCTATGCGCTCACAGGGGGGCTCGCCAGCGTCGTCAACATCGGCGTTTATTGGGTGCTTGCCGCGCACGGCATGGATCCCAACCTCGCCTGGGCGGTGGGATTTGCGGCCGCTGTTGTGGTTGGCTACTTCGTTCACAGCCGCTGGAGCTTTCGCGGCCACGGCCGGCGAGATAATCTTGCGCGGACCGGCGGCCGGTTCATTGTCGTCTCGCTGGTCAGCTTTGCGCTCAATCAGCTCTGGGTATGGCTGTTGGTGCAAGAGTTGATGCTGCCCTTGTGGGCGCCTTATCCGCTGGTGCTGGGCGTCACGCCATTGGTCGTGTTCATGCTCAATCGCAGATGGGTGTTCGGCTGACGTGGAACCGGCGCCGTTATCCACTTCCGGGGCGATCTGTGGCAGAGGGGTCGCGATGACCACTCGCCGGCACGTCCAGCTCTCCATCATCGTGCCTGTGAAGGACGAAGAGCAGGCTATCGCGCCGTTCGTCGCCCGAGTGGCACCCATTCTGGATCAATTGGTGCCGGACGGGTCTTGGGAAATCCTGTTCGTCGACGACGGCAGCGAAGATGCGACGCTTGCGGCCATCCATT